>CAYWFQ010000048.1:0-14343 GCA_964457505.1 uncultured Flavobacterium sp.
CATGCAAATGCATGTTCTCTTCCGCCTGAACCCAATAGTAAAATAGTCATGTTGTTGTTGTATTAGTTACTTGTCCGCCTTTCGGAGGATGGTGCAAAAATAATGGCTTTTGAACGGAAATAATAATTAATTTTTAAAAAGTTGTTGGGACACCCATTTTCAAGCAAGGTTCTTAAACCTTGCAGGTATTAGACTCTTTTTCAAAACAAAACCTACAAGGTCAAAAAGACCTTGCAGGTTAGATAATTTTATAAACAAAAACCCTGCTTTTTTAGCGGCTATTCTTTGTCTTTGTTTAAATATTCGTCGGTAAAATGGGTTTTTTGTTTGGGTTTTGAAAATTTGTCGGCATTGTAGGAAGCGGAATTCCCTTTTGGAATGGACAAAGAAGCCCATTTGTTGTCGCACACTATTTTCCCGATAAATACAATTTGTCCCACATGATACGGATAATGTGCTAGTTGTCTGTTAATGGCTTCTGTGATGGTGTGTCCTTGATTCCGAATGTAAATTTCTTTGAGTAAGTCGTTTGGAGTCAAACTGTTTAAGGCGTTAAACAAACAGCTCCAGCCTTCTTCCCATTTTTCTAACAATTCTTGACGGGTTAGTAGATCGTTTTCAAATTCAGCTTCTCGATTTCTCCATTCTTTTTCTCCGTCAGTAGTCAAAAAATCTGTCCAACGAGACAACATATTACCCCACAGATGTTTCACGATGGTGGCAATACTATTGCTTTCGGCATTTGGTTGCCAAAACAATGCTTCCTCTTGCAATTGCAAAAACGTTTGGTCGCCCAGCATTTTGTAATACTGAAATTGCTTTTGTACGCTTTCTAAATAATCGTTGGTCATGAGTTTTTTTATGGTTACTGCAGTTATCTCAGTTCTTGGTCAAAACTAAATATTGCTTTTGCTTTATAGAAACCACGCGAAAGGATTGACTTCTTCGAATTTCATTTCGCGCGTGAGCAGGGTTTGGCTTTAATTGCTTATGTTTATTTCGTTTTGTATGATACAACACTGTATTTTTGATTTAAATCAATTTTCAAATTTTTATTTTCTTTCCATTTTTGAAATGCTTCAAAATTCAAAATTCTATTTTCGGGACCAATTAAAAGCATTTGGTATTGTTCCATCAAAAATTTATTTATAAATCCCCACCGCTAGTGCGAGCGTCTCGCTCGTACCCATTCCAATTATTTACTCTTTGTTTGACCATTTTCATCTATTTTTACTTGCTCATGTTTGTGAGCACGAGCTTGAAGCTCGCGCTAGCCTAGTGTTACCTAATGCTCGGACTAGCGGGGGATGTTTGATTTAAAAGCAATTGCTTTCAATTTAGCACTAAACCCGTCATATTGTCAAACTGCTGTTATGCACAGTACATTTATTCTTTCAGTTTTTTTAAATAGTTCTCTAAATCATCTTTATTTTTTTTAGTCGCAATATCACAAATTAAATCTATTTCGCTTTTTGTAAAATTCAATGCGTAATTTTCAAATTCCGCCAATATCTTTTCTGACAGGTTTATACTCCTTAAATTACCTCTTTGAACTAATTGCATCCAAGTAGCATCTTCAGTTTCTTGATAGCCACCTGAACTATTCGGAATGTGTGAACCGTGTCTATACATTTTCATACTGTCCCACATCAATTGTTGAAAAGGCTGTCCAACTAAGTTGTTTTTGGTTGCTGTCGTGTATGCTAAATATTTATCAGAAATATATTGAATGTCTGGAATTACACCTAATCCAAAAATACCCATAAATTGATATGGATAATCTCTGACAATTCTTGCTCTGTTTGAATAAGCGTCAATTGACAATAAATTATTATCACTCATATAAATTACTCTTGAAAGATACAGGAAGATTAGTTTTAATAGTTTGATTTCGAAATTGTTAATGGTCTTGTTTAATTCCATTAAACCATCTTTTCCTAATAAGAATTGAAGTCGATACAAGGAAGTTGCACAAGAATCAACACCTCTTAGACTATCCCAAAAATAGTTAGGGTATCTAAATGCGTAATTCAAAGATTTTTTTAATACTGCGATTCCATTTGAGAAATTCTTTGCTTGAATAAGTGGCTCTGAAATTAAATCATAAATATATGGGTGGTTGAAATCCTTATATTTCTCATATAATTCAAATAAACCTTTTCCATCAACACCGTGTAATGAAATAAATTCTTTTACAGTTTTATACTTTCCTTTATTTGTTTGTTCAAAAAACAAATCATCCGTTTTTATTGCTTGAAAGTCAGTATTAAACTCGTTTAAAAAAGTTTCATTTGGGATTTTAACTCTATTAATGATTGCAATTTTAAGTTTACTGTTTGCGTAAACTTCATTTTCGGCACATTCTATTAAATGTTTAAAAAGTATGTTTTCTTCTTCTACTACTTCTCTTTTTTTAGATAAATACTCTTTAAACTTATCTGTTAACAATTGTAAGTCATCTTTGCATTCTATTTTGTGCTCCAAAGAAAATTTTTCGAAGAAATCTCCGAATTCTGGAATTGAAAATAAAAGCCCAAGAGTCGATTTAAAACCTCTGTCAACAGTTTCGTCCATTATAATGGTGGTAACGGATTATAGTTTTGGTGTAAATATGGCCCTGTACACAACTGACCAATAATAGTTTCAACTTTTCCATATTCTGTCATATCAGTTTCTGCGATTATAACTCCTGACATTTGTGCTAACGCATCAATTTTTGACAGACCTGTACCTCCATATGCACTCCACATTAGAATAAGTTGGTCATTTAGAAGATAATGCAAGTATGTGAACTCAATCTCCTCAATATCTGCGTTGTTTCCTTTTTTTGCTCCATTTATTTTATCTGCAAATCCTGCATAGGAAACACTACCAACCATATTTTCACTTTTTTCAGAGAGCAATTGCAATAAAATTGGTTGTGTTTTTGTCGATTGGTTTTGATATAAATTCATCATTTCACGCCAACCTTCGTTAAAGTCATTCCATAAGACTTTATTTCCACCAAACATTTTTGTCTGAAATGAATTCTGAATTTTATCCCACATAAAGTGTGTCGAATATTTTCTATAAAATACGTTGAGCAAAACTTTCTCAGCGTATTCAGTTTTACTATACCTGTTTCTCCAAGCTTGTAAGTTGTTCATTCCTTCTGCAAGCTGATTTCTTAAATCTATTCTCATATTTTTATTTAGTTGGTGTCTTTTTGTATTGTGCATAACTCATTTATTGGCGCAAGTTGCCCATACAAGCGGTTACAAACGATTTTAGTCGTTTGCATTTTATAAAATCTGTAAAGGAAGTTGATTTGGAATCCAATGCAGTTTTAGGGCTTTTCAAATGTAAAAAAATAATTGAACAATTTAAAAATTAATCAATTTAAAAATGTTTTAAAACTCATTTGAACAGTATGCCAACAAAAAACCCGCTTAAAAAACGGGTTAATTTTTATTTAATATAATTCGAAAAATCTTTGTGTTCCTCTTTCGAAAGCTCTTCTGGAGATAAGGATTTGAAATAGTCGTACGTAATTTTCATTCCTTCGGCACGGCCTACTTTGGCTTCCCAACCCAATAATTCTTTGGCTTTAGTAATATCCGGTTGGCGTTGTAAGGGGTCATTTATCGGCAACGGATGATAGACTACTTTTTGATTCGTGCCTGTTAATTTGATAATTTCTTCGGCAAAATCTTTGATGGTAATTTCGTCTGGATTCCCAATATTCACTGGGTACACATAGTCTGAATGCAAGAGTCTGTAAATTCCTTCCACTTGATCGTCCACATAACAAAAAGAACGTGTTTGCATTCCGTCTCCAAAAATGGTTAAATCCTCTCCGCGAATCGCTTGCCCAATAAAGGCCGGAATTACGCGTCCATCGTTGAGGCGCATTCTTGGTCCGTAAGTGTTGAAAATTCGAACAATTCGAGTTTCTACACCGTGAAACGTATGGTACGCCATCGTAATCGATTCTTGGAAGCGTTTGGCTTCGTCATACACGCCTCTTGGCCCTATTGTATTTACGTTGCCATAGTATTCTTCGGTTTGTGGATGCACTAATGGATCGCCATAAACTTCTGAAGTCGACGCAATTAAAATTCGCGCTTTTTTCACTCGTGCCAATCCCAATAAATTGTGAGTCCCTAACGAACCTACTTTCAAGGTTTGGATTGGAATTTTTAAATAATCTATCGGGCTTGCTGGCGAAGCAAAATGTAAGATATAATCAACTTTTCCTGGAACATGAACGAATTTTGTAATGTCATGGTGGTAAAATTCGAAGTTTTCCAACTTGAATAAATGTTCGATGTTTTTCAAATCGCCCGTAATCAAATTGTCCATCCCTATAACAAAATAGCCTTCTTTGATGAATCGGTCGCAAAGATGCGATCCTAAAAATCCTGCGGCTCCTGTTATCAATATTCGTTTCATAATTGGGGTATTTGATTATTTTACATTAAAAATTTGTTCCAAAATTTTGATCGTAATCAAATAGGTTGGTTTTACTCCTGTTGTTCCCAGTCCTCCAGAGGCTAATGTGCTTCCTGTTTCTAAAGGGTTATCTGAGGCGTAATACGCATAGCGCACTTTGATATCTTTCGGTACACTTTTTCTAATTCTAGAAGCCGACTGAATGGCCTTTTGATAATAAGCGCCTTCCATTTCTAATCCGATTGCTCTCCAAGTCGATTCGTGAAAGAACTTCAATAAATCCCTGTTTTGCAACGAGGTTCCTAGAACGGTCACCATCGGTCCGGCGAATACTGCAATATCGTTCCCTTCGAACATGTCGGCAGTTAATTCATTTTCAAAAAAGTAATTGTCGGCTGTTCCTTCGTTAATATGGGCATTCGGAATCATAATGTCTCCCTTGCCTCCTTCTAGAATTCCCGCTTTTCCCATAATGGAAATCGACTGAGCATTTAAGAAAGTTTCTTTTTTGTAGGGTTTGAATAATTCGTCAATCGTTTCGTAAGCTTGCTCTCCAAAAGCATAATCCATTACAATTAGTACGGGTTTTTCTTCACCTAAATCCGCTTTAGGAAATGAGGTTTTTGTCCAATCAATTTTGGCTGTGTCAAAAATTTGAACATCGATATTCGTTCCTGAAGTATCTGGTAACGAAATCATTCCTTGTTTCAAGGCAATCGATTCAACCACATTGCGTACTTCATTTGCGCCTGACTTGCTCAACTCTTCGTAAATAAAGAAATCCGATTGATTTTTAAATTTCGATTTTAAAACAGGAACCGCAAAAATGGAGTTCATCACCGAGTGCATATTGGCACTAATCACATGGATGGGTCTGCCTAATAAATTGTTTTCTTTTAAAACTTCTTTGATGTTGGTGGCCCAAATCTCTCCGTGTATATGGTGTCCTAAACGTTCTCTCAAAACTGGGCTGAAAGTAATTGTTCGTTTGTTATTTTCTACAATTTCTTCGATGGCTAATTTTCCTAACCAATAAATAACGTGTAAAAAACGATCTGGTGCTGCAGCCGAACCAAAGGCATCGTAGATATCTAAAATTTCTTCGAAGGTTCTGCCTAAGATATTAGCGGTATGAGAAATCGCTTTCTCTTTCTCTATTTGAGTTAATTTTTTATTTTGCTGAACAGCAATTTCTAATTTTTTCCAATCGTGTGATACTTCACCCGCTTCGTCCAATAGCACTCTGTTTTTAATCTTATGCGATTCTATAAATATGAAGGTCAAGTGTGTCAAAATATCGTAAATGTCTGAACGACCACGAGTAATCACTACGTTCATCTGGTCTTCGTCAATTCGGTAGCAATTACGACGTCTTTTGGGAGGGACAATTGCTTTGAAATGCGATTTAGAATACCCTTCTTCTGAAGTTAAATTGATGAATCGGCATTCTTCAATTCCGATAGGAAGTCGTTCAATAACGTACAGAAGTCCGTTTAATTCAACTTTTTCGTCGGCAATATTTCCGTAAATTTCAGGACGTAAAGCCAATAAAGCTTCGCGTAAAGTGTCTCCCGAAACTCCCATCGGCTTGTAAAAACCGCGGTTAAATAAATGCCTCATGGTAATGTACAGTCGTTCAATAGCTGCTGACGACTCTTGCGCTCGAGAGCGCGAAATGTTTTTGATTTCTATCATCTTTATATATTATTTAACCTGCAAAGATAATGGATTTATTTTGGGTTTAGCACATCGGCTATTTTTCTGTCGTTAGACAGTCGCGGAATTTTATTTTGACCTCCCAATTTTCCTATGGATTTCATATAGTCTTGGAAACCGTTTTTAGGCACTTTGGTAATCACTAATTGTCGCAAAACGTTACCCACAATTAAATCGTCATAATACACATTTTGTTTGCGCATCGCGTTGTCAATTTGTAAGGCGAATGTTTCTAAATTATCCGGTTCTTCCGACACTTCGGAATCAAATTCAATCAACCATTCGTGGTACGGCAATCCTTCTGCTGGATTTATTTGTGGCGCTACGGTAAATTCATTCACCCGAATTGAAGTCCCTTCCATGGCTTCTTGCAAGGCGCTTTCTACTTCTTTGCCAATGACATGTTCTCCAAAAGCGGAAATGTAATGTTTGATTCTACCCGAAACAATCACTCGGTAGGGTGCTAAACTCGTAAACTGAACGGTATCGCCAATATTATAGCCCCAAAGTCCGGCATTGGTAGACAAAATCAAAACGTAATTCACGCCCAATTCCACCTCACCAATAGTGTAGCGGCGTGGTCCCGAACCTTCGGGATCATTTAAAAATTCGTCACTCTTAATGAATTCGTAAAAAATTCCTGAATTCAATAACAATAACATTCCTTTTTCCTTTTGAGAGTCTTGGTAAGCGAAAAAGCCTTCCGAAGCTGGAAAAAGCTCAATACTATCCACTTTTCGACCAATTAAATTTTCAAATTTGGCTCGATACGGTTCGTAGTTGACACCACCGTAAATAAACAAATTGAAGTTTTTGAAAATTTCGCCCACAGGCTTCCCTCCTTTTTGCTGTAGTTTTTCAAAATACATTTGAACCCAAGACGGAATTCCCGAAATAACCGTCATATTTTCGTTGAAGGTTTCCTCAACAATTGCGTTGACTTTGGTTTCCCAGTCTTCAATGCAATTGGTTTCCCAAGAAGGCATACGGTTTTTTTGTAAATATTTCGGAACAAAATGCGCTACAATTCCAGACAAGCGCCCCAATTTTATTCCGTTTTTTTCTTCCAGAATGGGACTTCCTTGCAAAAAAATCATTTTGCCATCTACAAAATCAGCATTACCTGTTTCGTGAATATAATGTAAAATGGCATTGCGAGCCGCTTCGATATGATACGGCATCGATGCTGCAGTCAACGGAATGTATTTGGCTCCAGAAGTGGTTCCTGAGGTTTTTGCAAAATAAAGCGGTTTGCCTTTCCAAAGGACATTCTCCTCTCCTTTCACTACTTTGTCTAAGTACTTTTTAAGTCCTTCATAATCTCGAATAGGTACCCGTTTCGCAAAATCAGCTGGGGTTTGTATTTCATCAAAATGATGGTCAATTCCAAATTGCGTGTCTTTCGCTTGGCGAATTAATTCTTGGAAAACTTTATGCTGCGTTGCCACTGGATTCAATGACCAAGCTTTGGTTTTTTTAACCACTTGGCTTGCAAATAATCGAGCCGCAATAGATTTTATAGACATTGTGTTGATTTTATTTGTTTTTTGAAGAAGGGGTATGTTCTTCTTTTGCCACTCGTTTTCTTAATTCTAACTCTTCTTTTGAGGCCTCTAAATTAGTTTCTGAAGGTTCTTTTTCCACCGAAGAAAGAATAGAGTCTTTGTTGAATTTAGCAAACTCTAGTTCGCCTGTTAATACTTTTTTTAAAGATTTAATATAGGCTTCGTTGTATTCTAAAGCACGAGTCAATGAATCTGATTTTAAAGCCAATTCTGTAGCATCTCTTTTTAATTTAGAAGAAGAATAGCCTGGAATAAACTCGCGCAAGGGACTAAACGCAATGATAAAAGTAGTCACAATAATTATGAAGATTGCGCTTAAACTAAGAACCACAAAAACATTCATCAACGTCAATTTTAAAGAAAACGTTTCTTCAAAAGTGTCTTCGTTTAATATAATTAAACGCCTTTTGATGAATAAATTTTCTTTTACTTTTTGTCGTAATTCTCCTTTATTGAACATTGATCGTGGTTTATTGAACAAATATAAACAAATATTAACGTAAGCGATACGCTTGATTTCTGAAGAAGAAATCCAACTAAATCACATTTTAATACAATTTTAACGCTTTTAAAACCAAATAAATGAAGAAAAAAGAATTGCTATTCACTAATTCTATATACATTTGTACTTCATATTTAAACAAATTTGCTTCGGCATTAAAATAGTAAATCATGGGAAGATTAGGTGTTACAGAAATACTTATTATACTAGCAGTTGTATTATTGCTTTTTGGAGGTAAAAAAATTCCAGAACTAATGAAAGGTTTAGGAAGCGGAATTAAAGAATTTAAAAACGCAGCTAAAGACGATTCGTCAGCAGTTAAGAAAGAAGACACTAAAGAATAATTCTTTATCAATTCTAATAACAAAACCCAAGTTAATAACTTGGGTTTTTTGTTTTTACAAAATCATCGTCAACTGAATTCGTTTGCGGTCTTCGTCGACTTCAGTCACTTTAACCTCAACGTGTTGGTGTAATTTTACCACCTCATTCACATCGCTCACAAAACCTGCTTTGAGTTGGGAAATATGAACCAAACCACTTTCTTTAATCCCAATATCTACGAAACAACCAAAGTTGGTAATATTGTTGACAATTCCAGGTAAGATCATTCCTGTTCTAAGGTCTTTTATCGATTTCACATTGGGATCAAATTCAAATACTTTAGCAGATTTTCTTGGGTCCAAACCTGGTTTTTCGAGCTCTTTGATAATGTCTTTTAAAGTCAGCAAACCTATTTCCGGTGTAATGTAATTTTCGGGTTTAATTAATGTGGTTTTTTCTTTGTTGCCAATTAATTCGTGTACCGAAAGTTTCAAATCTTTTGCCATTTTTTCGACAATAGAATAGGCTTCAGGATGCACCGCCGAGTTGTCTAACGGATTTTTTCCTTCTTTTATTCTAATAAAAGCGGCGCCTTGTTGAAACGCTTTGTCGCCCAATCGAGGTACTTTTTTTAGTTGTTTTCGGTCGTCGAATGGACCGTTTTCGGAACGGTATTGCACAATATTTTCGGCCAGCTTCTCTCCTATTCCACTCACATAACTCAACAAATGCTTACTAGCAGTATTGATGTTAATTCCCACAGAGTTCACACAACGAATCACCGTGGCATCTAACTCTTCTTTCAATTTGTTTTGATCTACATCGTGTTGGTATTGGCCTACGCCAATGGCTTTTGGGTCAATTTTTACCAACTCCGCCAAAGGGTCGCTCAATCGTCGCCCGATAGAAACTGATCCTCGAACGGTAACATCATAATTAGGGAATTCTTCGCGGGCAATTTTCGATGCCGAATAGACCGAAGCACCCGCCTCCGAAACCACAAAAACCTGCACCGGCTTATCAAAAGCAATTTTTTTAATAAAGAATTCTGTTTCACGCGAAGCCGTTCCATTTCCAATAGAAATCGCATCAATTTTATAGGAATTGACCATCGAACGGATTTTTTTCATTGCCATAGCCTCTTCATTTTGAGGCGCATGTGGATAAATCGTTTCATTGTATAGCAAATCGCCTTTTTCATCCAAACAGACTATTTTACAACCACTTCTAAAACCAGGATCAATCGCTAAAATGCGCTTTTCTCCCAAAGGTGGAGCCAATAAAAGTTGTCCTAAATTCGTCGCAAAAACCTGAATCGAATTGGCGTCTGCTTTGGCTTTAGCCTCTTGCAAAGTTTCATTCGAAATCGCTGGATTTAACAATCGTTTGTAACTGTCTTCAATGGCTAATTGAATATGCGGCGTAGTATCGTTTTGACGTTTCAATATCAGTTCATCAATGATATCATAAGCCTCATCAATATCTACTTCGATTTTTAGTTTTACAAAACCTTCGTTTTCGGCACGCAACATCGCCATTAATCGATGGGGCGGTGTTTTACTTAATGACTCGGACCAATCAAAATACTGCGAAAATTTTTGAGCCGCTTCGTCGTCTTTTTTGGTTTTTACCACCTTGGTAGTAATGGTTGCTTTTCTTTGAAATAAACGGCGCAACTGTTGACGAACGTGAATATTCTCGTTAATCCATTCGGCGATAATATCTCGTGCGCCTTGCAAAGCGGCTTCTTCGTTGATTACATTTTCATTGATGTATTGAGTCGAAATAAAATCAATGTTGTCATTGTTTTGCGCCATAATGATTTTTGCTAATGGCTCCAAACCATTTTCGCGCGCCACATCGGCCTTGGTTTTTTTCTTCTTTTTGAATGGCAAATACAAATCTTCCAATTCTTGCAAATCAAAACAGTCTTGGATTTTTTTTGCCAAATCAGGCAAAAGTTGCCCTTGCTCTTCTATTGTTTTTAGAATGCTTTCTTTGCGTTTTACAATTTCATCGTATTGTTTATTCAATTTTGCAATTTGCTCAATCACCACCTCATCTAGATTACCCGTTTGGTCTTTTCGGTATCGAGAAATAAACGGAATGGTACAATCTTCGTTTAATAACTGAACTGTTTTTTGAATATTAACTGCGGCAGTTGCTACCGATTTTGCGATGAATTGAATGTTGGTCATGGGTAATAAATATATTGTGACACGAAAATAATATCTTTACCTCAGATATCTACTCTCATGCAGCTTTTATATTTTTATTTTTTAGCGACTACTGTTATAAGCTTCATTTTAGTAGGTTATGACAAGTATTTGGCTCGAAATAAAAAAAGAAGAATTGCCGAAAACAGTTTGTTGCTTTTGGCTTTAATTGGAGGAAGTACAGGAACTGGTTTCGGGATGTGGGTATTTAAACACAAAACTTCCAAAAGAAGTTTCCTTTGGAAGTTTTGGAGTATTGTATTATTTCAGCTTTTAGTATTGCTAACACTCTGTTTTGCTGACGCGATTTGTATTTATTGACAAGCGATTTTATTCACGCGGTTTTGGTGTCTTCCCCCTTCAAATTCAGTGTTTAAAAAGGTTTCAACCATTTCTACCGCTTGTGGAACAGAAGTATAACGAGCTGGAATACTAATCACATTCGCATCATTATGCAAACGCGCTAAGGCTGCAATTTCTTTCATCCAACACAAAGCGGCACGCACTTTTTGATGTTTATTCACCGTCATGGCAATTCCATTACCGCTTCCGCAAATTACAATACCAAAATCAGCCTTTCCTTCTTCAACATCTTTAGCAACAGGATGTGCCAAATCGGGATAATCCACCGCCTCATAAGAATCGGTTCCGTAATTAGTGATTTGATGCCCTTTTGCTTCAAGCATAGCCACAATTGCTTTTTTATATTCTGGACCTGCGTGGTCGTTTCCAATAGAAATATTCATTGTTAGTAGTGTGTTAAGTTCGTGTTCAAAAATAAGGAAAGATTTCGAGTTAGGATTCATTATTACATTCGTTTCTTTGCTTCTTTATTAACCAATAGAAATAGCTGTTTTGAATAAATAGTAAAAATCAGATTAAGAGCTGTTTACTAAAAAAATAGGTTTTTAAAAGATTATAAATAATTGAATATCAATTCGTTTTTTATAACAAAAGTGTTAAAAAAATGAATTGTTAATAGCAAAATGCAATTGGTTGATTTTCAGGTAACATTAAATTAACATACTGTGTTAATAACTCAAGATAGAAAATTAGAAGTTTTTTATGGTGGTAAAAGAAAAAAATGTAATCCAAAACGCAGTTTAAAAATCCTAATTTAGTTTGTTGAATTTTTAGAAAAGTTATGAATAGAAAAATGAAGTTTATTAACAGATTTTGAAAATTTACTTATCTACAAAAAGAATAAATTTTAGGTTATAAACAACTGTTAATTAAAATCGAGAAAGTCTTTGTTTTTAATTCTTTAACTATAAAAAAAGGTGTTAATAACTAAAAATAACTAGTTCTAACTTCATTTCAAATCCTTTTTTAAAAAAATTATAGTAACTATTAACACGCTATAATAACCATAAAAAAATTAATTTAAATTTCTTTTTCTTTTTGTTGTTTTAAATAGATGTTGACAACTTTGAAGATTTTAAAAACAATTTTTTTTAGAAAAATGAAGATGTGGTAAAAGTTATATTTTTAATAAATCTGAATCTTTAAAAAGGTATTCTAATTTCTTATTTGTAATTTTAGACTTTTAAGAAAAGAAATATGGGAAAGCGTTTAAGAAAACCGCTCAAAAAAGAGAAGACTTACTCTGAAAAAATTGTAAAAATATTATCTCAAAGTGCTAATAAAGTATTTAATTACAAGCAAATAGCCACTAAATTAGATTTAGACGATACTCAAAGTAGAAATCAAATTATAAAAGATTTAAAAATTCTTTCTGCTCAAAAAACAATTATAGAATCTGAACCTGGTAAATATTTAATTAAAGCAGTTAGTCAAGAATATTACGAAGGTAAAATTGATATGACGGGTCGTAAAACCGCTTATTTTGTTTGTCCGGATTTAGAAGAAGATGTTTTTATTCCAACCAATAATTTAAATCGCGCTTTAGATAAAGATACTGTAAAAGTGTATGTGTACAATCGCCGAAAAGGGCGTCGTCCAGAAGGTGAAGTGATTGAAGTAATTGAACGAAATAAAACTGATTTTGTTGGAGTTATTGATATTCAAAAGAATTTTTCTTTTGTATCTACTGCGAATCCAAAAATGTACACTGATATTTTTATTCCAAAAGACAAAATAGGAGAGGCAGAGCAAGGTGATGTTGTTTTGGTGCATATCGAAGATTGGCCTAAAAGAGCGGATAGTCCTTTTGGAAAAGTGATTAAAGTACTTGGAAAACCTGGAGAACATAATACTGAAATTCATGCCATTTTAGCTGAATACGGTTTACCTTCTGAATTTCCTATTGAAGTGGAGACCTATGCACAAAAAATAGACACTAGTATTCAAGAATCTGAAATAGCGAATCGTCGTGATATGCGCGATACGTTGACTTTTACTATTGATCCAAAAGATGCAAAAGATTTTGATGATGCCTTGTCTTTCAAACAATTAGAAAACGGAAATTATGAAATTGGAATTCATATTGCCGATGTTTCTTTTTATTTAGAAGAAGGTACTATTTTAGATGATGAAGCGTATCAAAGAGCTACTTCGGTGTATTTAGTGGATCGAGTTGTACCTATGTTACCTGAAGTATTGTCTAATTTTGCTTGTTCGTTACGACCGCAAGAAGAAAAATATACTTTCTCAGCGGTATTTGAAATCAATGAAAAAGCTCAGGTAGTCAACCAATGGTTTGGTAGAACAGTAATTTTCTCTGACCAACGTTTTGCTTACGAAGAAGCGCAATATATTATTGAAACGAAAGATGATACAATTCCGCAAGAAATTTCAATTACCGGAGCTTCTTATCAAGTTTCGCCAGAGATTGTAAATGCTACTTTAAAACTACAAGAATTAGCTAAAATATTACGTAGAAATAGAATGAACGAAGGCGCTATTTCTTTTGATAAAGTAGAAGTAAAATTCAACCTAGATCAAGAAGGAGAACCTGCAGGTGTGTATTTTAAAATATCAAAAGATGCGAATCATTTGATTGAAGAATTCATGCTTTTAGCGAATAGAAAAGTAGCTGAATTCATTGGTAAACAAAAGAAAACCTTTATTTATCGTATTCACGATGAACCTAATGAAGATAAATTGATTGCGATGCAAACCGTTATTGCTAAGTTTGGTTATAAAATCGACTTTAGAAACAAAGGTGATATATCTAAATCCTTAAATAATTTACTTACTGAAGTTGTTGGTAGCAAAGAGCAAAATCTAATTGATACGCTAGCTATTCGTAGTATGAGTAAAGCAAAATATTCAACGGATAATATTGGTCATTATGGCTTAGCATTTGATTATTATTCGCATTTTACTTCGCCAATTCGTAGATATCCAGATGTGATGGTACACCGTTTGTTGCAATTTTATTTAGACGGAGGAAAATCAGCAGATGAAGAAACCTATGAAGCTAAATGTTTACATTCGTCTACTATGGAAGGTTTAGCTACTAATGCTGAACGTGATTCTATCAAATACATGCAGGTAAAATACATGCAAAATCACCAAGATCAAGAGTTTTTAGGGGTGATTTCTGGAGTAACTGAATGGGGTATTTACGTCGAAATTATCGAAAATAAATGCGAAGGAATGGTCCGAATTAGAGATATTAAAGAGG
>CAYWFQ010000049.1:0-14218 GCA_964457505.1 uncultured Flavobacterium sp.
CAATAAAAAAAGTCCGCTATTTCTAACGGACTGCAAATGTATAGATTTTATCTCTCTTTCAAAACATTTTTTTAAAAAATTTTTAATTTAAACCGATGTTCTGATTTTTTCTTTTCTTTTAACTAATAATCGCTCTAATGATTCAGTTGCCAAATCAACCGCCTCTTCAAATGTCTTACAGTGTTTTTTGACTACAAAATCGTCACCAGGTACGTTTATCTTAATTTCGACAAATTTATTCTCTTTATCACTAGTTTTTTCAACCTTTAAAAAAACATCCGAAGAAACCACTTTGTCATAGTACTTTTCTAATTTGTCCATTTTCTCTTGTACAAAATCAACTAGTTTTCTGTCAACTGTAAAGTTAACCGCGTGAACACTTACCTTCATAATCAAATTAATTAATAATTAAACATTTAGAACTATTTCTGATTCCTAGGATGCGAGTCTTTATATACTTTTTTAAGTTCAGATAAACTATTATGTGTATAGACTTGTGTCGATGCTAAACTAGAATGCCCTAATAATTCTTTCACTGAATTCAAATCGGCTCCGTTATTCAATAAATGAGTTGCAAATGTATGACGCAATATATGCGGACTCTTTTTTACCTTTTCGGAAACAGTACTAAAGTACGAATTTATTAATCGGTACACAAAAGATTCATTTATTTTTAACCCTTTTGAGGTGAGAAAAAAATAATCTGCATCTATTTGGTTTTCTAATTTAGACCTTTCTAAAAGATAACTCTCAAGTTGAGAACTAATTACAGGCAACAAGGGGATAATTCGCTCCTTGTTTCTTTTTCCTAAAACTTTAACAGTATGGTTTGCGAAATTAACATTTGCTGCTTTTAAATGAATTAACTCCGTTCTTCGCATTCCCGTAGTGTAGAATAAATCAATAATCAACTTATCTCGTATTGCTTCAAAACCTGTTGGATTTTGCAAATGCACTAAGACAGCATCAACTTCTTTTTCTGAAAATGGAATTTGGATTTTTTTAGGAGTCTTTAAAGCCTTGTGCTTTAAAAGCGGACTTACGTCAATTTGTTTTGTTTTAAGAAGAAATTTATAATAGGCTTTTAAAGAAGCTATTTTTCTATTAACAGATACATTAGATACATTAGCATCAACCAACGATACAACCCAATTTCTAATCTGACTATAATTAACTTGATCGATAGTTTCTTGTTCAAAATGAATCGAATGAAACGATTCAAAAGAAGCAATGTCATTCCAATACGCCAATACAGTATGTGGAGAATATTTTTTCTCCAACTGAAGGTAATCTCGAAATGCTTCTTTATTATTCTTCATAAAAAAAACCGTTAGCATCAAAATTATATAATTTCAATGACTAACGGTTAGTATTTCAATAAATTTAGATATTAACTTTCTAAATTATCTCTCATGTTTTGGATGTAAGCCGCTTTCTGGAATTTCATTCTATTCGTTACAGATGGCTTAATGAAAGCTTGACGTGCACGCAACTGACGAACAGTTCCTGTTTTATCAAATTTTCTTTTATAGCGCTTTAATGCTCTATCGATATTTTCTCCGTCTTTAATTGGTATAATTAACATAATATAGACACCTCCTCTCGTTAAGGGTGCAAATGTAAATAATATATATGAATAAAAAAAATTATTCTACCGCAGGCTTATAATTTTGTTTATCTAATATCATCTTGGATAAAATTTCCTTCATAATTTCAGAAGTTCCTCCGCCAATAGGCCCTAAACGACTATCTCTAAACAAACGAGCCAACGGATATTCTTCCATATAGCCATAGCCGCCCAACATCTGCAAACAACTATAAATTGCTTCATCTGCTACTTTAGTGGATTTTAACTTAGCCATTGTAGCTTCTTTGACTACATATTCACCTTTATCCAAACGAGAAATGGCTGCATAATTAAATATTTTACAATGTTCAATTTCTGTAGCATGTTCTACTAAAGTATGTCTTAATGCTTGGAACTTATTTAAAGTAGTCCCAAAAGCCTGACGCTGTTCCATGTATTCAATAGTGTAGTCAATAGCATATTCAGCTCTTGCATGCGCATTAATTGCCATTATTAGGCGCTCAGACGCAAAATGTTGCATTATATAGGGAAATCCTTTATTTACCTCGCCCATCAAATTTTCCTCGGAAACTTCTACATTGTCAAAAGCTATTTCTGCAGTGTCTGAAGCTCTCCATCCCAATTTATCTAATTTTGTAGCTGAAATTCCTGGAATAGTAGTATCAACTAAAAAAATACTAATTCCTTTATTCCCTAGTTCGGGTTGGGTTTTAGCTGCTACAATATAGTAATCGGCGTATACACCATTTGTAATAAAAGTTTTTGAACCGTTTATAATGTACTTATCACCTGACTTAACAGCAGTTGTTCGCATACCTGCTACATCACTCCCGCCAAAAGGTTCCGTAATACACAAAGCACCTATTTTATCTCCACTGATACTTGCTGTTAAATATTCATTTTTGATTGCTTCACTACCTTCAGCACTTAAATGTGTCATTGCAAGATAAACGTGTGCCCACATTGCTGCAGCAAAACCAGAAGATTTAATTTTTTGTAGTTCTTCAAGAAAAATTACCGTGTAAAATAAATCTAAGTTTGAGCCACCATATTGAGTAGGATAATTAATTCCAAAAAATCCCATCTCTCCGAATTTTTTCCAAATAAAACGATCAATTGTCCCTGTCTTCTCCCATTGTTCAATGTAAGGCACTACTTCTTTATGTAAAAAATCGCGAAAACTTGCCCTAAATAGTTGATGTTCTTCTGTGAAATACATTGAATTCATTAGTAAAAATTAAAATTGTAAGAATTAATTCTATTTTTAGAATTCCAAATATAGTACGATTATTTTTATTTTATCGTTAGGCATTCCCTTAATTTTTGTTAAATCCTCAATATTGTGAATATCTCCATTCATACTCCTATACATTACAATTTGTCTAGCTATAGTATATTTAAAATAAGGAAACTGCGCTAATTCTTTAATTGAAGCGTTATTAATGTCATATTTCTTAATCCCTAAAGTGGATTTAACTTGGAATTGTTTATTCAAATTAGCCAACACTTCAGGCGACAAACCCCAAACTTCATTCAATTGTTCCATAGCAACAAAACCACCCAAAATTTCCTTATAACTCAATATCCGTTGAGCTGTCACTTCACCTATACCATATACTTTAATTAGATCTCCCAAAGAAGCCGTATTGATATCAATAATTACTGTTTTTTCTTTTTTAGCAAAAACGGAATACTTAGAATTCGTAAAAGAAGCTGCAGTATTTTTCTTATTTACCCAATCTGGGAATTTAAAATTTGGGGCCAATACCCGCAATAAAGAATCTGAAACTTGAGTTACTTTTTGAAATTCTTCAGCCGAATTGACATATTTGTTTTGTTTTCTAAAGGCCAACAAACGATCGATCTCTTGAATTGACATTCCTAATTTATATCCTTTATAGTCAGATATGAAATTAGGATAGAACGGGTATATTTTATAACTATTATTTAAAACTACTCCTTTTACAGAATCAATTTCTGATTGTACAGCAAGCCATTTTTCTTTTTCAGGATTTTCTTTTATTGGCAGACTAAAGTCGATAAAAAAATAAATAGCTTGTAAAATAACAATGAAAACAAGTAAAAATACAAGACCTGTTCTTTGCGATTTAGAAAAATTGAAATAAGATGAAAAACTTTTAAAACTCATAGATTGGGGCAATTTAAAATTTGGGAATTTAAAAATAAGAAAAAAACGAAACTGAAACGAAAATAAACAAGAATTTCAGGGATTTAATAATTTATAATTCACTTTTTATAACTTTAAAAGAAATTATTGTTTTTATTTTTTATAAAAAACTATACATTTGGAATCTAATAACTAAAACTTAGATAACCATGTCAATTTGGAGAGTTAAACCTATTTCGGCTTTTGAAGCTGATATGAAAAAAAGTACTTTAAAAAGGGTACTTGGAAAATGGAGCCTTACCGCTATTGGTGTTGGAGCCATTATTGGAGGAGGAATTTTTGTTCTAACTGGAACAGGAGCTTACTACCATGCTGGACCAGCTTTAGCAATATCGTTTATTATTGCTGGTATTGCCTGCGTTTTTGCCGCACTATGTTATTCTGAATTTGCTTCAATTTTACCTGTTGAAGGCTCTGCTTACGCTTATGCTTACGGAACCATTGGAGAAATTTTTGCATGGATCATAGGCTGGGGACTGATTTTAGAATATGCCATGGGCTCCATGACGGTAGCCGTTTCGTGGTCAGGTTATTTTAATAAGTTACTTTTGAAATTTGGGATTTCACTACCTGATTGGCTTACCACTGACCCAGCTAGTTACACTGGCGAAGGTTTTTCAATGAATCTACCTGCATTTTTAATTGTATTATTTGTAATTTCTATTTTGATTAAAGGAACACAAAATGCAGCAAAAGCCAATAATATGATTGTAATATTAAAAGTTTCAGCAGTATTATTTGTAATTATTGCAGGTGCCTTTTTTATTAATTTAGATAACTGGTCTCCATTTATTCCAGAAGCAACTCAAATAGTGGAAAAAGAAACAACTCATAATGCCTATGGTTTAACAGGAATAGTTTCTGGAGCAGCTGCGATTTTCTTTGCATATGTAGGTTTTGATGCTGTTTCCACACAAGCAGGTGAGGCAATTAATCCTAAAAAAGATGTTCCTTTTGCTATTATTGCTTCTTTATTAATTTGTACCACTTTGTATATTTTAGTTTCTTTAGTATTAACAGGGATGATGAATTACCAAGACTTCAATCCACTAGGAAAATATCCAGATGCAATCAAAGCACCTGTAGCTTATGCTTTTGATATTGCTGGACAAGGTTGGGCAGGATTAATTATCACAATTGCAGCTACAGTAGGTTTAGTATCTGTATTAATGGTAATGATTATGGGACAATCTAGAATCTTTTTAGGAATGTCGAAAGATGGATTAATCCCTCAAGTATTCTCTAGAGTAAACCCTATTTCAGGAACGCCTAAAACCAACTTAATGATACTAGGTGGAATTATTGCAGTAGTCGCTGCTTTTACACCAATAAATGAATTAGCTGATATGACAAGTTTTGGTACTTTATTTGCCTTTACAATGGTTTGTATAGCTGTTTGGATATTAAGAGTTAAACAACCCGATTTAGTGAGAACATTTAAAGTTCCTGCATTGCCTGTAATTGCAATATGTGGAATTTTAATTAATACCTACTTAATGGTAAATTTAAGTTTGAAAGCACAATTGTTTTCGGGAGCTTGGTTGCTAATCGGTATTGTAGTGTACTTCGGATACAGTAAAAGCCGCTCGAAATTAAATAATGATGGAGTAGAATAATAAAAACTACTTTAAAACAAAAAAAGCTCTAGTATACTAGAGCTTTTTTTACGTTTAAATATCAAATACCGAACTGCGTTTTGCCCGGATTAAATCTTTCAAACGCATCCAAAATGCTAAAATTAAATACACCGCAAACCATAATCCCACGGTCACAAAAGACAAATAAATAAAAAACAATCGAACACTACTCGCGCGCATTCCCAAAGCATCTGCTAGCCGGGAAGAAACGTGAAATCCATGTTTTTCAAAAAAGAATTTTAACCGATTCATAAGTGCACTATCTGAATTCAAAATTACACAAATTTAAACAACACACAATTTATTTATTTTGCATTAAATCTACTCCAATTGCACATTCCAAGCATTTACTTTTAGCACAATACTCATTTTTTAATTGCAACAATGATTGGGTCTCAAATGCATTTTTTGCGGTAATTCCAAACGATTTGAATTTATCAATAACTCCATTTTTTTCTGGACTAATAGCAAGTAGTAATTGTACTAAATCTTCACTATTCTCTTTTCCTAAGCTTTGTGCAAATGCAAATTGAATAGGTAAAATTGTATTGATAATGACTAAATCAATAAATGATTTTGACAACAATTTCTTTTTCTTTGGACTCTCTTTATCAAATTGATAATGATTTAACCAATACGGACTTGCAGATACTTCAAAGAACCGATAGATGGCTGAAGCAGAGTTCAATTTGATGATATTTGAAAATAAATTCTGCTGGCTATGATACAAGGCTGCTAATTGAGACAGCCGAATCGTTGGGAAATTATCAGGACGGTGTTTGAAAAATTGCAATGGAGCAATTACCGGTTGCTCTAACTGAAACTTTTGAAGCAAATTTGAATAGCGAAACTTCAAATCTTTATAAAACTGGTCTTCTTTATCTGAATCCAGCAAGCCTGAATTACCCAATAGTAGCGCTTCCAAATTGGCTAATTCAAAGCTCTCTTTTCGTATTATTGAAAATGGAATGGAACTAGCAATTTTAAAAAATGATTCTCCATTCGAATTCAACCCAAAGTTCTTTGCTAACAAACAAAACAAAACGGTTTCCCAATCTGAATTAGTATGATGGAGCAACTGGAAAATAGGTTTTGATTTTCTTTCCAATCGCTCAAAAAACAACCGCTCAAGCCAATTTCTTAATAAGAAATCATCCAAATCAGCTAACTGTTTTTCGCAATAAATCCAAGATTTTGTCAATCGCAACGAATTGTAATTCGCAATGGTTTCGGATGACACATATTCCTTTAAAGCTAATGTAGGTACAACTGAATTATCCCCCCTGTAAATTTGAATATCATGGTCCCAAACTACATGAAGAATGACGTTTTCATAAGCACTATCTTTTTCATGGCTGTGGACATACCAGTCAGATGATTTCATATGGAGCTCCACATTTCCTGCCCACTTTTGATTCCCAATTACAATTTGGGCATTAAAAAAATCAGGCCCAGCTTGTTCTAAATAGTGACCAACATGAATAATCGTAATTAACTCGCCTTCAGCAGATTTTAGCGCGCGAGTGTTGAAATTTTTAAATTTCCAGAGGTAGTGTAAAAAATTTTCTTTCATTCAGGGGGCTTTTAAATGAAATACTAAGATACAAAAACAACATGAGTTTTTGTTTCTAATACAATCGAAATGCAATACTATTATTCAAAGAAATTCCAAGTCAATCCAAAACGAATAGTCATGTCTCTGTATGGGTTATTAGGAGCTGAATAAAAGGTATTACCAGTAATTGAAGAATTAAAATGTTCCACTTTAAAATAGATTCGGGTTCTTTGAATTTTAGCATTGATAAAAAAATCAAGATTTGGAAAATTCCCAATTTGCTTATCTCTTTGAACAAAAAACTCACCAATTACTGGATTGTAATCGTTCGCGTAATAGTTGGTGAAATAATTAAAAACCACACCTGTTTGTAAATACAAGGCTTTTTTGAAGAAGTAATTAGTATAATAAATAGTATTTCTTGTTACTACTTCAGGCACATTCAAAATAGCTTGATCTTGCCCTACTTTCTGATATAAAACAGTATTGTCCAAAGCAAATTTTCCAAATTGAAATTCTTTACCCATTTTCAACGAAAGATAATTAATGGTACCAGCATATTGTGATGGAGATACAATCTGATTTTTTGCTAATTTTTGGGCTGCAGTAGTCACATCATCAAAAAACAAATGATCTTTTAATACCGAAAATTGAAACGATGCATTTATCCAAGGTGTTATAGCACTAGCCGATAACGAATTAATTTTTTCATTATTAAAATTATTTGACCAGTTATAAGCTACATAACTACTTTGGTATAAATTGTAGTTATTATTAGGCAATTTATTAATATTTTGGTACTGAAAAACAAACTGATTATCATCATCCAAATCCAATTGCATTCTAGCATCTAGATTCGACAAGGAGTGATCTGAAATCGATCTCGAATACAAGAACTTACCATTCCATTTATTTTTTCGGTATTCGTATTGTCCTCCCGCACTATTGATGTTTTGACTTAATGCGCTGGGTACTGTTCTGTTATCAAAAACTAGTGTTTGACTATAGTAATAATTCGATCTAAAATCATCCATAAAAAAAAGGAACTTCCCAATTGTTATGTTTTCATATTCCAAACCGACTTTATTATACATTTTATTGTATCGGGTTTGATCGTTGATTTCACTTGATCTAAATGCTTCTCCAAAACGATTTATAACTATACCATTTGCATTAGATGGTACAGTGAGCTGATTGTATTCAAAAAATTTATTTTCATAATTGAATTGGTGATTGAAATATAAATTATTAGCACCTTGTTTTCGATTAAACATATAACTATGATCTACAAATAGTCTTTTACCTTTAAGAAATGATTTAGCATCTGTTAAATACACCTCTAAACGTTGCCTGTTTTTAAAATCTGGATTAGCACTTTCAAAGTCTTCGGAATTGGTAATACCTCCATTTTCTTCATTTAAAATATCCTGCTGAGTAATATGGGCATTTAGAAAATACTTTTTATTTAATGTGTTATAACTAACTGTAAAACGGAAATTACCAGTACTTGATAATTGATTAATATATTTTCCAACAGAACGTAAACCTCTATATGCTATTGAAAAATTTAAATTTGGTGCAGTATTTATTGTAATATAAGAGTCAACTGATTGCCCTTTTTGTTGGGTAGATTTAAAATACAGTTCAGTAACTGGAGTAGCCACTGAGGCGTAACGAATTTGATTCGCTTCTAAAAAATTGAAATGTTTGGCTTTGAAACCAAATTCAGGTAATGGATTTGTTGAATTAAAGCTATAATTTAAAGTAGTATAGGTCTGTCCGTCATTCGCAAAAGGTAACAATCCAAAAGAATCTCTTCGTAAATAATTATGGCTATATTCTTTTTGGATAGTTAAGGAAGTATCAATATAAGTAGTGTCCTTTTCTATGGTTATGATTCTATAGAGATCAATAGTAGCTACTTTTTTAGGCAATTTTGATTTCGTATTATCCGTAACACTTTGGTATTTAGTATTAAAATCCATCCCCTTTGATTTGTTTTGTGAAAACAAAAAAGAAGAAAAAAATAACAATACAACAATACAATATATTCTCATGAAACAAGACATTTAAATTCTATAGAGTAGCAAAGGTAATTGATATATGGAGATAAAAAAACCGAGCTTAAGTATTTAAGCTCGGTTTTAATAAAAATTTAATTCAGATATTATCTGTTTGCATTAACTGAATCATCAATTAAGTCATTTGCATCAATCTCTGCTTGTGGAATTTTCAAGAAAAACTTCTTGTCATCAGCAGTTAAATTTGCTGCTGCTCCTACCCTGTGATTACCAGTTCTTGTAATCCCTCTACGTAGTCTTTTAGCATCAAACCATTCAACACCGATTTCAGCATATAATTCTTTACGTCTTTCTACTAATATTTCTTCTAATAAAGCAGATCCAGTATTATTAGATTTAACAGCCGCTGCATCTCTATTTTTTTGTAAAGTATACAATAAATCAAGAGCCGCTGCATCATTTCCTTGACGTTGTTTTGCTTCTGCTTCTATCAAAATCATTTCTGAAGTTCTAATAATAGGGTGATCGGCATCAAAAGTAAATTTAAATTTACTAGTAATCCAATATCTAAAATCAGTTGTTGGCAAAGTAGTGCTTCTCAATTGAAATAATCTACGAACATCAGTTGCAGTAAACAAATTAGCAAAATCTATGTTAATGTGAGTCGCAGCATATGATGTAGTTGTAAAATCAGTAGAAGCATGAGGGAAACCATAATAATAATTAGATTGATCCGCTGTCTGTGCACTTCCCCAAATCCATTCAATATTAGTATAGTCATTGAAACCAGTTCTGTAACCTGCCGCATTTAAAACTGCAGTAGGATTTCCTCCATAAGCGGCTTTAGCAGCTGCCTCAGCACCTGACCAATTACCCATTACCTGGTATACCTGAGCTAAAATACCATTAGCTACATTTTTATTAATATACGATTTTCCAAGTCTATTCGCTGTTAAACCATCAACTGCTTTAGTTAAATCACTAACAATTAAAGCATACATATCTTTAACAGTCGACATACCATTACCAGTTAAAGACAAACTAGTGTAAATAGGTGGTGCGGGATAGTTTTGATCAAAAGAGTAGGTTGGAGCAAACTCCATTACTAACTGATGGTAGAAAAATCCTCTTAAAGCGTAACCATAAGCCATCAATTCTTTTTTATCAGCAGCTGAAAGACTACTAGACTCTACACCATTAATTAATGTATTAGCCTGATTAATCATGTAATAACAATAATTCCATGTAAATGATGTTCTACGATAAGTTGGTTCACGATTATCATTTGCATAATCGAAATTAAACCAGTTGTTTGCTTGAATAATATCATTCCCTTTTACAGAACGAGCAAAGAATATAGAGTTTACACCTGCAGCATCAGTAGCAGTATATTGTCCTCTAAAACGTCTCATAATTCCTGAAATGAAAGCTTCAACTCCTTTTCTAGATGAAAAAACTACTGCTTCGGTAACACCGTTTGTTGGTTTTGGTTCATCAAGAAATTCTTCACTACAGCCTATCAGCACAAAACTGGCTACAAGGCAAACTAAAATTTTTGAAAATATATTTTTCATACTATTTATTTTTAATTAGAATTCTAAATTAATACCGAAAGAAACCACTCTTTGATTGTACGATCTACTATTAGTAGAACCTGATAAATCTTGCTCTGGATCAATTCCTTTGTGAGATTGGATTGTAAACAAATTATCTGCTTGTAAATACAATCTTAATTTAGAGATACGAGCACTTTCTAAGGCCTCTTTTGAGAAATTATATCCAAAATTTAATGCTTTCAATCTGATATAATCATTTTTAAACAAGAAACGAGTAGATTGAGAATTAAAGTCATTATTAGAAGTTAATAATAAAGGAACGTCTGTAACATCCCCTGGTTTTTGCCAACGTGATTGTAAGTCTTGGTGAGCGGCTCTACCAGAAGATTCAAAACCTTCCATCAAACTTGCATAAGTACTATCATAAACGTAAGCACCATAACTAAAATTAAATAAAATATTCAAATCGATATTTTTGTATTTAAAGTAGTTCGTTAAACCTCCAACTACGTCTGGTAAAGATGATTTATCAACATAGTATCTACTCGCCTCTGAGTACACTTTAGTAGTAACTCTTTCACCAGTAGGTAAACCGTTTGTTCCTTTCACGTCTTTGTACCACATTCCATAACCTGTTGCAGGATCAACTCCAGCCCAGTCTTGAACATAAAATTCATACAAAGATCTACCAACTTCCCATTTTTTGTTACCGTTTGTAAAATCTTTTTGAGTCAATTCAGTAATCTGATTTTTATCCATTGAGAAATTTAAACCAGTATTCCAAGTAAAGTTATCCGATACAATATTTTTTGTATTAATTGCAACTTCCCAACCGTAATTCTTGATCGATCCAACATTAGTTGTGATAGATGAATTTCCAGTAGAAGCAGGAAGTGGTTTTGCATAAATCAAATCAACTGACTCTTTATTATAATAATCAACTGTTCCCGAAATTCTATCGTTAAACAATCCAAATTCTAAACCAATATTACCTGAAGCTGTTTTCTCCCAGAAAAGGTTAGGATCTACTGCTCCACCAAGAACAACACCAGTATTAGTTAACTCGTTCCAACCCGTAGAGAATAATTGCAAATATGGGAAATAAGATGACAATCTATTGTTTCCTAATTCACCATAAGAAGCTTTCAATTTCAATTGACTGATTACTTTACTGTTTGCTAAAAATTTCTCTTGAGAAACAATCCATGATCCCCCAACAGAATAGAAATCTCCCCATCTAACATCACTATTAAAACGAGAAGAACCATCTTTACGATATGAACCTTCAATAAAATATTTCTCATCATAGTTATAACTCAATCTACCTAAATAACTTGAAATTCTTTCTGCAGTAACAGATCCAGATACACTTGAAGGTGTTGTTTTACCATCTAACACATAAACACCTGGTAAGAAACCTTCTCCTTGTGCACCTAAAGCATCAATTTCATAATTATATGCTTCTTGAATCACATCAGCACTAAAATTATGCTTAGCAATTGTTTTCTTGTAATTTAATGTATTAATTACGTTTGTAGATGTAGTAATATCTCTATCTTGAGTTACACGACCTGCAACACTTGAAGCATATCCAACCTCATTACTAGCATAATTATATGCATCGAAAAGGTATTTGTCATACGCTAAATTAGTTTTAAAAGTTAAATTTTCAGCTAAATTGAATTGCATATATGCATTTGCTGTAAAATTATCTCTCTTGTTTCTGATTTTATAGTTGTACAATGAACCAAAAGCGTTTTCATTATTTAACTGTGGTCTATTACCATTAACCAATTGACCAGCAGTAGCACCATAATCATAAATGTTTTTACCGTTACCATCTACAATTAAATCTCCTGCAGCATCTCTACGATACACTGGATAAATCGATGGTATTGTGTAAATCCATTGAATAGCACTTTGATAGCTACTACCACTTTGAGTTGGATAATTTTGAGACGAAGTAGAATAAAAAGCAGAAATACCAGTACTAAACCAGTCATTTACTTTTGAATCAATACTTAATCGAGTAGTAACACGCTCAAAATTTGAAGTAACTACATTTCCTTCTTGACCTAAATAACTTGTATTAAAACTGTATGCAGTGTTATCACTACCCCCGTTTACTCCAAGATTATGTTCTTTTCTGATTGCTGAATTATTTAACATTAAATCAGCCCAGTTAGTATCCCATTTTTTCTGCGTTGAAACTAAATTACCATTAGCATCTATTGGTTTCGCAACAAAATAGGGGTTATACCCTAAGTTTGTAATTAAATTGTTAGACGCATTTAAACCTGCAGTTGCTGCAGATTGCGCACTAACGTATTGATTTGCATTTCTCAAACCTTCCCATGCATATTTCATGTAAGTATCTGAATCCAGAAGCTTGTGCAATGGCACAGCATTTCCTGAAAAACCTACAGAAGTTGAAAAATTAACTTTTGCTGGAGAACCTAATCTACCTCTCTTAGTTGTAATCAAAATTACTCCGTTAGATCCTCTAGAACCATACAAAGCAGTAGAAGAGGCATCTTTCAATACACTCATAGATTGAATTTGATCTGAACTGATTGAATTTAAATTACCACTAAATGGCGCACCATCTAAAATAATCAAAGGCTCAGCTGAAGCGTTAATAGAACCAATACCACGAATACGAATCGTAGGATTATCCCCTGGCTGACCACCAGCAGCAATAATATTAACCCCAGCAACACTACCTTGAAGTGCAGTTAATACACTTGTTGCTTGTTGCTTTTCTAAAACTTCTTTCCCAATAGTTACAACAGATCCAACAATAGATTTAGCTTTTTGTTTACCGTAGGCAACAACAACTACTTCATCTAATGACTTTCCTGCTTGCAATTTGAAATTAATAGTGTTTGATGCTCCTACCTTTGACGATGCGTCTTGCATACCAACAAAAGAAACCATCAATACATCACCTACTTTTGCTTTGATAGAAAATTTACCATCAAAGTCGGTTTGAACACCATTTTTTGTTCCTTTAACGACAACGTTAGCCCCTGGAATAGGACCCGAAGCATCAGAAACAACTCCAGAAACTGTTTTCTCTTGAGCAAAAGAAAACTGCATAGACAACGCTAATAATAACGTATAAATCCACTTGAATTTTAATCTCATAGTAAAATTAATTTTGAATTAGTTAAAAACAAAAGTCTTAATTATTTCTTAATAAACAAACTTTTATTCAATATTTATCTAATTATCATTAATTTATAGTTAAAATTTAAATTTCACTAATTAAAATAGTGCTAAAATAAACAATAATGAAACAAAGTAAATTCAAGGATAATTTTGCTTTTAAAATCAAATTAGTTATACAAAAAAACAGCAGTAAACTAATGCTTACTGCTGTTTTGATTAACCATAATTAAAGTGAATTACCAACCTGGGTTTTGTTCCGCTTTAAGTGTTGGATTATTATTGGTCTCTTCTAATGGAATTGGCCATAAAAATCTCTTATCAGATCCTGGAATAGCAGCAACTGCTAACGAACCAGTATAAGGAGTTCCTAAAGTAAAACTAGCTGCTCCCAAACCACCATTTGCTATTTTACCAGGAATACCATCTATAGGATGTAAATCGTCACCTTGTAATCTGTGAATATCAGACCAACGACGACCTTCCATTAAAAACTCAATTCTTC
>CAYWFQ010000050.1:0-14157 GCA_964457505.1 uncultured Flavobacterium sp.
AAAGCATCCGCTTGACGCTCAGCATCCTCCAATGAATCCGATGCTACTTCTAACATTATTACAGCCTTAGGTTCGCCTTGAATAAAGAAACGATTTTTAGCTTGTTCCCTATTGGTTTTGGTACAATTTAAAATGGTATCATCCATCATTTCACAAGTATACAAATGATGTTTCATGGCAATCATAACCGCTTCCAAACTTTCTTGAATGGTATGGAAATGAGCTGCTACCATGATATTATGTGTGGGAGGTAAATCGTCTACTTTTAGCGTAACTTCGGTTGTAAACGCTAAGGTTCCCTCACTTCCACAAAGCAATTTCCCTAGATTAATGGTGGTTTCGTCACCTGAAAACAAATCGGATTTCAACAACAAATCAACGGCATAACCCGTATTTCGTCTATGTATTTCAGGTTTTGGAAATTCTTTTACAATTTCGTTTTGAGTTTCGGCATTAGAAAGTTCGTCGAAAACCGTTCTGTAAATCTGATTCTCAAGTGAATCGCCTTTCGTTTTCTCAACAAACTCCGACGAACTAAGTGATTTAAAAACGGTTGCCGAACCATCACTCAAAATAGCTTTCAGTTCTATAATTTTATCTCTTGTTACTCCGTAGCGAATAGATGTAGTTCCTGACGAATTATTACCTACCATTCCGCCAATCATACAACGGTTAGACGTTGAGGTATTGGGTCCGAAAAATAAGCCGTAAGGTTTTAAATATAAATTTAATTCATCTCGAATTACACCAGGCTGAACTGTAACTGTTTTAGCTTCTTTATCTAAAGCAATTATTTTAGTGAAATATTTAGAAACATCAACTATAATTCCGCTTCCCACCGTTTGTCCCGCCAAGGATGTTCCCGCTGTTCTTGGTGTTAATGGAATGTTGTGTTCATTGGCAAAACGAACCAATGTCTGAATATCACCTACTGATTTAGGCCTAGCCACTGCAATGGGTTTAATTTGATAAACGGATGCATCTGTAGAATAGATAACTTTATGCAATTCATCAAAGAAAAGATCTCCTTCTAATGCATCTGACAATTGTTGTAAGTGTAGTATTTGTGACATTGTATTCGAATGTGAAAACTGTGAATTCAGTATTGATTGACAAATATAAAAAAACTAGCGCTTTAAACTGAATAAAATTCAATTTTGAAAGCGCTATAAAATGGTAAACAAACCTTTACCAAAAACTAAATAAAACTATTTAATAATGGTAGCGTTTAAAAGCTTCCATTGCTGCATAACTGGCTAATCCTAATACTTTAAATTTTTCAGCTGTTGCTTTATTGCGTTCTTCTACACGAACCCAAAACTCTCTTGAATCATCTCCTTGAAACATTACTCCATCTTTTTGAGATTGATGATAGAAAATAGCGGTTCGCTTTCTTAATACTTGATTTGGACTCATTGGAACTGCCATGTCTATCTCATGAATATCCCATTCGTGCCAAGCGCCTCGATACAACCATACCCAACAATCATTCATAAATGGTTTGTGTTTTATTTCTGCCAAGGCTTTAAATAACGAATCCAAACACACTTTATGAGTTCCGTGTGGATCAGCTAGATCTCCAGCAGCAAAAATTTGATGTGGCTGAATTGATTCAATTATAGCAATCATTAAATCAACATCTTTTTTTGATAAAGGACTTTTTTTAATCGTTCCCGTTTCATAAAAAGGAAGATTTAGAAAATGAACTTGATGATCTGGAAGTCCCAAATAACGGGTTGCACCTAAGGATTCTTTTTGGCGAATCAACATTTTCAAATTTCGTAACTCAACAGGATCTGATTGATTGCTGTTTTTTTGATTGATGAACTTGATTATCTTTTTGTAATAATCGCTTTCATTATTTATAGTCAAACCTATTTCGGCAAATTTTAATGCCTCGTCATTGGACACAGCTATATTTCCTGAGGTTTGATACACCACATGAACTTCATGCCCTTGTTCTACTAATCGGTCAAAGGTACCTCCCATTGAGATTACATCGTCATCTGGATGTGGACTGAAAATAATAACTCGTTTCTTTTCCGGTACAGATCGCTCTGGACGCTTTTGAGATTCTGAATTAGGTTTTCCTCCAGGCCAACCTGTTATAGCATGTTGCAATTGATTGAACATCTTAATATTTAGATCATAAGCGGTCCCTTCAATAGCCAATAAACTTTCCATTCCGTGCTCAAAATAATCTTTATCCGTAAGATGCAGGATGGATTTTCCTGTTTGTTCACAAAGCCAAACGATCGCTTTGCTAACCAACTCATGATTCCATTCACAACTATCAACCACCCAAGGCGTATTGATACGTGTCAACATAGAAGCGGCTTCTACATCTAAAACAAACGAAACGTTAGGATGATTTTGCAAATAAGTTGCTGGTTTTTTGGACGTGATATCACCTTCAATAGTCTCTTGAATCACCTGGGCTTTATTTTGTCCCCAAGCTAACAAGACGATTCTTTTTGCTTCCAAAACAGTAGAAATCCCCATGGTAACGGCTTTTTTAGGTACATTTTCCATTCCGAGAAAAGAACTAGCCGCATCAGATCGGGTTACATGATCTAGGGTTACCATTCGAGTGGAGGAATTTTGATGCGAACCTGGTTCATTAAAACCAATATGTGCAGTTCGCCCAATCCCTAGTAATTGAAAATCTAAACCACCCATGCTTTTTATTTTGTCTTCATATTGAGAACATAAAAGAAAACTTTCTTCGGGTGTACAATCTCCTGTTGGAATATTTACATTTTCGGGTAAAATATCAATATGCTTAAATAAATGTTCGTTCATGAAATAATGATAACTTTGAATGTCATCATGTTGCATTGGGAAATACTCATCTAAGTTAAAAGTAACTACATTTTTAAAACTTAAGTTCTCTGTTTTATGCAAACGAATTAACTCTTCATACACCTTAATAGGCGAAGAACCTGTTGCTAATCCTAAAACACAAATAGAATTTGTTTGTTGTTTTTCTTTGATTAAAGCGGCTATTTCATGAGCCACAGCAACTGAACCAGTGACCGAATTATTAAAAATTACATTATGTATTTTTTCAAATCTTGAAGTTTCATACTTTCCGGGTCTTTGGTATGAAATGTTGTGTAGTGTACTCATAAATGATTTGGAGTTGGTTATATATAGTACAAATGTAAGTAAAATAAAGTATAAATGCTTTTTTATGCGTTAATTTTAACAATAAAATATAAATAATGCAACATAATGCAACTATATTAGTTTTACTCCAGAAGTTGCATACTCTTTTAATTTCTGATGATTGGGTTGCAGATCAGTTATAATTGCATACAATTGATTTAAGTCACAAACAGGATGAAACATTTTTGTGTCTAATTTTCCCGAATCAACCATAGCGACAACTTTATCAGAAACCTGAATCATCGCTTTTTTAACAACTGACACCTCATACCCTTTTTCTGTTAATCCAGATTTAACATTGATACTACTTACACCCATAAAACAAATATCGGCTTGGATAGTAGATAAAACTTGGATCACATCCATACCGATAGTAACCATGGCATTCTTTTGCAATTTACCTCCAATAAAAATTAAATCAATATTGGGATGCTGAGACAATTGCATCGCTATAGGTAAACTATAAGTATATATAGTCAGCCTAAGCTCAGGAGGTATTAACTTAGAAAAAGCTAAATTTGTTGTCCCTCCACTCATTATAATTACTTGTCCATCAGAAAGAAGTGATAATGCTTTCGTTCCGAGTGCAATTTTTTTATCTTCATTTAGAATTTGAATATCAAATATATTAGTTGATTTTTCCTCTGCTAAAAAAGCTCCGCCATACACTTTAACCAACTTACCTTTATTGTGTAATTCATTAAGATCCCTGCGTATGGTGTCCTCAGAAATTTTCAATTCAACAGCTAAATCAATTGTATTTAGCTTTAACTCTTCCTGTATTTTATTAAGTATATAAGAATGTCTCTCTGCTTTTAGCATTTTTATAGTTATTTATGTTTGATACAAATATACAATAAGATGCATTATTTTTCAATTCTTATCATTTATTTGAAAAAATATCCGAAATAACGAGTATTAAATTGATAAAACGTCTATAAATATTGCATTATTTTGCATTATTTTAAAAATATTGACAAATTAATCGCACAAAATAGCATTGTGTTTCAAATAATCTCTAAATTCGTAAATTAAGTTGAAAAAAATAAATCAACCCTAGTCAAATGTTCTTATATAATCAATTACATGAATTATAAATAGTCAATCCGATGAAAATAATATTTAGCAGTAAAGAATACACTCCCTTAAAATTATTGAAGTACTAACGGCATTTTTATTTCTCGTTTTTTAAACTGAATTAATTTTTTTCAATCCAAACAAAAGCAAATGAAAAAACACAATCCCGATACAGAAAGAGAATCCCTTTATACTGATTTAGATAAAATGAGTACTAATGAAATTCTCATTGGAATTAATGCAGAGGATCAAAAAATAGCGGGAGTTATTGAAAAACAAATCCCTAAAATTGAACAATTAATCGATGCTATTGTTATAAAAATAAAAGCAGGTGGAAGATTGTTTTATATCGGCGCAGGCACCTCCGGAAGAATTGGTATTTTGGATGCCTCTGAATGCCCTCCTACTTTTGGTGTTTCTGACAATGTAATAATAGGCATTATTGCTGGAGGAGATATCGCCATAAGAAAAGCGGTAGAAAATGCAGAGGATGATGCCAATCAAGCTTGGGAAGATTTAAAGAAACACAATATCACCAGTTCAGATGTAGTTATTGGTATTGCTGCTTCCGGAAACACTCCCTACGTTATTGGAGGGCTTAAAAAAGCTCGAGAAAATTGTTCTATTACAGGAAGTATTTCGTGCAATAGTGACTGCTTAATTTCCAAAGAAGCTGATTATCCAATCGAATTAGTGGTAGGTCCTGAGTTCCTAACCGGTAGTACCCGAATGAAAGCAGGAACATCTCAAAAATTAGTACTCAATATGATTTCAACCTCGGTTATGATTCAATTAGGAAAAGTAAAAGGAAATAAGATGGTCGATATGCAACTATCCAATAAAAAATTAGTCAATCGAGCCATTAAAATGATTATGGACGAATTACATATTGATAGTATACAAGCTGCTGATTTACTTCAAAAACATAAAAGTGTGAGAGCAGTATTAGCAGTAATGAAATAATTTCCCATATTTGCTTACATTTAATTAACCTAAAAAAAACGCCATGACCCCAAGCATAATTTTGATTCTTATTATTGGTTACTTTAGTATGTTATTTTACATATCGTATGCTGTTAGCAAAAAGGATAGTGGCAATGAGGTTTTTTTTACTGCCAATAAAAACTCTAAATGGTATTTGGTGGCCTTTGGTATGATTGGCACAGCCCTATCGGGTGTCACTTTTATTTCTGTTCCCGGAGAAGTAGGTTCGCCTAACGGAGAACAATTCAAATACTTCCAATTTATTATTGGTAACGCGATTGGATTTATCATTGTAGCGAAATTACTGCTACCCTTGTATTATAGAATGAATCTTACTTCTATTTATAGTTATATAGAACAACGGATGGGATTCTATAGTTATAGAACTGCCGCTTCCATATTTTTAATAAGTAGAACCATCTCTTCGGCTTTCCGATTGTATTTGGTGGTGATTGTATTGCAACGTTATGTTTTTGATTATTACAATATTCCTTTTGCGGCCACTGTATTAATTTCCTTGCTATTGATTTTTTCATACACCTACAAAGGAGGTTTAAAAACGATTATTATTACTGATACTTTACAAACTTTCTTCTTAGTTGCTTCAGTATTTATGACTATTTATTTCATTTGTAGTAGTCTTGATTTAAGTGTTGTTGGCGCATTCGAAGAAGTAAAAAATAGTAACTATTCTAAAATATTTTTCTTTGATGATTTTATAGGAAGTAAATTCCACTTTGTAAAACAAATTTTAGGAGGAATGTTTGTTACTATTGCCATGGTAGGTCTAGACCAAGATTTAATGCAAAAAAACTTGAGTTGTAAAAACATTGCTGAAGCACAAAAAAACATGTTTAGTTTCACTACTATTTTCGTAATTATCAACTTGTTTTTCCTAAGTGTGGGAGCCTTACTTTATATTTATGCCTCAAAAAACAACATCCAAGTACCTTTGGATTTGGTGACTAATAAACCTAGAACCGATTTGCTTTTCCCTGAAATCGCATTGAATCATTTGGCTATACTTCCTGGTGTGGTATTCCTTTTAGGATTAATTGCAGCTACTTTTGCCACAACCGATTCAGCATTGACCGCATTAACAACTTCTTTTTGTGTGGATTTTCTAGGGATGGATAAAGAGGAAAACAGACAAAAAACAAATCTAGTTAGAACCCGTCATATGGTACACTTTGCCTTTTCAGGCATAATATTTTTGGTGATTTTAGTTTTCAATTCCATCAACGACAGTTCTGTCGTAGGGATGATTTTTAGAGTTGCCTCATATACTTACGGGCCACTTTTAGGATTGTATGCCTTTGGTTTGTTTCTGAAGTCCAAAAAAGTGAATGATAAATTAGTGCCCTTCATTTGTTTAGTATCACCTGCGCTTACATTTGTAATCAATGAAAATTCTAAAACGCTATTGGGTGGTTATGTGTTTGACAATGAATTGATTATTGTAAATACCCTAATTACCTTTTTAGGTCTTTTGTTAATTAGCAAAACGGTAGAAGAAAAATACCATTTTTAAACTGAGTTCCAATGAATACAAACATTCAATCGCTTTATGAAATTGCTAAAAAACCAACACGAACTATTATAGGTTTAATGTCGGGAACTTCTTTGGATGGTTTGGATGTAGCGCTTTGCGAAATTTCAGGTTCAGAAAAGGAAACTCAGGTTGCACTAAAAGAATTTAAAACCATTCCGTATTCAGAGGAAACAAAAGCCGAAATCCGAAAAGTATTTGCTAAAAAAACAATCGATTTCCAACAGCTCGCTTTGTTAAACGAATGGATTGGAATTTTGCATGCCAATTTAGTTTTAGAATGCCTACAACAATGGAATGTTGCGCCAGCCGAAGTCGATTTGATCGCTTCACACGGTCAAACCGTAATGCACGCACCAAAAACAATACATCAACTGGATCAATTTCCAAATGCTACTTTGCAAATTGGTGATGGAGATCATATTGCAGTTCGCACCGGAATTATTACCATTTCTGATTTCAGACAAAAACATGTTGCAGCAGGTGGCGAGGGGGCTCCATTAGCAGTGTATGGTGATTATTATCTTTTTGGGAGTACTACTGAAAATCGTATCATGCTCAACTTGGGCGGAATAGGCAACTTTACTTTTCTACCCAAAAATCAAAATCCAGAAGAAGTTTTTGTAACCGACACAGGAACAGGAAACACACTGATTGATGCATTTGTTAAATTACATTTCCCAAATTTGAGCTATGACAAAGACGCCCAAATTGCAAAAAAAGGGACTGTGAATTCCAACTTATTAAAAGCACTTAAAAACAATCCGTTTTTTGAAGGGGCTTTTCCCAAAAGTACGGGTCCAGAACTATTTAATTTAGAATATATTGAAAAAGCAATGAGCGAAAGTCACACCAATACTATTTCCATTGAAGATAGTTTGGCTACACTCACGCGTTTTAGTGCCGAGTCAGCTGCTGAAGGCATTATATATGCCATCCAGCAAAGTGGACAATCGGCATCAGATTGCTCCGTATATGTGTCAGGCGGAGGAATGCACAATCCTTTATTAATGGCTTTTTTAAAGGAATTAGTGCCTTGCCATTTTAAAAACACGAACGACTTGGGCATTACTGGAGACGCAAAAGAAGCAGTTCTTTTTGCCGTATTGGCTAACGAAACTGTTGCAGGTGGCAAAACGAATTTTGGAATTATAAAAGGAATTCCATCCGTAACAATGGGTAAAATTTCTTTCCCTAATTAATTTACAAGTACTAAGATTATAAATTATGCAAAAAGAACGTTTTATTTCGCTTGATGTGCTTCGTGGAATAACCATTTTCATGATGGTCATTGTAAACAATCCTGGATCTTGGGATGCTGTTTATGCTCCGCTACTTCATGCCGAATGGAATGGCTGTACTCCTACTGATTTAGTGTTTCCTTTTTTTATTTTCATTCTAGGCGCAGCAATTCCTCTAGCAATTGTTACCAAAGAGTTAAATCAAGACACTTTTATAAAAATATTGACTCGCTCTTTACGAATCATCTCACTGGGTTTATTCCTAGGTTTTTATGGAAAAATCGAATTATTTGATTTAGAAGGTTATCCTCTATTAATTTGTAAACTCCTAATTACCGGAATTTTAGGCTATGCATTACTTGGTAATTTTGAACAGAAAATAAAATTCTACTTAGTCTCAATTGTATTTTTGACATTTATGTTCCTTGCTTTTAGTGGAATTGAAGCTTATCAAGAAGTACGATTACCCGGAGTTTTACAACGAATTGGGATTGTCTATTTTTTCACTTCCTTAGTCTATTTAAAAACAAAATCCAACACGCAAATTAGTATTGTTGCAATTCTATTATTAGGATATTGGGCAATAATGACACTAATTCCTGTTCCTGGGATTGGATATGCTAATTTAGATAAAGGGACAAATCTAGCAGGCTGGATAGACAATTTACTATTGGAAAACCACTTGTGGGCAACATCAAAAACATGGGATCCAGAAGGTATACTTAGTACAATTCCTGCTATTGCAAACGGAATTGTTGGTTTGTTGGTGGGGCAAATATTAAATCAAAATTTGAATAAAAATAACAAAACAGTAAAACTATTAATAATAGGATTCGTTTTAGTGATTTTGGGACTAATTTGGGATACATTTTTCCCAATGAATAAATCACTTTGGACTAGTTCCTTTGTGCTTTACACAGCTGGTTGCGCCACGTTATTTTTAGCTATTTTTTATTATTTAATTGATATTCGAGGATATAAAAAATGGACTACTCCCATTTTGTTTTGGGGAGTAAACCCGATGATTGTTTTCTTTCTTTCAGGAATTATTCCTCGTGTATTATCTTCCATTAAAGTGCCAAATCCAGCTTATTCATTGGAAAATTTAGACCATTGTCCAGAACAAATAGGACTTCAAACCTACTTGAATGAATTTTACATTGTACCTTATTTTGACCATTCAAAAGACGCTTCTTTGATGTGGGCATTGTTAAATGTTACATTCTGGTCCATTGTATTATGGTATTTTTACAAAAAGAAACTGTTTTTTAAAGTATAATAATTAAAATAATCAACATTACAAACGACTAAAATAAATGCTAGAATTTTATTGAAATTGATAGGATAAACTTCGCTAAAAAACTACTTTTGAATTTTACACAATTAAAAAACAATGAATATATATAAGTCTTTTATTTTACTGATTTTAATTACACTATTTTCAGCTTCGGATGCAAATGCGCAAAGTAAAATACTTTACCCTAAAAACGAATTCAGAGCTGTCTGGATTGCTACTGTAGCGAATATTGATTGGCCTAAAAACAATACCGATAACGTCGATAAACAAAAAACGGATTTTATCGAAATTTTAGAGTCGTATAAAAAACTCCATTACAATGCCGTTATCGTACAAATACGAAGTAATGGTGATGCTTTTTATCCATCTGAATTAGCGCCTTGGTCTAGAAATCTAACTGGTAAGGAAGGAAAAGCACCTTCTCCTTATTTTGACACCTTGGAATGGATGATTACTGAAGCCCATAAACGTGGTTTTGAATTTCATGCTTGGTTGAACCCATTTCGTGCCACTTCAAGTTCTAATACTGAAATACTTAGTAAAAAACACGACCTAATCAAACATCCCGATTGGATGATAAAATATGCGGGGAAATACTATTACAATCCTGCTTTACCAGAGGTACAAAACCATTTGACAAAAGTGGTGGAAGAAGTGGTTCAGAAATACGATATTGATGCCATTCACTTTGATGATTATTTTTACCCTTACACCGTTGAAGGTGAAAAATTCAATGATACCGATTCGTTCAACAAATATTCAAACGGATTGGAATTAGCAGATTGGAGACGTAATAATGTGAATGTTTTTGTTCAACAAATTGCAACAAGTATCAAAAAAATTAAACCGTGGGTGCAATTTGGAATTAGTCCTTTTGGTGTTTGGCGCAATAAATCTGTTGATCCTAAAGGTTCTGATACACAGGCTGGCCAAACAAATTACGATGATTTATTTGCTGATCCATTGGTTTGGATGGAAAACAATTGGATTGATTATATTTTACCTCAGTTGTATTGGAGTTTGGATCATCCCAAAGCATCCTATTCAAAACTAATAAAATGGTGGTCTGAAAATTCGAAGAATTCGGCTATTTATATTGGTAATGGCACTTATAAAATTAAATCCGATGCCGATAAAAGTTGGGATTCTCCATTGGAAATACCCAATCAAATTGACTATACTCGAAGTTTTAATAATGTACAAGGAAACGCTTTTTTTAGTGCCAAATGGTTAGTGAATAAAAATCAGGATGTTGCCCAATTATTGGTTGAAAATCAATACAAATTTCACGCAATACCACCAGCTGTACCTAATTTTAAAAAATTAGTGTTTGATGTTCCAAGAGTAACTAGTATTACAAAAGATAAAAATGAATTGGTCATTTCATTACAACCTACTCGCAACAATGTTCGCTATGTGGTTTTTTATGGAACAGAAACAAATTCAACTATTAATAGTGATGATCCAAGCCACATTATTGATAAATTTTACATTCAAAAAAACAACAGTCGATTGTCCATTCGTGTACCAATCAATACTATTGAAAACAAATCGAATTTTGCTTTATCTTACATCGATTATTTCGGTAATGAAAGCAAAGAAATCATAACACAACTTCCAAAATCAGTTGTGAAAAATAATTAATACTCGTACTATGAAAGCAGAGAAAAACCCTTGGCTTTGGATTCCCTTATTGAACTTCGCTTCAGGTTTTCCGTATGCTATTATTATTTCCGTTTCGGTAATCATGTATAAGAACCTAGGAATCAGCAATGAAGATATCGGAATTTATACCAGTCTTCTTTACCTTCCTTGGGTAATTAAACCGTTGTGGAGTCCGTTTATTGACTTGCACAGCACTAAACGAAAGTGGTTTTTAAGTATGCAATTGCTCATTTCTATTGCCTTTTTAATTGTAGGGTTCACAATACCAATGAACCAATTCTTTTTTCTGAGTTTGGCTATTTTTTGGGTGGCGGCTTTTGCTTCTGCCTCGAATGATGTGGCTACGGATGGGTTTTATTTACTATCATTAACCAAAGACCAACAATCCTTTTTCTTAGGAATTCGAAGCACTTTTTACCGACTTTCAATGCTGACTGGAAATGGATTAATTGTTATCATTGGTGGGTATCTCGAAACGGAATTTGGAGATAAATCAAAAGCCTGGTCGTACACTATGATCATTGTGGGTTTGCTTATGGCCACCATTACGCTTTATAATTTATTTACTACTCCAATTTCTGAAAAGGAAACTTCGGATGATTCGACGGAACAACAAAAGGATTTTGCTACTGTTTTTACTAGCTTTTTCAAAAAGAAACAAATTGGATTGGTTTTAGGATTCATTCTGTTATTTCGTTTAGGCGAATCTCAGTTAATGAAAATGTTAACACCTTTCTTAATCGACGGAAAAGAAGTCGGTGGTATGGGATTAACTACTGAAGATGTGGGTATAATCTACGGGACCTTTGGCGTAATTGCATTGCTTATTGGCGGTACTTTAGGCGGAATTGCCATTTCTAAACAAGGATTAGGCAAATGGATGTTGCCAATGATTTTAATTATGCACTTGCCTATTATTGGATTCATTTTACTTTCTCATTTTCATCCTGAAAACACTATTTATATTTATTTGGTAGTTATCGTTGAGCAATTCGGATACGGATTTGGCTTTGCTGCTTTTTTGATGTATTTGATTTTTGTCGCAGAAGGCGAATCGAAAACCTCACATTATGCATTGGCTACGGGATTCATGGCTTTAGGCATGATGTTGCCTGGAATGGTCAGTGGATACATTCAAGAATATTTAGGGTATGCTAATTTCTTTATTTGGGTATTATTGGCAACCATTCCTGGAATAATTCTGTCTCGATTTTTAATTTTTCCAGCAGATTTCGGAAAGAAATCAGAAATCAATCAGTAAAGACAATCATGACTTTAGAACAAAAAATAGGACAATTTTTCTTTCCTGCAGTATTTATTAACGATACAGAAGAAAACATTCAAGCTACCGAAGCGTTAATTCGAAATCACAATATTGGTGGTTTGACTTTTTTCCATAGTCGCGCCAGTGCAGCTACGAATTACGAAAGCAAACAGAAAGTCATTTTCAATGATGATAGTTATGCCAAATTAAAAGAGCTTATTGTTCGGTATCAAAAATGTGCACCTACTCCCCTTTTAATGAGTATTGATGCTGAATGGGGTTTGGCCATGCGCATTGAAAAAACACCGCAATATCCGTATGCAATTACTCTTGGTGCTTTACCTGAATCTGAAATTGATTTGGTGTACGAAGTGGGAAAACAAATTGGATTGGATTTAAAAGCCGCGGGTATTCAGTACAATTTAGCACCATTGGCAGACATCAATAACAATCCAAATAATCCCGTAATTGGGTATCGTTCTTTTGGCGAAAGCAAAGAAAAAGTTGCCCTTTTCGCTTCAGCTTATTTACAAGGAATGTCGGATGCTGGAATTTTAGGCTGTTTGAAACATTTTCCGGGTCATGGAAATACGAATGTCGATTCGCATTTGGGATTGCCTATCTTAAATGAGGACTTAGATCAATTGATGGCTAACGAATTGTATCCTTTTATCAAAGGAATTGAAAACAAGGTGGACTCCATAATGATTGGTCACTTGGCTGTACCTGCTTTAAACGAAGGCCAAAATACTTCGGCTACTTTGTCGAAAAATATCATTGAAAAACTACTACGTAACCAATTGGGGTTTGAAGGCTTAGTCATTTCGGATGCACTCAACATGAAAAGCGTTTCCGATTTGTATCCAACCAAAGGACAGTTAGAATGGGAGGCTTTTAATGCCGGGAATGATGTTTTATGTTTTGCTGTTCATGTCGCCGAAGGAATTCAGGAAATACTTAAGAATGCAACTCCAGAACGAATCGAGGCTAGTTTTGCTAGAATAATGAAATGCAAAGAAAAAACAGGTATTCTTCAGGCTAATAACCTATTGCCAGACACTACAACTAACCACTTGGACTTTTCAATTAGCACCCATTTGAATCGGAAAATTGCAGAAAACTGTCTGACTAAAATCACAACGGACAGTATACCATCTCGAATTGAGGAAGCGCATAAATCGAATACACTCGCCCAGTTAAGTATTTACAACAATGGTTTTGCTTCTAAAGTGTCACAAACCATTACTGCTCCTATTTTTTCAATTACGGCAGAGACACCGATTGATTTCAAAGACGAATTGAACCATTATGACACGATTTTGATTTCATTATTTGTTCCCAAAGCCAAACCAATGAATCAATTTGAAATTGAACCGGAAGTACTTCAGTATATTGGCGAATTAGTAGCGTCTAAAAATTGTGTTCTTTATGTTTTTGGGAACCCGTATGCGCTTCAAGTGCTACCTAACATGGCTCTAGCCAAAGAAATTGTAATGGTTTACCAAGACTTTGAGGTTTTTCAAGAAGTAGCGGCAGCACAATTAATTCAAAAATTAGATTGTAAAGGACAGCTTCCTGTTAGTATTAAAAATTTGTAAATCAAACACTTAAATTAAATTTACCTATAAACAATAATAAATACTTATTACTTAATAAATATTAATAATTAAAATTTATTTCACTACCTTTATTAGTACCGTATATTTGCACTATAATTATTTAACTTAAAAACAAACACTATGTCATTAGTAGGAAAAAAATTCCCAAACATCACTGTAGACGCAATCTCTGAAATGGGAGATAATTTGAGAATCAACATTTTTGAAGAAGCTACAAAAAACAACAAAAAAGTTTTATTGTTTTGGTACCCAAAAGATTTTACTTTCGTTTGTCCAACTGAATTGCACGCTTT
>CAYWFQ010000051.1:0-14042 GCA_964457505.1 uncultured Flavobacterium sp.
TTATCGAAAGAAAAATAAAAGAACAAGGTTCAAGATGTATGGATTGCGGTATTCCGTTCTGTCACAGTTCCTGTCCATTAGGAAATTTAATTCCTGATTTTAACGACATGGTACACCAAGAAGAATGGGAAAGCGCTTTAGCCATCTTGCAATCAACCAATAACTTTCCTGAATTTACTGGAAGATTATGCCCTGCACCATGTGAAAAATCATGTGTACTTGGAATTATCAAAGAACCAGTTGCTATTGAAAATATTGAAAAAAACATTGTAGAAAGAGGTTTTGCTGAAGGGTGGATTAAACCACAAGTTCCTTCACAACGTACCGGTAAAACGGTAGCTGTTGTAGGTTCTGGACCTGCAGGATTAGCTGCTGCGCAACAATTAAACCGTGCCGGTCATACCGTAACCGTTTTTGAAAGAGACAATGCTATTGGGGGATTATTGCGTTACGGAATTCCAAACTTCAAATTAGAAAAAGGAATTATCGACAGACGTGTAGCTATTTTAGAAGCAGAAGGAATCACTTTCAAAACAAACGTTCACGTTGGAGTAAACTTCAGCGTTGATGATTTGAATGCATTTGATTCTGTTGTACTTTGCGGTGGAGCTACTGAAAGAAGAGGTTTACCAACAAAAGGGGCTGATGCCAAAGGTGTTGTTCAAGCGATGACATTCTTAACACAACAAACTAAAGTAGTTTGGGGTGAATCAGTTCAAGACCAAATTGTAGCAACAGGTAAAGATGTCATTGTTATTGGTGGTGGTGATACGGGTTCTGACTGTGTGGGTACTTCTAACAGACAAGGAGCTAAATCAGTAACTAATTTTGAGATTATGCCAAAACCACCGGTTGGAAGAAGCGAATCTACTCCATGGCCTTATTGGCCGTTACAATTGAAAACATCGTCTTCACACGAAGAAGGTTGTAACAGAAACTGGTTGATTAATACAAAAGAATTTATTACCAATGATAAAGGCGAATTAACTGCTTTAAAAACAGTAGAAGTAGAATGGAAAATTGTTCCAGGACAACGCCCAGAACTAATTGAAAAAGAAGGTTCAGAAAAAATATGGCCTTGCGATTTAGCGTTATTGGCACTTGGATTTACAGGTCCTGAAAAAACGTTAAGCGAGCAATTAGGCATCGAAACTGATTTTAGAACGAACTATAAAGCAACTAATTACCAAACGAATGTACCTCACATTTTCACCGCTGGTGACATGAGAAGAGGACAATCGTTAATTGTTTGGGCTATCTCTGAAGGCCGTGAGGCAGCTAGAGAAGTAGATTTGTTCTTAATGGGTTCAACCAACTTACCTACAAAAGGAAACGGAGATTTACCAACACTATAACTAAACCAACAACACAACTCTCCGATAATCCCTTGATTAATTTCAAGGGATTTTTTTTATAAAATTCAATTTAAATTTATTGTTTGTTAAATATTAAACATTTTGTTATATTTTGTTAAACAATTTTATTTTATTTGTTTGTGCCAATAAAGAACTATAAATTTGCTCAAAATTAGAATCCAATGCAAGGAAAAGACTTATTACAATTAGCAGAACAATTTGGTAGCCCCTTATATATTTATGATGCCGAAAAGATACAATCGCAATACAACCGTTTAACAAAAGCGTTTTCTAAAGTAGATACCCTTCGCATTAATTATGCTATGAAAGCATTGTCGAATGTAGCCATTCTTCAATTATTGAGAGATATGGGTTCTGGATTAGATACCGTTTCAATTCAAGAGGTATTATTAGGATTACACGCAGGATATGATCCTGAAAAAATATTTTTTACTCCAAACGGCGTTTCTTTAGAAGAAATCGAAGAGGTTGCTGCAATGGGAGTTCAAATCAACATTGACAACTTATCAATTCTAGAGCAATTTGGAACCAAATATCCAGAAACTCCAGTTTGTATTCGTATCAATCCTCACGTAATGGCAGGTGGAAACACAAACATTTCAGTTGGACATATTGATAGTAAATTTGGTATTTCGATTCACCAATTGCCTCACTTGATTCGTATTGTAGAAAATACAAAAATGAATATTGTAGGGATTCACATGCACACGGGATCTGATATTTTAGATATTGAAGTATTCTTGTATGCTGCTGAAATCTTATTTGATGTCGCTAAAAATTTCAAAAACTTAGAATTCTTAGATTTTGGAAGTGGGTTCAAAGTACCTTACAAAAAAGACGATATCGAAACCGATATTGAAGAGTTAGGTAAAAAATTATCGAAACGTTTCAACGATTTCTGTACGGAGTATGGCAAAGAGTTGACTTTAATTTTCGAACCAGGTAAATTCTTGGTAAGTGAAGCAGGATTCTTCTTGGCGAAAGTAAATGTGGTAAAACAAACTACTTCTACTGTTTTTGCAGGAGTAGATAGTGGATTCAACCACTTAATTCGTCCAATGTTGTATGGTTCTCAACACCATATAGAAAATATCTCTAATCCAAAAGGAAAAGAACGTTTTTACTCGGTTGTAGGTTATATATGTGAAACAGATACATTTGCCAATAACAGAAGAATCGCCGAAATTAATGAAGGTGATATTCTTTGTTTCAAAAATGCAGGTGCTTACTGCTTCTCTATGTCATCGAATTACAATTCAAGATACAAACCTGCAGAGGTTTTATGGATGAATGGTAAAGGTCATTTAATTCGTGCCAAAGAATCGTTTGAAGATTTATTACGCAATCAAATTCCGTTGCCAGTCGCTGCAACAGTTTAATACAAAAAAATCCCGTTCTATCGAACGGGATTTTTTATTTCAACTAATTTTTGAAAATATTATTTAGTAAACAACTCATCCAGAATTTCTGAATCGGTTCCATTAGTAAATGGGATTTTCAATAATTGCGACAGCGTAGGCGCAATTTGAGTAATGTGTTTTTTGGTATTAGAGTTTCCTTTTTGGATTCCCCAACCATAAAAAAGCATTGGGACATGGGTATCATAACTATTTGGTGAACCGTGTGTAGTTCCTGTTTCAATGTATTCCATATAACCTGCTTTGTCCAAAATAAATAGATCACCGTTTTGTTTTGGGTCATAACCTTTGGCTATAAAACTCAAGAAATAATCATCACCTGTTGATGCTAAAATTTCTTCTTCGGTATATACTCGTTTTACTTGGTCTTGTGTCATTAAAAAGTCTTTGAAACTTTGTTTCACTTTAGCCAATTCCAAACCTTTTTCTTTCAATACTGGTTTATTAAAGAACAAATTAAAATTAGAGTAATTTAATACTACATCAGCACCAAAAGTATCTACAGAAAATTTCCTCAAAGCAGCATCCACACTTTTAGAAGGGACGTTTTTGACATTGTATTTATTATCTTTCAAATAATTAGGATTCTCTGCTCCAGCATGATCCGCAGTTAAAAACAATACATAATTATCTTTTCCAACCGTTTGATCTAAATAGGTCATAAATTTAGCTAAAGTTAAATCCAATCGCAAATAGGTGTCTTGCAACTCCATAGAACGGGGACCAAAAGTATGTCCAACATAATCAGTAGAAGAGAAACTTACCGTTAAGAAATCAGTAATGGCATCCTTCCCTAAATTTTCTTTATCAATCGCTCTCATGGCTAAATCTGCCAAAATATCGTTACCAAAAGGAGTGGTACGCAATACATCAGCTCCTTTTTCGTCGTATATTTTTTTCAAATCATACGGAAAAACTGGGCCTGTAGTTTTATCTATTTTACCCTCATACGGATTATCATCCACTAAACTTTCATCATAAGTACCAACTGGTTTTAATAAATTCCAACCGCCATTGATGTAATTCATATAACGCTTTTCGTTATTAAATTCCGTCACCCAAGCAGGTAAACTAGCTCCATAAAATGTACTCGAAATAAAAGCTCCGGTCTTACTATACCAATAGGCACCATTAGCAAAATGGCCCGCAGGCAAAATAGCGCCACGGTCTTTAATACTCATTCCAATCACTTTCCCTCTGAAGTTAGTAGCCATGCGCAATTCATCAGTAATGGTAGTGCTTAACAAGTTTTTAGGCGACATGGCACCTTCTTTATCTGTTCCATCACCCAGCGTTTTTACACTAGCATCATCAGTGCAATACATTTCTTTTCCAGTAGCACGATTGAACCATTCGTTACCCACAATCCCGTGTGTAGCAGGAGTTGTTCCTGTATAAATTGAGGCATGTCCCGGAGCGGTATAAGTTGGCACATAGTTATAATGCATATTGTGGAACGTATAGCCGCCATTCATAATACGCTTGAAACCGTTAGCAGAAAAATCATCTGAAAAACGATATAAATATTCCATTTTCATTTGGTCCACAACAATTCCAACCACTAATTTTGGTCGGTCTTGAGCTTGAACCGTAAGAACCAGACTAAAAGTCAAAAACAAAGCTAATTTCTTCATATAAAAGGTATTTTATGAATCAAAAATACAGATTAATTGGAACAATTATTTCCAATAAATCGCTTTTTAACTAAATTTAATTTAATAATAACTTCAAGAACCATTTCTATTTTGGATTTTCCTCAAAATAGCGTTTTTCAATTCGTTTGATGTCTTTGATGGAATTTTTGGCCCAAGCCAATCGTTTTTCTAAAATTTCTTCTTCAGATAATTGCCAATCAATATCTGAATTGCGAAGTCTGTTGGTCAAATTCTGAATGATAATCGCAGCCGAAACCGAGATATTCAAACTCTCTGTAAATCCTACCATCGGAATTTTTAAGAAACCATCGGCTTCTCGCATAATTTCTTCTGACAATCCATCTATTTCCGTTCCGAAAAATAAGGCGCTGGGTTTCGAAATATCAAAATTTTCTAATAAACAGTCGTTCTCGTGGGGAGTTGTTGCAATGATTTGATAGCCTTTATTTCGTAAAGTTTGAACACAGGCCGATGGTGATTCAAAAGTATTAATATCCACCCATTTTTGAGCGCCCATCGCAATTTGCTTGTCAATACTTTTTCCGTAACGTTGTTCAATTACATTCAATTCTTGGATACCAAAAACTTCGCAGCTTCGCATTACCGCACTCGTATTGTGCATTTGAAAAACATCTTCAACAGCTATTGTAAAATGATTGGTTCTATTTTTCAAGACATTCAAAAAGCGTTCTTTTCGATTGTCTGTCAAAATATTTTCAAGAAAATTAAGGTAATCAATATCAATCATTGTCTCTTTTTTTGGAGGCAAAAATACTAAAAAGGTTTATATTTGCACTTTCGAAAAAACAACACAAAAATGACTACTCTAAACGAATTGAATGCCATCTCTCCTATCGACGGAAGATATAGAAATAAAACCCTTTCTTTAGCTCCTTTTTTCTCTGAAGAAGCTTTAATTAAATACCGTGTTTTAATTGAGATTGAATACTTTATCGCTTTGTGCGAAGTGCCTTTACCTCAACTAAAAAATGTAAATCCAAATTTGTTTGAAAGTTTGCGTGCTATTTACAAAAACTTTTCTACTGAAGATGCGCTTTGGATTAAAGAGACGGAAAAAGTAACCAATCACGATGTAAAAGCGGTAGAATATTTCATCAAAGATGCTTTTGAAAAATTAGGTTTGTCAGAATACAAAGAGTTCATTCATTTTGGATTGACTTCTCAAGATATCAATAATACTGCCATTCCGCTTTCGACCAAGGAAGCGTTTGAAAAAGTATATATGCCTTCTTTAATTGGTGTAATATCCAAATTAAAAGAATTAAGCACTGAGTGGTGTGACATTCCCTTGTTAGCTCGTACTCACGGACAACCGGCTTCTCCTACACGTTTAGGAAAAGAAATTGGCGTTTTTGTAGAACGTTTAGAAGAGCAAATGCGTTTGTTATTCAATATTCCGTTTGCAGCTAAATTTGGCGGTGCTACTGGAAATTACAATGCGCATCATGTAGCGTATCCACAAATCGATTGGAAACAATTTGGAAATACTTTTGTAGAGACTAATTTAGGATTACACCACTCCTTCCCGACTACACAAATTGAACATTACGATCACTTTGCAGCATTTTTTGATGCCTTGAAGCGAATTAACACGATTATCATTGACTTAGATCGCGATATTTGGACCTATGTGTCTATGGAATATTTCAAACAAAAAATCAAAGCGGGAGAAATTGGTTCTTCGGCTATGCCACATAAAGTAAACCCGATTGATTTTGAAAACTCTGAAGGAAATTTAGGAATTGCCAATGCTATTTTCGAACATTTGTCGGCTAAATTGCCTATATCAAGATTGCAACGTGATTTAACAGATAGTACTGTTTTAAGAAACATTGGTGTACCCATGGGTCACACTATTATTGCATTTGAAGCTACTTTAAAAGGTTTGAACAAATTATTGCTTAACGAACCAAAATTCCACGAGGATTTAGAGAAAAACTGGGCAGTTGTGGCTGAGGCTATCCAAACGATTTTACGTCGTGAAGCCTATCCAAATCCATACGAAGCGTTGAAAGGTTTAACAAGAACCAACGAAGCGATTACTAAAGAATCGATTCATAGTTTTATTGCTACTTTAGACGTTAGTGAGACTATTAAAACGGAATTATTACAAATTACACCAAGTAATTTTGTAGGGATTTAAATTCTAAAATTAAGAACATAAAAAAGGCTTAAGAAATATCTTAAGCCTTTTTTTATTTTGAAAACTACTCTTATTATCTTGAATAATTCGGAGCTTCTTTAGTAATTGTCACATTGTGTGGGTGACTTTCTGTAATTCCGCTTGAAGTAATACGAACAAAACGTCCGTTTTCTTGTAAAGTTGGAATGTCTTTTGCACCGCAATAACCCATACCAGCACGAAGACCTCCAATGAATTGTAACATACTTTCGTTTAATTCTCCTTTGTAAGGCACACGACCCACAATTCCTTCTGGAACCAATTTTTTTACATCGTCTTCCACATCTTGGAAATAACGGTCTTTAGACCCACCTTGCATGGCTTCAACAGAACCCATTCCACGGTAGGATTTGAATTTTCTTCCTTCAAAAATAATGGTTTCTCCTGGAGATTCTTTGGTACCAGCTAAAAGCGAACCTAACATCACACAGTCGGCTCCCGCTGCAATCGCTTTAGGAATATCTCCTGTGTAACGAATCCCACCATCTGCAATTACTGGAACTCCAGTTCCTTTGATAGCCGCAGCAACTTCTAAAACCGCCGAGAATTGAGGGAAACCAACACCTGCCACGATACGAGTAGTACAAATAGAACCTGGTCCAATTCCTACTTTTACTCCATCAGCACCATTTTCAACTAAATATTTAGCCGCTTCTGGCGTAGCAATGTTTCCAACAACAACATCAATTTGAGGAAATTTAGCTTTTACTTCTTTTAACACATTCACCACCCCTTGCGTATGTCCGTGAGCCGTGTCAATGATAATTGCATCCACTCCAGCTTTCACCAAAGCTTCTGCTCTTTGCACTGCATCTCCTGTAACTCCAATAGCAGCAGCTACACGCAAACGTCCATAAACGTCTTTGTTGGCAATAGGTTTCTGAGTTAATTTAGTAATATCTCTAAAAGTGATTAAACCTACTAATTCGTTTTTAGCATTAATCACAGGTAATTTTTCGATTTTATTTCCTTGCAAAACTACTTCAGCTTGCTCCAAAGAAGTACCTTCGGCAACAGTAATTAAGTTTTGCGAAGTCATTACTTCAACAATCGGACGCGCTCCATTTTTTTCAAAACGCAAATCACGATTGGTAACAATTCCTTTTAAGATTTTATGTTCGTCTACAATTGGGATTCCTCCAATTCCGAATTCTTTCATCGCATTTTTAGCATCCGCAACAGTAGAAGTCAACGGCAAAGTAACAGGATCAATAATCATCCCAGACTCTGCACGTTTTACTTTACGCACTTTAGACGCTTGTTGCTCAATAGTCATGTTCTTATGCAAAACTCCAATTCCGCCTTCTTGAGCCATAGCAATAGCCATAGAACTTTCAGTAACCGTATCCATAGCGGCAGCTACGATAGGAACGTTTAACGTAATATTTCTTGAGAATTTAGATTGAATACTTACTTCGCGAGGAAGCACATTAGAATAGTTAGGAACTAATAGAACGTCATCGTAAGTTAATCCTTCGCCGATAATCTTAGAATTGTGTGCGATCATTGCAATTTGAAGTTGTAGTTAAATTGCGTGCAAATATAGATAATCTTAGCTTAAATTTCTACTGTTTGCATAAAAAACTATTTAATCCCTTAAAATCACATTCAATCCCAATTGAAACGAAAGACTATTTGTCTTAGAAATATCAGCATATGACAACAGATTATCTGCTACAACATAAAAGTTAACAGGTCCTACTTTCGTTGACATTCCTAGACCTACATTAGCAAAAGAAAAAGAATCAACAGTATAAGTCGCTTTCATCTGGAATGACTTTGAAAAATTTCTTTTATAAAAAGCGGTAAGTGCCATCAAAGGTGATTTCGGGGTGGTCATTGCAAACAATTGTGCACCAATAGTACTTTTGTAAAAAATGCTAGGGTCTGTGCCCTCACAATTACAAGCACCATCTACCACTCTTTCTTCGTTAAATGAATATTGTGCAGACGCGTTGAATTTAGTTGGTCGCCAAGTAGTATATTTTGCTTGCAAAGTATCTAATACAATGGCATCTTTAAACTCTTGAAAATTTGCTTGAGCAGCATTTTCGCCATTAAATTTAGGAACTAAGCCTTTGTAATTATAAAACCCTTTATAGTTATAACTTTCTACATTTTTGGAATGACTAATATATCCTAAATCAATAATACTGGCTGTAATTTGAACATTGGATTGCGGATAATACGTCAATCCTAAATCCATTCCAAGCCCTAAATTTCCTCCCAATAAAATTCCTTTCTTAACATCAGCTCCCGCATTGCTATTGTTATTCGTATCATTATATTGTGCCATTCCGGAAGTATTCAACTGTAAATTAGAATACACAATTTGTTCATAATAGGCATCTGTAGATGTATTTGTATAAATATATCCTGCATTATTAATTGAACTTGCATTAAAAATACCAGAATATATTTTCGCCCTTGCTCCTACAATTAAATTCTCTCTAATATTTTTATGGTATCCAATATGTAAAACTGACAGTAACTCAGTCTTTGCACTTAAATCACCAAGATCAAATCGTTTACCTATATAATTTATATTGCCATCTATAGCCAAAGTAGCTATATCTTTAGGCATATACGATAAAAAATCAAATTCTTGGTACAAACCAAAAGACAGATAACCTTTATTCTCATAATTATTACCTATTTTAAACCCGCCACTAAACAATTCCATTTGTTGATTCAGACTTAATAGATCATTATGTGTGGTTTGTGAAAGTATACTCCTCAATTTGGTATTAAAATCAATCCCATCGTTAGCAAACAAATCATAAGCCGAAAATCCACTAGAACCTAAATTCATCGAAATACCCGATAAAAAAGGAATACCAGCATACCATTTGTACTTTACGTCAGCACCCGGATTAGTCATTAATGTTTGAGGAATATCCGTAAAATTATATAACAACTGTTTATTTTGAGCGACCAAATTAGTCAAAACAAAAAGACATGAAAGGATTACTACTTTTCTCATTGGATCACAAAATAAGCGGTTACACCTGAACGCATTTTTATGGTTCCTGAACTTGATTCTGTTATAGCTGTTCCCGAAGCCATTCTGAGTGCCATATCAATTCGGGTAGTGTTTTTTAATATCGTCAATCGAGTGCCTTGAAAAACCTCTTTTTGTGTAACTATATTAGACGTTCCATTATAAGCAGGCACAGTAATGGAAAAAGTATCCAATTGAACTCCATTAGTATTAAATAATTTGACATCTAAAATATACGCCCTTGCAACGGTATTATTGATTTCAAAATCCAAATCAACCTTGGCTAAATCATTAACAAAAAACGTGTTGTTAAAGATATCTACTGTAGAACGATCTATAAATTGTGGCGTTTCTATCCCATTGGTTACAAACTCATTTGCTGGAATGTCAAAATAAACCAAATTAGCAACATAGGTAGGTTCTAATCGTAAGTTTTTGGTTTGATTGAAGTCCAAGTCACTGGAACAAGAAAATGAAAATATTGCTAAATACAATATTCCTAAGAATCGGGAATTAAGGAGGCGTTTCATATATTTAGTATTAAAATTCTATAAAAGGAAAACGGTAGAATAAAGCATTTATTGTTTTTTAATAAAATTGACCAAACACTTTTGAAGCTTCATTATACGCACTCTCAAAACTCATCGGACTTAAATTAGTATTGGCTTTTAGAGCCGTAAAATAAGAGAGTAATTTTTCAGTCGGCATATTTCCTGTCAAATGATTCGTAGCCATTGGGCATCCGCCAAAACCTTGAATAGCTCCATCAAAACGGCGACAACCTGCATAGTATGCCGAATCAATTTTTTCAAACCAAGTATCGGGTGTGGTATGCAAATGAGCGCCAAATTCAATTTCAGGATAAGCCGGAATTAAATTAGAAAACAAATACGAAATCATTTCTGGAGTAGAGCTTCCGATGGTATCAGAAAGCGATAAAATTGTAACTCCCATTGCCGATAATTTCTCCGTCCATTCCCCTACAATTTCAGTATTCCAAGGATCTCCGTACGGATTTCCAAAACCCATTGAAAGATAAGCTATTACTTGCTTTTTTTTGGCATCAGCCAAATTTAAAATCTCATCTAAACTCACTAAAGATTGAGCAATCGTCTTGTGTGTATTTCGCATTTGAAAATTCTCCGAAATAGAAAATGGAAAACCTAAATACTGTATTTCAGAAAAACTACAAGCCGTTGCTGCTCCTTGCGTATTAGCAATGATAGCCAGCAACTTACTTCGAGTTTGTGACAAATCCAATTGGGCCAGAACTTCGGCTGTATCTTGCATTTGCGGAATTGCTTTTGGAGAAACAAAACTTCCAAAATCTATCGAATCAAACCCCACACGCAACAATGACTGAATATAAGTCACCTTGTTAGCAGTCGGAATAAAAGTCTTTATTCCCTGCATAGCATCTCGTGGACATTCGATGATTTTTACTGTTTCCATAGCAATCAAAGGTAGCAAAAAAGATAATCGTAAAGGCAATTTCAATAGCAAAAATCAATTACAAAGATCAAACTTAAGCAATTACTTTCTTCTTAAAATTGCTTTATTAATTGCTTTGACTAAAGCAGGTCCTTCATAAATAAAACCTGTGTACAACTGAACCAAACTTGCACCCGCTTCTAGTTTTTCAATAGCATCTTCGGCAGAATGAATTCCGCCTACACCAATAATAGGGAAGGTTTTATTGCTTTTTTCAGATAAAAATCGGATGACTTCTGTAGCACGTTTTGCCAAAGGTTTTCCTGACAAACCACCTGTTTCAATTTTATTTTCAGAAGCCAAACCTTCACGAGACAAAGTAGTGTTAGTCGCAATAACTCCAGCTATTTTAGTGTCATTTACTATATCAATAATATCAAGTAATTGCTCATCGGTCAAATCAGGTGCAATTTTTAATAAAATGGGCTTTTGCTTTGGCTTAGCCAAATTCTTATTTTGTAAAGTTTGCAACAAATCAGTTAAAGGTTCTTTGTCTTGTAAAGCACGTAAATTTGGTGTATTAGGCGAACTCACATTCACCACAAAATAATCTACATAATCAAACAGTTCCTCAAAACAAATTTCATAATCGGATGTGGCTTCTTCATTAGGCGTTACTTTATTTTTTCCAATATTTCCACCAATTAAAACTCCGTTATTTTGTTTCAAACGCAATACCGCTTCATCAACTCCTCCATTATTGAATCCCATTCGATTAATAATTGCATTATCTTCTCTCAAACGGAACAAGCGTTTTTTAGGATTTCCATCTTGTGCTTTTGGAGTGATTGTACCAATTTCAATAAATCCGAATCCGAAATTAGACAACTCCTTATACAAAACCGCATTCTTATCAAAACCCGCCGCTAAACCCACTGGGTTTTTAAATTTTAATCCAAAAACTTCTGTTTCTAATCGAGAATCGTTCACCTCATACAAAGCACGAAAAAGAGCTGAAAAACCTGGGATTTTTGATACTAATCGAATCAAAGAAAAAGTAAAATAATGCACTTTTTCAGGGTCAAAAAAGAAAAGTATTGGGCGAATAAGTAGTTTGTACATAGTTGTGTTTTTGTGTGTTGCAAAAGTAAAGAATAGTTTTTAGTAACGAAACTTCTCGAGTCAATTTTAAAACAAGTCTGTGTTTTTAAAATTATTTGCGAATTATTTACCAAAAACGATCAAAAACCACTCACAAACCTTACTTATATTTTGTATGTGTTTTTTCAATAGCCTATATTTGCAATCCTAAAAATAATTTAAAATGATTAAGATTACTTTACCCGATGGGTCTGTGAAAGAATTTGCGGCAGGGATTACCCCAATGGATGTTGCAAAAAGCATAAGCGAAGGATTGGCTAGAAATGTAATTTCGGCCTCGTTCAATGGTACTACCGTTGAAACCGTTACGCCTTTAACCACAGATGGTAGTCTTGTTCTTTTTACTTGGAATGACGAGGGAGGAAAAAAAGCATTTTGGCACTCTACTTCACACGTGATGGCGCAAGTTTTAGAAGAAATGTACCCAGGTATTAAATTAACTCTTGGACCTGCAATTGCCAACGGATTTTATTACGATGTTGATTTTGAAGATCATAAAATTACTGATGCCGATTTCAAAAAAATTGAAGATCGCGTATTGGAAATTTCAAGAGACAAACACGAATTCAAATTACGTCCTGTTTCAAAAGCGGAAGCTTTGGAAGTATACAAAGACAATGTCTATAAAACCGAATTAATTTCGAATTTAGAAGACGGCACCATAACTTTCTGTGACCACTCTACTTTCACAGATTTATGTCGTGGAGGTCATATTCCAAATACTGGAATTATCAAGGCCATGAAAGTAATGAGCGTTGCTGGTGCGTATTGGAGAGGTGACGAGAAAAACAAACAATTAACTCGTGTCTACGGAGTTTCTTTCCCAAAACAAAAAGATTTAACGGAATACCTAGAATTATTAGAAGAGGCGAAACGTCGCGACCACAGAAAACTAGGAAAAGAATTAGAATTATTTGCTTTTTCAACTAAAGTAGGACAAGGTTTGCCGTTATGGTTGCCAAAAGGAGCTGCTTTAAGAGATCGTTTAGAGCAATTCTTGAAAAGAGCACAGAAAAAAGGCGGTTACGAACAAGTGGTTACGCCTCACATTGGTCAAAAAGAATTGTATGTAACTTCTGGCCACTATGCGAAATATGGTGCAGATAGTTTTCAACCCATCAATACGCCTGCGGAAGGTGAAGAGTTCTTGTTAAAACCAATGAACTGTCCTCACCACTGTGAAATTTACAATGTTCGACCTTGGTCATACAAAGATTTACCAAAACGTTATGCTGAATTTGGAACGGTATACCGTTACGAACAAAGTGGTGAATTACATGGATTGACTCGTGTAAGAGGATTTACTCAAGACGATGCACACATTTTCTGTACACCAGAACAATTGGACGAAGAGTTCAAAAAAGTAATTGATTTGGTATTGTATGTTTTTGGTTCGTTAGGATTTGAAAATTTTACGGCTCAAATTTCATTACGCGATCAAGAAAACAGAGACAAATACATTGGTACCGATGAAAATTGGGAAAAAGCAGAAAATGCGATTATCAATGCCGCTAGAGATAAAGGTCTAAATACTGTTGTAGAATATGGCGAGGCCGCTTTCTACGGACCAAAACTGGATTTCATGGTCAAAGACGCATTGGGAAGACAATGGCAATTAGGAACTATTCAAGTAGATTACAACCTTCCAGAACGTTTCGATTTGACTTACAAAGGTTCTGATGATCAATTACATAGACCTGTAATGATTCACCGTGCACCCTTTGGTTCAATGGAGCGTTTCATTGCTATTTTATTAGAGCATACTGCGGGTAATTTTCCATTGTGGTTAATGCCAGA
>CAYWFQ010000052.1:0-13858 GCA_964457505.1 uncultured Flavobacterium sp.
CCGTTTTAACAGCTACAGCACCAGATTCGGTTACCGCACCTTTTTCATATCCTTTTCTTCTATTTGACATTTCTGCTTGATACAATTCTTCATAAGAAGGATTGTATGAAACTTCATGATAGCCTGTAATTCCTAAACTGTGTAATTCTTGAATAATTTTGATGTTTTTCATCTTTTATTGTATTTTAAAAATAATCAAAGTAGTAAAATCAAAATTAATAAAATTTAATTACGAAAACGATATAGTGAATAATAAATTAATATAACAATTGGTTTATTACGAATAAATTAAAAATACATGTAATAAAAAGCATATATCTAAACTAAATGCAATATTTATTTTTGTAATACTAATAAAAATAACGAATGATTGCTATAATAAAAATTACTTTTCTTCGTGATCGTCATCTTCTTTTAAATTATTGGTAGTATTGTTATCATTTCGAATTTCTGAATGGCGAATTTCACCTCCAGAAGTTCCGACTTTTTGAATCACAAACAAACTTGCAATACCTAGTATCAAAATAAGATAGGATACTAATTTCTGATTTGGATTTCTTTTGTATTGAAAATAAAAACCAATTACAGATAGAATACCTAGAATATCAAGTAGTAACGCCATTTTTTCTGCCAATTCTTCATGATCATGAATGATTTTCCAACCAATACCTGGCATATCTTCTACTAGTTCTTCTGCTCCTTCTCCGGTATTCATACTAAGAATTCCAAAAACAGCTCCAATAATAAATAACACATAAGCTGTATTGATTATTGATTGATTTTTGTTTAATAACCCTGCCGTTAAAATACCAATCGCTAAAATGGTTCCGATAATTGGAAAATGGTTAACCACCATGTGTAAATGTGCATCGTTCATAATATTAAATTTTGTTTTGTTAATTAATTTGCCAATGAAACTCCAATCAAACTACCTATACCATAAGTAACAGCTGCTGCAGCAAGTCCGAAAGCGACTTGTCTAAATCCTGAAAATAAAACGCTTTTTCCAGTTAATAAAGTAATGGCGGCTCCAATTCCAAAAAGCCCTACTACACTACTCGCAACACTTAATAAAATGGCGTTGTTTCCTTCTAAAAATATAAATGGATATAGCGGAATAATAGCGCCTATCGAAAAAAGTACAAAAGAAGCGATTGCTGCTTCCCAAGCCGAACCTCCGAGTTCTTCTTTATCAATTCCTAATTCTTCTGTAATAATAGCGTCAATAGCAGTTTCTGGACTTTCAAAAGCTTTATCAGCTAATTTTTGAGCATCAATAACACTCATTCCTTTGGCTTGGTATAATAACACCAATTCTTTTTTCTCTTCTTCGGGTGAAGCTTCTAATTCTTCAGTCTCTAATTCGATTTGGCGTTGGTTCAATTCTCTTGAACTTTGTACCGAAAGCCATTCGCCCAAAGCCATTGAAATGGCACCAGCTAAAAGTCCCGCAATTCCAGTTAAGAGAATTGTATTATTGGAAACTGCAGCTCCTGCTACTCCCATTACTAAACTCATATTGGAAACCAAACCATCATTAGATCCTAAAACGGCTGCACGTAAGGCATTCCCTCCAACAGATTTATGACGACTTTCAAACTTGGATAACAATCCTCCTGAAACATTTAAAGCTTCGTTATTATTAACGGCTTCAATAATTTGCAAATGATTGTGTTCAAAACCAGTAAGTTTTTCTCCTTGTTCAATTTTATTTTTGATGGTATTAACCGCAAACTGCTTTTCAATATTGGATAAACTACTAATGATAGAACTATAACCAAAAAGCTTTCCAACTTTCAATTGAAACTTCGCTTTAGAAGAAGGCAATGGCATTTCATAATTAGAATCTAAAGTTTTTACCTTTTCTAACATGTGTTTAGCATGTCCTTTTTCAATATCGGCAAGACTATGTAAAACACGAGTTAGATTAACATCGGATTGAATGGCAGCAATGCTGTCGTACAAAAAAGCAGTGTCTACTTCGACTTGTAATTGTTTCTTTAGTTTGGCTACATCCATAAATTATTTAATTAACGATATCAAAAGTCCCCTTGGTTAAAATTTTTGAGGAAGCTTTAATTGCACTATTGGGAAGAATCTCAACAAAATCTTTATTTTTTTCTCCAATGGCAACAGCTACTTTTTTGAATGAATAGGAATTGTTTTTTGCGCTTTCTAATAAAAGTACGAAATTTTTATTGTTTTCACTAACTAATGCTTCAGAAGATATTGCCAATCCTTTTTTAGCACTAACTACAATATTGGCTTCTACAAACATTCCTGTCAATAATTTTTGCTTGATAGATTCGTCTAAATGACCATGAACATTGATTGTTCTATCGTTCCCTTCAATTGATTTTCCAACCAAATGTACTTCTGCAGGAAATACTTCTTTAGAGGCTTCTGGAACTGAAAAATTAATGCTTTGTCCAATTTTTACTTTTAAAATATCTTTTTCAAAGACCGCTAATTCCAAATGTAAATGTTGAGTATCTACAATTTCAAGAATAACATCTGAAGGAGCAATATACATTCCTACGTTGGCATTCATCACTACTATATCCCCTGAAATAGGTGATGAAATAGTAACAGTAGAGGTTAACTTGCCTTTTTCGACATTAGCTGGATTAATTTTTAGTAAAAGTAATTTCTCACGTAAACTTTGGTACATACCTTTTGCTCTTCGGTATTCGCTTTCAGATTTTAAGTAATTTTTTTGAGAACTAATTTTTTCATCAAACAACATTTTTTGACGCTCATATTCGGATTTTAAATACTTAATTTGTTCTGCAATCTCCAAATACTCTTTTTGAATATCTAAGTACTCAGCACTTTCTAATGTGACCAATGCTTGACCTTTGTAAACTTTATCGCCGACTAACAGTTTTGTTGATTTTACATAGCCCCCAATAAAAGTGGTTACTTGCGCTCTATTTTGTGGTGGTACGTCAATTTTGCCTGAGGTTTTTATAGTTACATCAAAATCCTCTTCCGAAGGATTTTCAACAAGCATTCCAACTGATTTGAATTGGGCTTCAGTTACATGAATTAAACCATCATCTTTTGGATATGTTGCTTCGGTTTTAGTTTCTTTACAACCAATAAGAATAGTTGTTAATGCAAGTGTATATAGTATTTTTTTCATAATTAACAGATTAAAAATTAGGGTAATATAATTCCAATTGTGTGTTGTTGTATTGCAACAACGTATCCAAATAATCGACTTGAATAGTCGTTACATTTTCTAAACTTTGAATGTATTGAAAGAAATCAATTTCTCCATTTTTGTAACTCAAATTCGCCACTTTTAGAATTTCATCAGCTAATTTTTTACCAAATTGATTGTAATAATTAATAGCTTCTTGGTATTTGGCTAGCTCACTTTCTTTTTGGCTCAGGTATTGAACCATTTTTTGTTCTTCATTTTGTTTTTGTTGTTCCCAACTTTTCAAATCCAATTGTGCCATTTTAATTTTAGAAGATGTACCTGAAAATAAAATAGGAATAGCTAAGCCAACTTGAAAACCATACAAAGACTGCGACAATCCATTGTTTCTACCTTTAAAATAATCTAGATTGATATCCGGCAACCAAAGTTGTTTTTGAAACGATATTTGTTTTTTACAGTTTTCAGTAACTCTTTCTAAATAAGCTACATGTGAATCTTTTCCTGAACTACTTAATACAATAGTTAGTGGAATCATTTTAGTATTCAAAATAGTTATTTTGGTGTCGGATTGAACCAAACTATTCAACAATTCATATTGCGCAATTTTATCTTTCTCAATTTGAGATTTCTTAGTTTGTATTTGTCCCGCTTTGGCTTGAGCCGTAATCTTTTCTAAATAGTTAGTTTCGCCTAATTCAAAACGGCGATTGCTAGCTTTAGAAAAATTTTGGTACAAACTATCTAAGTAAGCATAACGGTTTTCTTGATTTTGCAAATACACAATGTGTTCATAGACTTTAGAAATAGCAAGAGTTAGTTTGTTTTTTTGCAATTCAAAATGGGCTATTTCTTTATCTAATTCTGATTCCAGGACTTTTTTCTTGGCTCCATACACAGTTGGAAAATCAAAACGGTGTTGGATTCCAAAAACGCGTAAAGGCTCGTTATTTAAAGCTAAGTTATTCTGATCGTAACTATAATACACATTGGTTTTATCAAACGAATAAGCGGTTTTTATTGCCGCTTTTACTTTTTCTAATTGCAACAATGCCGCTTTGATTTCTTTATTGTTTTGTATAGCTAATGTAATAATTTGTTCTCGTTCAGTTGGCTGATTTTGTGCTATTAAAAAAGTAGAACTCAATAAAAACAATAGCAGATACGTTGATTTAGTATGCATTTTAAATTTAGGTTTTCTGAATTCTTTTCCGTCAAATACTTTGAATAAAATAGGCAAAACAATCATAGTTAAAATGGTTGCTGTAAATAAACCACCAATTACGACTGTCGCTAATGGACGTTGGACTTCAGCACCTGCCGATGATGAAATAGCCATGGGTAAAAAACCTAAGGCAGCAGCAGCAGCAGTCAATAATACTGGACGTAAACGATCTGTAGTTCCTTTTAAAATTAATTCGTCCATATCTTTCATCCCGTGATGTTTGAGTTCTTTAAAATGTTCAATTAAAACGATTCCGTTAAGCACAGCAATTCCAAATAATGCAATAAATCCAACACCTGCCGAAATACTAAAAGGCAAATCGCGAATCCATAAAAATAAAATTCCACCAACTGCTGACAACGGAATAGCAGAATAAACCATCAACGCTTCTTTGATCGAACCAAAGGCAAAATACAATAAGATGAAAATTAGAAACAAGGCGATTGGTACTGCAATTAATAAACGAGCTTTAGCGCTTTGTAAGTTTTCAAATTGACCTCCATATTTTACATAATAGCCTGCTGGAAGTTTAACTTTAGCGGCAACAATCTTTTGTATATCTGTAACCACGCTTTGTAAATCGCGGTTTCTAACATTAATCCCAACCACAATTCTTCTATTGGTATTATCCCTTGAAATTTTAGCAGGTCCTTGTGTATATTCAATGGTTGCTAATTCATCCAACGGAATTTGTTGACCAGCCGGAGTGGTTACATATAGTTTTTTTAAGTCTTCAATATCATGTCGATTGGTTTCATTCAATCGCACTACCATATCAAAACGTTTTTCACCTTCAAATACGTTTCCAACAGTTTTTCCAGCAAAGCTCAGAGCAATCATTTCATTCAAATCGGCAATATTCAATCCGTAACGGGCTATTTTAGAGCGATCGTATTGTATCGCCATTTGGGGCAAACCTTCCGTTTTTTCGATAATTATATCCGACGCACCCTCCACATTTTTGATAGCCGGTTCAATTTCGTTGGCTTTTTGTGCCAAGATATCTAAGTTTTCTCCAAATATTTTCACCGCCACATCCGAACGTGTTCCAGAAACCAATTCGTTAAAACGCATTTCGATAGGTTGAGTAAATTCAATTTCCATATTCGGAATTTGAGCTTCTAAAGCTGATTTAATTTTATCGGCTAATTCGTCCTTCGATTCTGCAGAAACCCATTCTGATTTGGGTTTTAATTTAACGATTATATCACTTTCTTCCATAGACATCGGGTCCGTAGGAACTTCGGCTGCTCCTATCCTACTTACTACTTGCGTAACTTCAGGGAAGTTTTTCAAGATTATTTTTTCAATCTTTGTAGTCGTTGCAATTGTTTTAGTTAAAGAAGTTCCTGTTTTTAGAACGGGTTGAATAACAAAATCACCTTCATCCAAAGTAGGAATAAATTCACCTCCCATTGTGGTAAATAAAACAATAGAAAAAATTAATAAACCTAACGCACCGTACAAGACTTTTTTGGTGTTTGCCAATGCCCAAGTAATTATGGGTAAATACCATGAGTTGAATTTTTGAATCAATTTATGAGAAAATGAATTTGGATTTTCTTCATTCGGTTTTAAAAATAAAGAAGCTACCACTGGCACATACGTAAAGCAAAAAAGCATTGCACCTAATAAGGCAAAACTAAATGTCATTGCCATTGGTTTGAACATTTTGCCTTCAATTCCCGATAAAGATAAAATTGGAATAAAAACGATCAGAATAATCAACTGTCCAAAAACAGCTGAATTCATCATTTTAGAGGCACTTTTAAAAGTAATTTGGTCAATTTCTACTTGTTGGTCTTCTTTGGATAATCCAACTAAATTTGCCGATTTACTAGCAATTTGGAATGCAATAAATTCAACAATAATTACCGCCCCATCGATGATAATTCCAAAATCAATGGCTCCTAAACTCATTAAATTAGCATCAATGCCAAAAATATTCATGAAAGAAATGGCAAACAATAAACAAAGTGGAATAACCGATGCTACTACTAGGCCTGAACGCCAATTTCCTAATAACAAAACCACTACAAATATTACGATAAGACAACCTAGAATTAAGTTTTCAGCAACTGTAAATGTTGTTTTTCCAACCAATTCACTTCGTTCTAAAAATCCGTTGATGTATACGCCTTCTGGTAATGACTTTTGAATCTCGGCTACACGGTTTTTAACATCGGTAATGACTTGTTTGGAGTTACCTCCTTTTAACATCATGACTTGTCCTAATACCTTTTCTCCTTCTCCATTACCCGTAATGGCACCAAATCGATTGGCATGACCAAAGTTTACAGATGCTATGTTTTTAACATAGACCGGCATCCCATTAGCGGTTTTTACCACAATATTTTCTATATCTTCCAAAGATTTTACTTTTCCTTCTCCACGAATGAAATAACTTTGATTTACTTTTTCGATGTATGCTCCACCAGCAATACTGTTGTTTTTTTCCAAAGCGGTAAAAACCTCCGTCATGCTAATGTTCATTGCTTTTAGACTAGCGGGACTAATCGCAATTTCATATTGTTTTAAAAAACCTCCCCACGTATTGATTTCCACCACACCTTTAATACCAGACAATTGTCGTTTTACCACCCAGTCTTGAATGGTTCTCAAGTCGGCTACAGTATAATTGTCTTTGAATTCGGGTTTAACTTCTAAAGTATATTGATAAATTTCACCTAAACCTGTTGTGATTGGTCCCATTTCTGGCGTTCCAAAACCATCTGGAATTTTTTCAGAGGCTGTTTTTATCTTTTCCGCAATTAATTGTCTAGGTAAATAGGTTCCCAAATCATCTTCGAATACAATCGTTACCACCGATAATCCAAATTTAGAAATAGATCTAATTTCTTTTACTCCCGGTAGATTAGCCATTTCAATTTCTACAGGATAGGTAATAAATTGCTCTATATCTTGAGTAGAAAGATTTCGGGAAGTAGTAATTACTTGCACTTGATTATTGGTTACATCTGGAACGGCTCCAATTGAGATTTGAAAAACCGAATAGATGCCAAAACTAAATACTCCTAAAGTGAAGAGTAAAATAATGAGTTTGTTTTTTAAACTAAAAGCTATAATTTTTTCAAGCATTTTTTGATCGTATTTTATACTTACAAATGTAAGATACAAATTTAAGTTTTACCTTAACAAATACTTAAGACTTACTTAAGTACTCCTTAAGCGTTTGCCTTAAAAATTAAAGAAACTGTAGTGCCAATATCTTGTTTACTAGAAATTTTTAAATCAATTGAAAGTAGCGAACACAAACGTTGCACGATAGATAAACCGAGACCAATTCCTTTAATATCTTGACTTTTTACAGCATCTGAACGAAAGAATGGATGAAAAATTTTATCTAAATCAGCTTCAGGAATTCCAATTCCGGTATTGGATATCACACATTCAATTTGATTGTTTGTTGTTAATAGCTGGATGTTAATTGTTCCTTTGTCATTTGAATATTTTAGCGCATTGGAAACCAAATTGTTTATAATGATTGAAACGAGGTAACTGTCCGTTTTACAATACACATCTTCGTTAAATGACTGCGAAATAGTAATTTCTTTGGATTCGATAAAAAGTGTTTGCCTCGCTATAGCATCTAAAAAAATTCCGTTCAAATAAACCGGCTCTAATTTTAAAGATTGTTTTTGGTTTTCAAATCGTGCTAACAATAATAATTGATCTACCAAATGATTCAAACGATCCACTTCAGTAACACAAAAATTGATTTTATCTTCGTATTCTTGCGTGGATCTAGGTTTTCGTATTAATACTTCTAAAGTGCCTTTTATAACCGTTAACGGTGTTCTAAGTTCATGTGATGCGTCTGAAGTGAATTGTTTTTCACGCTCAATTGCATTTTCTAAACGATCCAATAAATCATTAATTGTTTTGGATAATACATACAATTCATCTTTTGTTTTAGGCAATACAATACGAGAAGATAAATTGTCTTTAGTAATAGTATTAGAAGTAGTCATTATTACGCTAATTGGCTTAATACTTCTACCTGCAATAAAGCGTGCAACAAAAAACAAGATTACTAAAACCGAGGGATAGGCAATTAAAAAAACTTCTAATAAATCATTCAAAACCATATACGCGTTTTCTAACGACATAGCCACCAATACATAACCTACAATAGTAGATTTTTGATAAATTGGAACTTGAATTTGCCGAATAGCTTTCCCTTCTAATTGGTAATCAAAAAGTTGATTAACTGGAATTTGTGTATTAAATAATAAATTGGAATTTCTTAAATTAGGTGATTTTTCAACCAACTGACTTTCGGCATCAATAAATTGAACAAAAACAGGATTTACATCAATAGTATTGTGTTCTCTTTCCATCCATTCTTCTTTGTGAAGAAGTTTAAATTGATTGTTTTTAACTTCGATTTCCGATAAATGTTTTGTGGATTCGGACTGAATATCATCATTTACATGACTGTAAACACTATAATGAACACTAATATAAATTACAAAAAAAACAACTGCAATTAGTAATGCTGTTGAAATGATGTAATGCGAGGCGATTCTATTTTTGAAAGAAAGTTGTTGCATGAATTAGTCGTTAGCGAGGTACCCTACTCCACGAATAGTCTTGATGTACTCTTCTTCTTTTTTTAAGTTTAGTTTTTTACGAATAGAATTCATAAAAACATCAATAACACCCGTGTCATAATCAAAATGAATGTTCCAAACTTCTTCAATAATTTGAGTTCGCGTACACACTTTTCCTTTATTTTTGATTAAAAAAGAAACCAATTCAAATTCGCGATGTGTCAACGTTACGAGCTCATTATTAACTGACACAGTATGTTGACTTAGATTAATTTCTATTGGGCCTAAATATAATTTTTTTGTTTCTTCAAGGTTTCTAAAGTGAATCTTGATTCGTTCTACTAATTCGTCAAAACTAAATGGTTTTTTGATATAATCATTCGCACCTGCTTGTAATCCTTCAATAGTTTCTTGAACCGTATCTTTTGCTGTTAAAAAAATTATTGGTGTAGTTTTATTTTTCTCCCTAAAAATTTTACAAACTTCTAATCCAGACAAGTTGGGTAACATCCAATCCAATAAAACTAGATCATAACTTTCATTAAGCAACAATTCCAAACCTTTTTCGCCGTCTGAAGCAGTTGTAATTTCATAACCTTCTTCTTCTAATCCTTGTTGTAAGAATTGAACGATTCCGGCTTCGTCTTCTACTAGTAGTATGCGCATGAGTTTAAAAAAATAGATTTATTGCATTATAAATTTAAAACCAATTGTGGCAATACTGGCTTTGAGTCTATCCGTACGATTGTATTGATGGAATCTAAAATCGATGTTCTTAAGTCCGAAGTGCCAAATTTTAGCCGAGGCAAAAATATCCGTATAATTAATACCAAAACCCAATTGTTTGGTATCAAAGGTAGCTAAATCTGGGTCAGATGTATAAAATTGTTCTGTAGAAAGATGCTTTTCATAGGGAGCATAATATTTTGATGCTGTTTGAGTATAATAACGAAATGTTGGGAATACCGTAAATTTTTCAGATATTTTTATTGGCAATTCAATACTTGCAGTATGCGCTGTAATATCCCAGTCATCTGAATAATATCTGTAATATGTTCGCAATACAAAATACTCATTGATATAATAATTTAGACGCGCTCCAACGGGTAATTTAAAACGAGTGTTAGGCAATCGTTCTATATCATCGGCTAATTTAAACACTCCTGTATTCGTTGTACTTTCATAATTAGCAATGTATTGCGATTGACCAATGAAAAAGTTGGTTTTATCGGCAAAATAAATACGATGGTATGGCGTAGATAATAAGCCCTGTTGCTGCAATACATCAAAGAATATTGAAAATTGTAATTTAGTAGTTACAACTTGTGAAAAACCAAAAGAAGCTGAATACGAATTTCTATTCGTTAAGGCTAAATCCTTAAATTGAGTAGGCAAATAGGTTTCTGTTGCTGTAACCCCATTTTCATTGTACACAGTTACTCCACTAAAATAACCTTGGTTTAAGAAATTAGATCCATATTTTGAATATTCATGTAATTCTGTTGGATAAATAGGACGCCATTGGTCTAAATACACATTCGCTTTTAGATTTATTTCTGTGTTTTTATTATTAAATAAGGCAGCAATACCACCTCCAAATCCTGTAGAGGTATAATCATATTCATTTGAAAATGAAACATCAGCATTCCAAATAAAGCTTCTGGAATCACTACTGTGACTGTAATTTGCCATAACGGAAACCAATTGATCACTTTTTGACGCACCAGAAGATGCTTGCCATGGCGTACCGTAAGGACCAGAACCTGTATTAGTTGTTGCGGCTTTAGTGGTTGATTTTTTATCATCATCGTCTCCACCTCCACCTGATGCACCTGAATTGTTAGAACTTCCAGAAGCTCCTGATGAATTGAAGGGGTTAATATTACTTGAAGATGCTGACGAATAGGCTGAAATACCTGCGTCAATAGTCAAAACATCATCATCATTCAAAGGCATTGCGACCGTGATGTTTGAGGCAATATCGGTAAGTTTTTCGGATCCAATTCCCCCAGAAACAGAAGATTTTGATCCATCTTGAACATAATAACTAGCCAAAAAATCTACTTCGGTACTTTCCAACACTCTTTTTTTGAACGTGGGCTGTTTGCTTCCTTGCGAATAAACACAAGCGAATAGTAATAAAAATAAAATCGTACTAAATTTTTTCATTGATACAGTCATTATTAGTTGCATCCACAACCTCCTCCTGATTTTCCACCATTTGCACCTGCTGCAGCTTCTCTATATACTTGAAAGGTGGTTTCGTATTTTTCAGCAGTACGTGATACTAATTTCATATCAACATCGTTTATTTTTTCCTTTTCATATTCTTTAACACTAGTGCAAGACTGCAGTAATACAAGAACAAACAAGACCAAACTTAATTTCTGTATCATTTTAATTTGTGTATTTTTTAATATCAATTCCTTTTGATGTATGTATTTTTCCTTTATCATCCACAATGATACATTCAATTCCTTTTAATTGATTAACTAAATCTAACCCTACTTCAACACCCAAAACAAAAATTCCTGTAGCCAAAGCATCTGCAATTTCTGTCTGTTTAGCAAATACCGAAACACTAACTACCCCTTGAGAAGGATAACCCGTTCTCGGGTCAATTATGTGTGAATATCGGATACCATTAAATATAACGTATTTTTCATAGTTTCCTGAGGTTTCGACCGAACTATTTTCCAAAGGAAAAGTGGCAAAAACTTTATTTTTATTCATTGGATTAATAATCCCAACCGTCCAAGGTTTTTGATTGATTTGCTTTCCCCAAGCATTAATATCGCCTGAAACATTCACAATTCCTGAATTACATCCATTTGCCACCAAAACGGCTTTAACTTTATCGGCTATATAACCCTGTCCAATTCCTCCAAGACCTAATTTCATTCCTGGTAATTTCAGAAAAATAGATTGGTCTTCTTTGTTCATGACGATATTTTTAAATCCAATTTTAGCTACCGATTTTTTAATCGCTTCTTCTGTAGGCATAACAGTCATACTGCCATCAAACTTCCAAATTTTATCCATTGAGGCATACGAAATATCAAAAGCACCATCCGTAATTTCAGATATTTTAATAGCTCTTGCTACTAATTCAAATACTTCTGAATCTACTTTTACGGCTTGAATTCCAGCATTTTTATTCACCAATGAAATTTGGGTAGTCGGAATCCAATCGGATATTTGATTTTCGATTCGTTTTACTTCGTTAATAGCTAAGTCCGTAAACTGTTTTCCTTCGACAGAGTCTTTGGCTACAACAGTAATTTCAAACGGACTCCCTAACATGGATACTTTACGTTTGTATTCTGTTTGTCCAAAAGAATTAAGACTGACAATTAGTAAGGCAATTGCGAAGTTATATTTCATTATTTTTCGAATGAATGAATTAATTTAATATAATCAGAGGCCGAAAAATTTTTATATCCTTCAATCCCTAAAACAGTTCCGTTTTTATCAATTAAAACCACTAAAGGGAAATTACCCGAAGTATTGTATTTACTAGCTAATAGTTTATTAGATTCAGTTAATGTAGGGCTTAATTGGTTTGCTTTTTTCTTTGGAAAGTCAGCTTTATAAATTACCCAATTGGTTTCTGATTCTTTTTTGAACTCTTCAGATTGCCAAACGGTTTTGTCTAATTTTATACAAGGCGCACACCAATCAGATCCTGAAAAGACCAATACTATATTTTTGTTTTCGGTCAATGCCTGATTTTCAGCTTCTTCAAAAGTATTTTTCCAATTTTGAGAATAACCGAAACAGGAAATTAATAATAGAAAAAATGGAAGTAATATTTTCATATTGAATAAATTAATTGAGTATATTGATACAAAAATAACTCAAAACCAACCGTTTTATTTTGATTATAAATTAAATTAAGACAAACTTAAGTTTTAATAGGGCTTATGATATAGAGACAAATAAACTATTAGGCTTAAATTAAGATTTGAGATTTTAAATCAGTTTGTGTTACTTTCAAATTCCGTATTTTTGCAAAAAAAATAGCAATTATGTCTTTTGTAAAAAAACTATCTCCTTTTTATAATCTAGCTTTATTTTATGTAGTCGTAAGCTTCATTTTGAGAATTGTATTAGTGTTCCATCCTATTACTCAGGCTTCATTTTCGGGCTTAGAAACAATCAAGATTTTTACATTCGGGATACTCTCTGACTTTTTAGTTTTTACTGTCTTAGGCGGTTTACTATGGTTGTACTTGATTTTTATATCCAATTCAAAATACCTGAAACCATCCGGATATATTATTTTTGGCTTACTCGTTAGTTTGTTCTTATATGTAGCTTTTGGAAATACTATTTTAAACGAATATGGAGGTGCTTTACCCGAAATAGGAATGGCTTTCATCGGACTTAAAACGCTACTATTTGGGTTGTTATTATTCCTTCCAAAATATAGAAGCACAATCCGTTTCTGGTTGTTTTCCTTTGTGATTTTTCTATTTGTTACTTTGATCCTTCAAAATTCACTAAGTGAGTATTTCTTTTGGAATGAGTTTGGTGTGAAATACAATTTTATAGCTGTAAATTATTTAGTGTACACTAACGAAGTAATTGGAAATATAATGGAATCCTATCCCGTGATTCCTCTATTTACAATACTATTCATAATATCTGGAACAATAACTTATTTTATAGTTAAGCATTCTAAAAACTACATAGAAGCTATTCCTACTTTTTCTGAAAAAATCAAAATTCTTGGATTGTATTTGTCTTTATTTATATTTTCAATTGTATCTATTCCCTATTTAGCTTCAAAAGAGAATTCTCGTAATATTTTTGCTAATGAATTACAATCTAACGGAGTGTATAAATTCTATTTGGCTTTTATTCATAGTGAATTGGATTACTTTAAATTCT
>CAYWFQ010000053.1:0-13811 GCA_964457505.1 uncultured Flavobacterium sp.
AAGAGCTTGAAGGAATTACAGACGTAGGTTTTAGAATAGAAAATAAAGAATAGAAAGTTATATTATGGCTATCATTAATCGAAAAAAAAATCAGACTCCAGACTCTGAAAAAGACATTCAATATTACTCTAAATTATTCTGGAAGTATTTCTTTTATGGAATGGGAGGCATCGCCTTGTTTTTCTTATTTGCTTCTTGGGGACTTTTGGGTTCAATGCCATCCTTTGAAGATTTAGAAAATCCAGATTCCAATTTAGCTACCGAAATCATTTCTGCTGATGGCGTGGTCATTGGTAAATATTTCGAAAAAAACCGTTCACAGTTAAAGTATTCTGACCTACCTAAAAATTTAGTTCAAGCCCTTGTCGCTACAGAAGATGCTCGTTTTTACGATCACTCTGGAATTGATGGTAGAGGAACGTTAAGAGCTATTTTAAGCTTTGGAACTAGCGGAGGAGCGAGTACATTGACACAACAATTAGCCAAACAATTATTCCACGGGGAAGGTTCTAAATTCTTGCCTTTCCGTATTATCCAAAAAGCCAAAGAATGGATTATCGCCATTCGTTTAGAAAGACAATACACTAAAAACGAAATCATTGCTATGTATTGCAATGTGTATGATTTTGGAAATAATTCTGTAGGAGTCAACTCGGCAGCCAAAACCTATTTTTCGAAAGAACCTAAAGAATTGACTATTTCAGAGTCTGCAATTTTAGTAGGGATGTTTAAAAATTCAGGGCTTTACAATCCTGTAAAAAACCCTGAGGGAGTTTTTAATCGCCGTAATGTAGTGTTGAAGCAAATGGAAAAAGCGGAAATCATTACCGAAGCTCAAAAACTAAAATTACAAAGTTTACCTATCAAATTGAACTTCAAATTAGAAAGTCATAAAGACGGAACTGCTACTTATTTCAGAGAGTATTTGAGAGAATACATGAAAAAATGGGTAGAAGAAAATAAAAAACCTGACGGATCTGATTATAATATTTACAAAGACGGTTTGCGTATTTACACTACTATTGATTCGCGTATGCAATTGTATGCTGAAGAAGCGGTAGAGGCGCACATGGCTAATATGCAGGAAGAATTTTTTGACCAAGCCAAAGACAATAAAAATGCTCCGTTTGTTAACATTTCTGAAGCAGAAACCGACCGCATCATGAAAAAAGCCATGAAGGCTTCATCTCGTTGGAACATTATGGAATCGAACGATAAAAGCGAAGAAGAAATAATAGCATCTTTCAAACAAAAAACCAAGATGAAGGTCTTCACTTGGAAAGGAGAAAGAGACACGATTATGACGCCTTTGGATTCCATTCGATATTACAAACACTTCCTTCAATCGGGCTTAATGGCGATGGAACCTCAAACAGGTAACATCAAAGCTTGGGTAGGCGGAATCAATTACAAATACTTCCAGTACGACCACGTAGGGCAAGGAGCAAGACAAGTAGGTTCAACTTTTAAACCATTTGTGTACGCTACAGCTATCGAACAATTAAATATGTCGCCTTGCGATTCTATTTTGGACGGACCCTTTATGATTCGCAAAGGAGAACACAATGTAACCGAAGATTGGGAACCACGAAACTCTGATAATAAATACAGAGGGATGGTCACTTTAAAAAGAGCTTTGGCTAATTCGATTAATACTGTTTCAGCCAAATTAATTGATAAAACCGGTCCGGAAGCTGTAGTAGAATTAACTCATAAATTAGGAGTAACCTCTGAAATTCCTGCACAACCTTCTATTGCTCTTGGAGCTGTTGAAATTACAGTACAAGATATGGTTGCCGCTTACAGCACATTTGCGAATCAAGGAGTGTATGTTAAACCGCAATTTTTAAGAAAAATCGAAGATAAAAGCGGCGTTGTATTGTACGAACCAGTTCCTGAGTCGCACGATGTATTGAACAAAGACATTGCCTTTGCCGTAATTAAATTATTAGAAGGTGTAACCGAAGGTGGATCTGGAGAACGTTTACGCACCGAAGGTGGTGGAAACGGAGACAACCGTTGGACAGGCTATCCATACATGTTTAAAAACCCAATTGCTGGTAAAACAGGAACGACTCAAAATCAATCAGATGGTTGGTTTATGGGAATGGTTCCTAATCTTGTTACCGGAGTTTGGGTAGGTTGCGAAGACCGTTCGGCACGTTTTAGAAGTTTAACCTATGGTCAAGGAGCAACAGCTGCCCTACCAGTTTGGGGTTATTTCATGAAAAAATGTTACGAAGACGAAACCTTAAATGTATCTAAAGAAGATTTTGATAGACCCGCAAATCTTGGTATAAAAGTAGACTGTTATTCTAGACCTGCTGCGGTAGTGAAAGACTCTACCGACACAGAACAAAGCACCGAAGAATTCGAATTATAGTTTCTATATCAGGAGCTATTTCCTGCCATACACTGTATCTTTAGTAGCGGCTTCGAGTACCTCAGCCCCTACTAAAGGATGCCGTTGCTGTCAGGGCTAGGAGCTGTTATTGCAATTAGACGAACCAACTCTACAATACTGTTTTTCATTTCATGACCTAATACCAAAAAACATGATTAATAAAAAAGTATCCTCCGTACAAGAAGCCCTTCAAGGAATTGAAGACAATATGACCCTTATGTTGGGTGGCTTCGGATTATGCGGCATTCCCGAAAATGCTATTGCGGAACTAGTTCAAAAACAAACTAAAAACCTCACTTGTATTTCCAATAACGCAGGTGTTGATGACTTTGGCTTAGGTTTATTATTACAACACAAACAAATCAAAAAGATGATTTCTTCCTATGTGGGAGAAAATGCCGAATTTGAACGCCAAATGCTATCAGGCGAACTCGAAGTAGAACTGATTCCACAAGGAACATTAGCCGAACGTTGCCGCGCAGCACAAACCGGAATTCCGGCTTTTTTCACACCTGCTGGCTTTGGAACCGAAGTGGCTATTGGCAAAGAAACCCGAGAATTCAACGGAAAAATGCACGTTTTAGAACACGCTTTTCAAGCTGATTTTGCTATTGTTAAAGCTTGGAAAGGCGACACCGCAGGGAATCTTATTTTCAAAGGAACAGCACGCAACTTTAATCCGAGTATGGCAGGTGCTGCAATAATTACCATCGCTGAAGTTGAAGAATTAGTCGAAGCAGGCACTTTAGATCCTAATCAAATTCATATTCCAGGCATCTTCGTGCAACGCATTTTTCAAGGAGTAAAGTTTGAGAAGAGAATTGAACAAAGAACTACTAGAAAAAAAATGTAGCAATGAATTAATTTAAAAATATACCAATTATGCCCCCTGAAAATATAATTTTAAATAAATCAATTGATTTCTCTTTAGACATTATTAGCTATTGCGAAATCCTAGAAGAGAAAAGAAAATATGTAATTGCAAACCAATTATTAAAGTCTGGAACAAGTATTGGCGCCAATATTCATGAAGCTCAAAATGCGGAAAGTAAAGCTGATTTCATTCACAAGATGAAAATCGCAGCTAAAGAAATTGAAGAAACAAAATATTGGTTGATCCTTTGCGAAAAAGCAAAATCATACCCATTTAATGAAAATTTAAAACAAAAAATTAAAGAAATTTCATTAATCACATACAAAATAATTGCGACTAGTAAAACGAGGTAACTTAAACCCGTTGCTACATTAATTAATTGATAAATTGATACATTAATGCCATGTTAACAAAAGAAGATATTGCCAAGCGCATCGCACAAGAAGTCAAAGACGGCTTTTATGTCAACTTAGGAATTGGAATTCCAACCTTGGTGGCGAATTATGTTCGTAACGATATCTCGGTTGAATTTCAGTCGGAGAATGGTGTTTTAGGCATGGGACCTTTCCCTTTTGAAGGCGAAGAAGATGCTGATTTAATCAACGCAGGTAAACAAACCATCACCACACTTCCCGGAGCGAGCTTTTTTGACTCGGCAATGAGTTTTGGAATGATTCGTGGACAACATGTCGATTTAACTATCCTTGGCGCTATGGAAGTGGCTGAAAACGGCGATATAGCCAACTGGAAAATCCCAGGTAAAATGGTTAAGGGAATGGGTGGCGCCATGGATTTAGTTGCCTCTGCCGAAAATATTATCGTAGCCATGATGCACGTTAACAAGGCGGGAGAAAGCAAAATCCTTAAAAAATGTACTCTGCCACTTACCGGCGTGGGTTGTGTCAAAAAAGTAGTTACCGAGTTAGCCGTAATGGAAGTTACTCCAAAAGGATTTAAACTATTGGAACGCGCACCAGGCGTGAGTGTTGAACATATTATTGCATCAACCGAAGCTACATTAATCATTGAGGGAGAGATTCCTGAGATGATAATCGACTAATGTACTTGCTGCAATTGCACCAATCAATTTCAATTTCAAAATTCAATTAGCCTTCTGGAAACATAAGAATATGCTGAAAAATAAGATTCAACAAAGAAAACACAGAATTTTTAAATTTTCACATTAGTTCATTTTCACATTAAAAATTCTTACATTTGAAAAGCCCCTGTAACTGCATTTGACCCCAAATCAAATTCCCTTTACAGATTTATTGAAAATAAAAACATATCTATTTAAACACTTATTCAAATAACATGTGTAAATCAAGGAGTTGGTGCATTTTGACACAACAAGCGGGCCTATCATGGACCAACTTAGACTTTTTACAATTTTACAATGGTGAAAAGCGCGCGCTTATTAGCAACCATATTATGATTATTCGAAAAATATTCATCTTTGCATTTACATTTTATATTTCACTTTGCAATGGTCAGATGCGAGAACGATTCCATATGAATGATCTAAAAAGGCACAAACTCAATGGAAATGTTAAAGATGTTAAGTATATAGTATATGAAGCCCTACATAACACAAATGATTCGGCTTATGTTTTGAAAACATTTGATTTTCTGAGCATGAAGAATAATATTTCTACATTTAATAGATTAGGATATTTAGAAAAAAAAGTTGAATTAAGTTTTGATTTAAAAGATTCAATTTCAGTTTCGGCCATATGGACCTATAGTTATGATAAAAGAAATAGAATTATTCGGGAGTTCAGAGATTCAAAAAAATATGGCGATACTTCATCTTGGAATTACACCTATAATAAAAACAATACTTTAATAAAGTATTACCATAAAGATTATCATGTGTTGTATTATAAATATTCTCAAATTAAAGATCTTGAATTATTAACTACTGCTAATTCTGATAGTTCATTTCAAAGGAAAATAAAATTTGTTTACGATAAACGTAACCGATTGGTTAGATATGAAAATTATGAAGATAAAGATTCAATTTTAGACTTAAGAATTCTGCGTTATGATAATAAATCACGCAATTATATTTTCGAAATGAATGAAGATAAAAAGTACAGGTTTAAGATAAATAAATTTTACAAATACGATGAACATGGAAATGTAATAAAAATATTTAATAAAGAACAGAAATTGACTGGTTGGTATGGATATGTCTATGATAGGAAGAAAAATTGGATTGAACAAAAATGTTACAATTCAGCAGGTAAACTTTACAATGTCTGTAAAAGAGAAATTACATATTATTAAATACATCACAGTACAGAGCGAACAGAAATAAACAAAATTAATCCTTTTGCATGGCACTTATTAAGATACCTATATCCTGACAACCCAAAACCTATGCTTCGTAAACTCCTCTTATCAGTGGTTATTGTAAGTTCTCTGCTATCCTGCAAAACCAATCAAATTGTCAATCATAATCGAGTGGGTAAATGGATTACTACTGACACTCTTGATGAAATATACACTATCAAAGGGCGTTATCGTAAAGGCAACGAAGTAGGCACTTGGAAACACTACCGCAAAGGAATATTAGTTAAAAAAGAAAAATACCACCTCAATACTTCCCGGTTGACTTTCTATTATCCCAATGGAAAAATCATGAAAAGAGGCCATACCCAACTAGACCATACTGAGATAGAAGACCATTGGTATTATATAGGAGATTGGTATTTTTATAATGAAATGGGACAACTCGATACTGTAAGAACTTTTAAAAAAGAGGAGTATAAAAAATAGCTGTTATCCATTTTAGGGTTTTATATGAAAACGTCTCCTTCAAAACAGACCGCGTTAGGGATGGAAGCGGCATCCTTTTTAGTGCGGGGGCTGAGGCTCTCGAAGCCCGAACTAAAAGATACAGCGTACAGCCCGGCTAACGCCCAAAAAAATAATTTTTATTTGATTTTCATTCCGTTAACAAGCATCAAGATGTTTGGGAATCTAAGTTAGATGCTGAAACGAGTTCAGCATGACAAAGACACAAAAAAACCTGCAAGGCAATTATGCTTTGCAGGTTTTGTATTTTAAACCTACAAGGTTTTGATCCCGAAGCGTCGGGACTTGCAGGTTAGGTCTTATTACATTACAAATTCTCGAAAAAATCGTTTCCTTTATCATCAGTAATAATGAAGGCAGGGAAATCTTTCACGGTGATTTTACGCACCGCTTCCATACCCAATTCTTCAAAATCCACTACTTCTACTTTCAAGATGTTGTCTTGTGCCAAAATAGCAGCTGGTCCTCCAATAGAACCTAAATAGAATCCGCCATGCGTTTTACAAGCATCCATAACTTGTTTGGTACGGTTTCCTTTGGCTAACATAATCATGCTTCCGCCTGCTTTTTGGAACTCTTCCACATACACATCCATACGGCCTGCGGTGGTAGGACCAAAACTTCCTGATGCCATTCCGTCTGGGGTTTTTGCAGGTCCTGCGTAATAAATTGGATGGTTTTTAAAGTACTCCGGCATTGGTTTACCCGCATCTAACAATTCTTTGATTTTGGCGTGAGCGATATCACGGGCAACAATCAAGGTTCCGTTTAATTTCAAACGCGTTTTGATTGGGTATTGCGACAAATCAGCTAAAATATCCTTCATTGGTCGATTCAAATCTACCTCAACTGGCGCTTCCAAATGCGGTGGCGTAGCCGGTAAAAATTGTTTTGGATTGGTTTCCAATTGCTCTAGGAAAATACCGTCTTTGGTAATTTTTCCTTTGATATTTCTGTCTGCCGAACAAGACACTCCCAATCCAACAGGACAAGAAGCAGCGTGACGTGGCAAACGAATTACTCGTACATCGTGAGCAAAATATTTTCCGCCAAATTGCGCTCCAATGGAACTTTCTTGGCAAAATTCTAGTACTTTTTTCTCCCATTCTAAATCACGAAAAGCTTGACCTGCCATGTTTCCAGAAGTGGGTAAATTATCGAAATACCCCGCAGAGGCTTTTTTAACGGCTGCCAAATTCGCTTCGGCAGAGGTGCCTCCAATCACTAAAGCCAAATGGTACGGCGGACAAGCCGAGGTACCCAAATCTTTGATTTTTTGACGAATGAACGTCTCCATCGATTTGTCGTTTAACAACGATTTTGTTTGTTGGTACAAAAACGTTTTGTTCGCCGAACCTCCTCCTTTTGCTAAAAATAAAAACTCATAAGATGCTCCTTTTTTAGCATAAATATCAATTTGCGCCGGTAAATTCGATCCTGAATTTTTTTCTTCAAACATCGAAATCGGAACAATTTGCGAGTAACGTAAATTCTTATTTTGGTAGGTATTGAAAATTCCTTTCGACAACCATTCGGCATCATCGGCACCTGTATATACATTTTCACCTTTTTTAGCCATGACAATCGCTGTTCCGGTATCTTGACACGATGGCAACTGCCCTTCTACAGCTACAACTGCATTTTGCAATAAATTGTAAGCTACAAAACGATCGTTATCCGTCGCTTCAGGGTCGTTCAATATGTTATTTAGTTTTTGTAAATGTGCTGTACGCAACATAAACGAAACATCGTTCATGGCTTCTTGCGCTAACAATTCTAATCCTTTTGGATCAACGGTTAGAATTTCTCTATTGCCTAATTGTTCAACTTGTACAAAGTCGGAACTAATTTTTTTGTATTGCGTATCGTCTTTTAAAATTGGATACGGGTCTTGATATATAAAGTCCATTTAATGAATTTTTAGAAGAGTAAAATTACGAATAACCTGCAAGGTTTCCAAAACCTTGTAGGTTTGTTTATTGTGTTTTGAAATTTATTTTTACAAAGTCAAAAAAGACCTTACAGGTGAATAATCTTCTACTCAAAAGTAAATTTTTCTGACACTATTTCACTTTTAAAATCGTGACTATAAATGAAATTTTCAACTCCTCCGAAATAAGTGAGAACTTCTTCTCTTACTAATTTAGTTGGTTTGTCCGAAACTATTGATTGATACGATGAAAAAGAAAAACTTCTGTAATCAATATCTAAGTGATGTTGAGGATTGAGATGCACATATTGAATTAAATTGGTCAAGTACGTTTGACTTTCAATTTGTATTCTTTTAAAATGCTTTTCGAATAAACTTCCTGTTCTGTCAGATTGTTTATTAAATGCTTTCGCATAAGGATTGAATAAATTAGACAGTGCTTGGGTGATTTCTTCTTCTTTAATAACCCGTATTACAAAATGAAAATGATTATCCATTAAACAATAGGCAAAAGTATCTGCTTTATTTTCTAAATATTTTAAATAGAGTTTTAAAAAATAACGTTTGTTTTCATCAGAAGCAAAGATAGTTACGCCATTTATACCGCGATTATAAATGTGATAGAACTTGTCGTTTTCTAAAACTTCTAATTTCATTGGATATTTTTTATACCTACAAGGTTTTAAAAACCTTGCAGGATTGTAGTTTTAAAAAAACCAACTCGCCACAAAAATGGCTGTAATGACGCAAATTACATCTACCAAAAGCATCGTGCCAAGTGCATAACGTGTGTTTTTAATATTGACAGAGCCAAAATAAACCGCAATTACGTAAAAAGTACTTTCGGCACTACATTGAAAAATACTGCTCAAACGTCCCGTCAGGGAATCCGCACCAAAAGTATTCATAGAATCAATTAAAAATCCACGCGATCCAGCCGAACTAAATGGTCTAAGCATTGCTACAGGAAGTGCATCTGTGATTTCTTTACTAACTCCCATATTAGAGAAAATAAAAGCAATCCAATTACTGATGATTTCAAATAAACCGCTGTTTCTAAATAACGAAATCGCTACCAACATGGCTAAAACATAAGGGAAAATAACTACTCCTGTTTTTATTCCGTTATTGGCTCCAACCACAAAGGATTCAAAAACGGTTGTTTTTGCTTCTGTGAATTTTTTCTCTTTGATAAATGAAAATATCAAAGTAAAAGCAATTATTGCAACTAATATTAAGGCCGAAAGATTGCTTGTGAAATAGTTTTTACCAATTAAATCCAAAGAATTTACATACATCAATAAACCTACAATAGCCGCAATTAAAACCATTAAAGAAACCACTAATGAAGCGCTTTTAAAATTAATTTTTTGTTTAATTCCAACGATCAAAAAAGCTGCAATTGTTCCGATAAACGAAGTGATTATACAAGGTAACATCACATCGGCAGGATTGCTCGCATTAGCCGCTGCACGATACCCAATTATGGACGTTGCAATTAAAGTCAGTCCTGAAGCATGCAAACACATGAACATAATTTGCGCATCACTGGCTTTGTCTTTTTCGGGATTGAGTTCTTGCAAACTTTCCATTGCTTTTAAACCGAACGGAGTGGCTGCCGAATCCAATCCAAGGAAATTAGCAGCGAAATTTAACGTCATATACGATATAGAAGGATGATTTTCAGGAACAGAAGGAAAAACTTTTACAAAGACTGGACTCAATATTTGGGCTAATTTACCCGACGCTCCCGATATAATTAATAACTCCATCAAGCCACAAAAGAAGGCTAAATAAGCAATAAGAGGCAAAATCAAATCCACTAAAGTACTTTTACAAGTTGCCAATAAACCATCTGATTTTTGAACGCCACTGTAGATTTTAACAGTTTTGTTTGCGTATACATAAGTAGTATCTGCATTGATTACCATCGTTTGATCAGGTGCTTTAGAAATGCTGTCTTTGACAAAAGCCGGAACTTGTTCCAAATACTTTTCGGCAACCAAAATAGGATCGTCTTTTTTCCCATTTAATAAATGATCAATTGTATAATTGTCACCCGAAAATAAACTAAAAACAACAAATACGATGGATGAAATAAAAATAACCAACCAAAATCTACTTAGTACCATAATTTATATTTTTTGTAAATGTAATAAAACGATTGCAATTCTAATTTCAATGACAATGACAATGGAAAATTTGTTATTTATCTTTTTGTCTTATTAGTTTTTTCATCAACACTATTTGTCCCAAATGATAATGAGTATGCTCTATTATTCCGAATAAATTTCTAAAATAATTTCCGTATTTTTCTTCTGTGAACACTTCATATAATTTCGATTCCTCCAATTTTTCAATTTTTTGTGCAAAACGTTCTGCTTCGTCTAATGCCTTTTGAACTAAATTCTCCCATTCTTCCTGAGAAGTAATTCTTGGACAATCAAAACTGAATTTATCGCTTGCGTTCAATGGCTCGCCTTGCAACACCTTTGCTACCGGATTTACATAATAATTAATGTGAAAAAACAAGCTGGCAATCGTGTTGAAATCTTGGCACTTCGTCGTTGCTTCCAGCCAGGTAACATCAGACAAAGTATCTTTCAAATTAACAAAAGTCCAATTGCCTCCAAAATGAACTTCTCTAAAATGTTGGGCTATTTGTTTAGGCGTATTCATAAAAATAATTTAGTTATACATGAATAATTTCGTCTTCAATCAACAAGTCCTCTCTGCGTAACCGAAGAAAAATTTGCGCAACAGCAATCGTGTCTTTTTCGCAGTAGGTTACAATTCGGTCGATGTCTTTTTCTACATAAAAAACATGCCCCACCTGACTACCATCAATATCGCCTTTTGAGGATGGAATTCCCAATACTTTACACATCAACTTTAATGAAGTGAAATGCTTGTAATCACCAAATTTCCATAACTCTAAGGTGTCTAAATGCGGGATTTCCCATGGTTTTTTACCAAATAAATTCAGCTTATTGGGAATCGGAATTTGATTGATAATCATACGGCGTGCCATAAACGGAATATCAAATTCCTTGGCATTATGTCCGCACAAAATATGTTGGGCTTGATTAAAATGATTGTTCAACAAATTATTAAAATCGCGCAAAATTTTCTTTTCGTCTCCAAAAAAAGAAGTCACTCTAAAATTACGAACGTCACCTTTAATCACAAAATAGCCTACCGAAATACAAACTATTTTACCAAACTCAGCCCAAATTCCAGCACGATCATAAAACTCCTCAGGACTGAAATCGTCTTTGCGTTGGTATTGGGTTTTGTGTTCCCAAAGTACCTTCATTTCGTCGTCCAACGAATTAAAATGTTCTTCTTCTGGAACGGTTTCTATATCTAAAAACAGAATGTGATTAAGGTTAATTTTTTCGATCATGGGATTGATGGGTTAGATAGTTAGACTAATAAGATTTTTAGATGGTTAGATTTTTAGAAAATAAATATACTAAACTGCAGGTGTTTTTAAAATTAAATACATCTAAATTTCTAACAATCTAGAAATCTAAAGGTCTCACTCAAAAAGACTTTGTTGGGTAGTGGGATTTTCGTGTTCGAGCAACCACTTTTTTCGCCACAAACCGCCGGCGTAACCTGTAAGCGAACCATCAGTGCCAATTACGCGGTGGCAAGGCACCACAATCCACAACGGGTTTTTACCATTAGCCGAAGCTACAGCACGAATCGCTTTTACATCGCCGAGTTGTTTAGCTAATTCCAAATAGCTCATCGTTTTGCCAAAAGGAATTTCGCATAAGCCTTTCCACACTTTTTGTTGGAATTCAGTTCCTTTTGGATTCATTTTAAAATCAAATTGGATTCGCTTACCTTCAAAATAGTCTTGGAGTTGCGTTACCGCTTCTTGCAAAACGGAAGGAATTATTTCTGAAACAATTCCATCGTCAGCAATAGCGATTACCGAAATACCATTTTCACCCCCTTTGATAGTGGCAATTCCTAATGGTGTCTTGATATGTGCTGAAACTAAATCAACCATTTATTTTCCGAGTCTTTTTTCCAACATTTCTTTACTTATTGTTAGTGTTCTTCCTAAAGGTTTTCCTTTTCGATAAGACACCACTCTAAAAGTAATGTCGCCTTTTGGAATTTCAAAAGACTGGGTATATTTTGGCGAATATTGTGCCGGAAAAGTACCGTCAATGGTGTAATAAATTTCAACATCTGCCAAATCATTGGACAAAGTACACATCATTTTTCCATCTTGCTTTTTCACGCTAACAATTGGGTCATAAACCGCTTTGCTTATTGGTTTTTCCGCCGTTTCAAATCGGTGAAAATGCTGTTCTACTCGGGCTGAAAAATCATCCCAATTTTTATTTTTAGAAGGACTCCAAACCGATTCAATAACAGCTAAAGCTCTTGGATAAGTCATGTAAAATGCATGTTCAATGGTAGGAATTTTTTCGGTCCAAAGATTGCCTTGACCTCCTAAAATATATTTTGGATCAACACCTTCTGGCGCAGGTTCAAACTCGTAGGTTTTTTTCAATGATAATTTGGCATAAACCGGCACCTCAACAGAGGGGTCGCCTTGCGTATAATCTAGATAAGCGAATGAATTCGGTGACATAACCACTTCATGGCCTGCTTTTGATGCTTCAATACCACCGTTGGTTCCTCGCCAACTCATTATAGCGGCACCATCAGCTAAACCTCCGTATAAAATTTCATCCCAACCAATCGCCTTTTTTCCTTTGGAAGTGATACTATTCACTACTTTTTTAATGAAATAGCTCTGCAATTCTTTGGCATCTTTTAGGTTTTCTTTTTGCATCAAAGCAACACAATTGGGGTCTTTTTCCCAAAATCCATGATAACATTCGTCTCCGCCAATGTGAATGTACTGACCTGGAAACAAAGCCGCTACTTCTCCGAATATAGTGTCCAAGATAGCATATACTTTTTCGTCAGAAGGATTTAAGGAATTTTCAATCTTCATTGTGAAAGTACCGTCACCATGCCAATCAGCAAAGTTAGAACCTGGATTAACCATCTTAGGCTCTTTTAGAGTGGAGAGTTCAGGATAAGCTGCTAACAAAGCCATTGAATGACCTGGAATATCGATTTCAGGAACTATTGTAATTTGGCGTTCAGCGGCGTATTGTAAAATATCTTTAATTTCCTCTTGTGTATAATATCCTCCATAGGGTGTTTTTTCTCCCATTATTGGAGCTTCACGATTCCCAAAAGCACCAAATCGTTCTACACGCCAAGCACCAATTTCAGTAAGTTTAGGTAGGGATTTAATTTCTATTCTCCACCCATTATCATCTGACAAATGCCAATGAAACACGTTAAATTTATATTTAGCCATCCAATCGATGTATTTTTTCACATCTGCCGTTGTGAAAAAATGACGACTCACATCAAGCATTAATCCTCGCCAAACAAAACGCGGATAATCTGTTATCGTACAAGCTGGCAGGGTAACATTTCCTTTAGAAATAGCATCAATATCGAGTAATTGATCAAACGTTTGAAGTCCATAAAAAATGCCTGCCACAGTATTTGCTTTTAGCACAATTGCATTTGGATTCACCTGCAACGAGTACCCTTCTTTTCCAATGGATTCGTCTGAAGTTGAATTGATTACAATGGAAATCGGTTTTGAGTTAGGCACAGGTTTCATTTGCACTACTTCCAAACCTTTGCCCATAAAAGAGCCAAAATACAAATCGACCACTTGAAGCAATTCTGGATTACTATTTTCAAGATGGTTGATGAGCGAGATGTTG
>CAYWFQ010000054.1:0-13455 GCA_964457505.1 uncultured Flavobacterium sp.
CGTTTGCTGTCGGTGTGCGAAATATAATCAGCGCTTTCGTAATACTTTCCCAACACATCCAAACTAGGTTGCGGATGCGTAATCAACATGTCCAATTCTTCGTCATGATATAATTCGAAAGTTTCTTTAGAAACAGAATAATCCGTTACGGTAAGAAAATGCTTTTTGTTTGAAATATCCATTTTAAATTTTATTCTTTTAGTTTACATCCTTTTAAAACCAGGGCTTCACAAAGTGGTTTCACGTGGAACATTTTATCTTCCCATATAAATTAACAAGACTGAAACATCGCTTGGCGACACACCGCTAATTCTTGAAGCCTGCGCAATCGTGGCTGGTTTAATCTTACTAAGCTTTTGTTTCGCTTCTATCGACATGGATTTGATTTTATTATAATCGAAATCTTCTGGGATTTTAACTTCTTCCAAACGCGTCAGTTTATCTGCGTTGTTTCTTTCTTTTTCTATATAACCTGAATACTTGACTTGAATTTCGGCTTGCTCAATAATTTCTTGATCCAAATTATTTTCATCTATGTAAGCAGCTACTTTTTCAAATTGCAACATGTCCTCTAAGTCGATTTGAGGTCGAGAAAATATCTTGAACATCTTATCACCTTGTGTAATCGGCGCTGTAGCTTTCGCTTCTAAAATTGGGTTTGTTTCGGCTACAGAAACACTCGTTTCTTTAAAGAAATTGACCATTTTTTCGGATTCCTTTAATTTGAATTCCATACGGCGTAAACGTGCCTCAGAAGCCAAACCAATTTCATACGCCATAGGAGTCAATCTAAAATCGGCATTATCTTGACGCAATAAGGTTCTATATTCGGCACGAGAAGTAAACATTCTATATGGTTCTTCAGTTCCTTTTGTGATTAAATCGTCAATAAGAACTCCAATATAGGCTTCGTCTCTTTTTAAAATTAATGGTGCTTTTTCATGTACTTTCAAATGCGCATTAATACCTGCCATTAATCCTTGAGAGGCCGCTTCTTCGTACCCTGTAGTTCCATTAATTTGTCCAGCAAAATACAAGCCTTCAACCAACTTCGTTTCTAAAGTATGTCTCAACTGTGTTGGAGGAAAATAATCGTATTCGATAGCATAACCAGGACGTAAAAATTTCACTTTTTCAAATCCCGCCACCGAACTTAATGCTTTAAATTGTATGTCTTCTGGCAATGAAGTAGAGAACCCATTTACGTATACTTCGCAAGTTTTCCATCCTTCAGGTTCAACAAACAATTGGTGTCTTTCTTTATCTGCAAAACGATTGATTTTATCTTCTATAGACGGACAATATCTTGGCCCTAAACTTTTAATTCGACCATTAAACATAGGCGAACGATCAAATCCTTCTCTTAAAATATCGTGAACGTCTATCGAAGTATAGGTCATGTGACACGACCTTTGATGTATTAACGGAGCCGTTACATCCGAGTACGAAAATTTATCCGGTTTAGCATCTCCCTTTTCTTCATTCATTTTAGAATAATCCAAAGAACGTCCATCCACGCGTGGTGGCGTTCCTGTTTTCATTCTTCCAGCTTGAAAACCTGCCTTTACTAAATCCTCAGTAATGCCATAAGAAGCGCTTTCTCCTGCTCTACCTCCTCCAAATTGTTTTTCTCCAATATGAATCAATCCGTTTAAAAAAGTACCGTTGGTTAAGACTACTGATCTGGATTTGATTTCTATTCCAAGAGCTGTTCGAATCCCTTTAATTTTTCCGTTTTCGATAATCAAACCACTCACCATTTCTTGATAAAAATCAAGGTTAGGGGTTGCTTCTAACATCATTCTCCATTCTTCCGAAAAACGCATTCTGTCACTTTGAACACGAGGCGACCACATAGCAGGTCCTTTGGACTTGTTCAGCATTTTAAACTGAATAGCGGTTCTATCTGAAACAATTCCGGAATACCCTCCAAGCGCATCAATCTCACGCACAATCTGTCCTTTTGCAATACCGCCCATAGCGGGATTACAGGACATTTGCGCAATGTTTTGCAAGCTCATGGTTACCAACAAAGTTGTAGACCCTAAATTAGCGGCGGCAGCAGCGGCTTCACAACCTGCGTGACCCGCGCCAACAACAATTACATCATACTCGTTTAGAAACATTTTCTTATTGATTTAATCCTTTTTGAATTGGATTTGTGAATTGAATTCCGATTTATTGATTAATGTTCCACGTGAAACATTGTAATTTCAAACATAAAATAAATAACTATTGTTCCACGTGAAACATAGCTAATTTTTCATCCTCTTTAGAGCGCATTAATTGTTCGTCTGCATCTGTTTTATCCTTGTAACCGCAGTAATGCAAAACGCCATGAACCAACACTCTTTTTAACTCTTCTTCAAACGAAACCTTGAAATCATTTGCGTTGTCTTGAACTCTTTCAATAGACACAAAAATATCTCCGTTAAGTTCTTTACCCATAGAATAATCAAAGCTAATGATGTCAGTTAACGTATCGTGATTTAAATATTCTAAATTAATTTTTAGAAGGTATTCGTCATCACAAAAGATATAATTAATCTCCCCTTCTTTCTTGTCTTCAGAAACAATTACTTGAGAAAGCCAAGAAGAAATTGCCTCTTCGTTCTCTAAAGCAAAGTCCGTTTCGTAATTAAAATCGATCATTTTATATTGAAATAATTTTGAACCTTTTCGTTAAAATTCGAGCGCAAAGGTAAGGATTGTCTATTTAATATCTCTATGCTGTTTAAATATTCTAACAAGGGCTTAGGTAATGCATTCGCCTGATTAGAAAATTGTTTTTTGTTGGTTTGCGATTCGCGTTTGTTTTCTTCCCCTTGTTGCTGCGAAGCGGTCTTTAATTTCAATAATTCTTGTTGAATGTTAGAAGCTTTTTGAATCGTTTCGTTCTTAAATCCTTTGTTCAGCAATTGTTTTTCTAGCTGTTTCATTTGGTCTAATGCAGCTTGTCCTTTAGAACCCAAACCTTGCTTTTCTAATTCGTTTTCTAATGCCTCTCTTAGCTTGCGTTGTTCTTTATAAATTTGCATAATAGCTTCAGCATTGCCTTCGCCGTCTTCGCCGCTTTGACTCTCCTTCTGTGGGTTACCCGATATGCCATCTTGACCATTCTCTTTCATTCCTTGCTTCATTTGTTCACCTAAACCTTGTTGCTTTTTGATGATGTCTGGCAATTGCATTCCCTGACCTTGGCCTTGCCCTGGTTTTGGTTTTCCACCGCTCATTCCAGACAAAGACATTTGCATGTTAAATAACATATCGCTCAATCGGTCGGCTAATTTGTTAGCTTCAGATACGGCATATTGTTGGTGGGAAACTCCTTTGGAAAATTGTGAATTGGTTAGGGTCTCAATAGCACTATTAATACTGTATTCTACATTACCTACTTGCTTAGTAATCTCTTCTGCTATCTTTGGATTACGCAAGGACATCGCAAATAAACTGTCATCGACATGTTTAAATTGCTGTTTCAAATTCTGTTGAATTTTTATGTTTTTGTTAAACGAAGGCGAAGCAGATCTGGTCGATTTAAATTGCTTCATCACATCCTCTTGTCCATTAGAAAAGGCTAAAAGATTATCGGTAATTTGACGCAAGGTTTTAACATCTTCATTCAATTGTTCCATTTCTGAGGACTCCATGCTTTCTTGCATTTTTTGAGATAATTCCTTCATTTTTTTTGACGCTGATTTTTGCTTGGGTTGTGCTTTTTGAGCGTTGTTTTTCTCCAATTCGTCCAATGCCTTTTTTAAATCATCGTCAATGCTTTTTTCTTTCGCTTCTTCGTTTGGTAAATCCAAAGGTGACTTTAGTTCTTTATTGTCTTTTTGTAGCTCCTTCAACTCATTTTGAATCTTATCAAAAGCGGCATTCACATCTGCTTGTTTTTTAGAATTGTTTTCTTTTCCTTTACTAGCTAATTGCTCTTGTTGGTCTGAAAGTTGGTCTAATTTATTGGCTAATTGTTGGGCTTTTTTCTCTACATAAAACTTCTTTGTCAACTCAACTAATTGAGCCAAATTCTTAGTTTGATTTTTACTTTGCTGTTTATAGTTGTCTAATTTTTGAAGCAACTCCTCCGCTCCTATTTTGTCGTTAAGCTTTTGAAGTTCGTCCAACAATTTTTTGTTTTTATCTGACTCTTGAGTGGCTTTGTCAAGACGCTTGACTAAGTTGTCTTTTAGCTCGTCTTTTTGTTCTGATTTAAAGTTCTCTAAATTGGCTTTCATCTTTTCAGCAAATTCCTGCATCATTTGTTCTTGACTTTTTTGACGCTTTAAGAAATCGGCTACTTGTTGTTGTTCTTTGTATTCCAACTCGTTTTTCTCCTTGCCTAGTTTTTTCAATTGATCAAGTGCAGACATTTGCTTTTCTTGAGCCTTTAAGGACTTTTCTAATCCTGTGCTATTTTCATTTTGCTGTTGTAAGGATTGTGCTTCCTTTTCTTCTTCAGTTGCCAAACGAGAAGAAAAAACAGTAGATTTAGTTCGCTTAAAATGATGGATGGCATCGTTATCAAAAACTTCAAAATAATAGTCGTAAGTAACGCCTTTTTGAACGGGCAAGTTGCTTGGGAACGAAAACACAAACTGATCAAACGCAGCTTTCTTAATAGCAATTGTTCCACGTTTGGCAGCGGTAGGTTGGTCTTTTGGATAATACACAATTTTCAATTGAGATAATCCATAATCATCTGCTATTTGGCCTAAGATATATCTGTTTCCTAACTTTAAACTATCCGGCGCAGTTCGTACTTGTATGGTAGGAAACTGATCTTTGACTACTGCGAGCTGATAATTCAATTTTTCTTGCTTTTTTGTATTCGAATTAGAGCTACTGATTTGATAATCTGTGTTTTGAAAGATACTTTTAGATAAAATAAATTGATTCTCTTTCTTGGTAAACAGAAGTGAATTTCCAACGGTTTTCCAATTCATATTTTGAGTAGCTTGTGTAGTAATTTTCCAAGTTACTTTTGTTCCTTCGGGAATACTGGCGTTTCCTGTGCCTTGAATCGTTTCGGGTTTCCTGTTCAAATAAGAAGGAAAACGCAATTGCATCTCGAAATTTGATATAGACGGAACCGCAACCACTTGCAACTCATATTCGTTTGAAATCAATTCATTGGCCTCCAAATGAAATCTAATGTTTTGATCAGGATGGGATATTTTAAATTCAAACTCTCCTGGACGAACGGATTCCATATAATAACTTTCGTTATTGAAGAAAATCATGGTTTTCTCCGGAACTACTTTTCCCTCGGTTCGAACACGGATTATGAAATCTTTATTTTGTTCGGTAACCAAAGATGAATTCAAAATTTTAAATTCAAACGGTGCTGGTGGAGCAAATGCTGTATTAAAATGTACTACGCGATTAAAACTTTGAAAAATAACTGAGCCGTTTCCTGTAATGTAAAAAATCATGATCAAAAATATTGGAAATACAGCCCAAGGTAAATACTTTTTATTCGCCTTGAAATTTACCGCATTGCTAAATGGAATGGGTTGCAATTCAATTGATTTTTGTTCGATTGAAGCCAACAATAATTCCGATTGTGATTTGTTTTGTGTCAGCTGAAGAAAGTTGGTTAACCTATCCTCTACTTCATTGAAATGATTTCCAATAATCGATGCGGCTTGAGTATAATCAATTCCTTTTTGTAATTTGACCAACTTAAAAATCGGGAAGAAAATCAGCCGAACTAGTAAAAACAATTCAACTAAAATAAACAACCAAAACAAAAATGTTCGTCCTATTGGCTGTAGCCAAAGAAAAAACTCAACAGACAAAGTGAATAGAAAATACAACAATCCTAAACCGAAAAAGAAGATGATTCCTTTAATCAGTTCATTGATATAAAACTTCCGAATGAAAGCTTCTAATTTTTGATATATTACTCCTTCTGTTGACAAATGGGTCTGCTTTATTTTTAACCAATAAAAGTAACAATTTATAGGAATACACCACTGTTAAAAAATCAATCAAAATATCACGATTTTTGAAGCTATATTTGCAACAGATTAAAAAAGATAAAACAGCTATCATGTCAAAGCCAATTCGTGTGCGTTTTGCACCTAGTCCAACAGGACCTTTACATATCGGTGGAGTTCGTACCGCCTTATTTAATTATTTGTTTGCCAAAAAAAATAACGGAACTTTCTTCTTACGAATCGAAGATACCGACCAAAATCGTTTTGTTCCTGGTGCCGAAGCTTATATTATGGAAGCCTTAGAATGGCTAGGAATTGCTCCTGATGAAACGATAGGGAAAAATGAAAAATTTGGTCCTTACCGTCAAAGCGAAAGAAAGCATTTGTACCAAAACTACGTTGATCAATTGATTAATTCAGGAAATGCGTATTATGCTTTTGATACAGCTGAAGCTTTGGACGCGCATAGAAAACAACACGAAGAACAGGGAAAAACATTTATCTACAATCATCACAATAGAGAAAAACTAGATACTTCGTTAGTGCTTTCTAAAGAAGTAACTGAACAAAGAATTGCTGCTGGAGAAGAGTATGTAATCCGTTTTAAAACTCCAGTAAATGAAACTTTGCATTTACAAGACATCATTCGTGGAGAAGTGAAATTTGAAACCAATTTATTAGACGATAAAGTATTGTTCAAAAGTGACGGTATGCCAACCTACCATTTAGCGAATATTGTAGACGATCATTTGATGGAAACGTCACATGTAATTCGTGGTGAAGAATGGTTGCCATCTATGCCGTTACACGTTTTGTTGTATCGCGCCTTTGGTTGGGATGCACCAGAATTTGCACATTTACCTTTGATTCTAAAACCTATAGGAAACGGAAAATTATCCAAAAGAGATGGCGATAAAATGGGATTCCCGGTATTTCCATTGGAATGGACAACCGAAGAAGGGATTTCATCGGGTTACAGAGAAAAAGGATTTTTTCCAGAAGCTGTAGTTAACTTTTTAGCGCTATTAGGATGGAACGACGGAACCGAAAAAGAATTATTTTCATTAAAAGAATTAGTTCAAAATTTCGATTTAAACCGAGTTCATAAAGCGGGGGCTAAATTTGATCCTGAAAAAAACAAATGGTTCAATCACCAGTATTTGATACAACAATCAGACGCTGATTTGGCGAAAGCCTTCTCTCCTATTTTGAACGAAAAAGGAATTACTGTTGAAGAAAACAAATTGATTACCATTGTTTCTTTAATTAAAGAACGTACGCATTTTGTATCTGAATTTTGGGAATTGAGTGACTACTTTTTTGAAGCGCCAAGTTCGTATGATGAAAAAGCATCCAAAAACTGGAAAGAAGAAACGCCTGGATTAATGCAAAAATTAATTACGGTTTTAGAAGGAATTCAAGACTATACTGCTGCAAATATTGAAACCGTTGTAAAAGATTGGATGACAACAAACGAAATTGGAATGGGAAAAGTAATGCAGCCGTTCCGTTTGAGTTTAGTAGGCGCTTTAAAAGGGCCTCACCTATTTGATATTGCTGAATTAATTGGAAAACAAGAAACCATTCAGCGAATTCAAAAAGCAATAACTAGTTTATAATTCAAGATTTGAGATAAAAATAAAAGAGGCTTAATCGCCTCTTTTTTTATTGATAAGCCAGTTGATTATATACGGAATAGCAATTTGCAAAATCATTCCATAAGAATTAGATAGCTTTAATTGTAAAGATGCTAAAGCTTCCCGAAATAAATTTTCAGGCTGAAGCGATTCTTTGGTTTTATCTATATTTAACAAAATATGCTGCAAATGGATTTCTTTCTCCAATTTTAGCATTTCTAAATCGGCATTGATTTGATCGTAAGATGAATATTTTTTAGCCATAATTAATCGTTAAAAAAGATGGTAGAAAATTTCTCTAAAATAGGTCCTTCAACAATCTTGTCTTTTACTAAAAACAACAATAACGATAGGATTAAATAAAACCCTCCAACGGACAAAAATCCCAAAACAATATTGTCTAAATAGACGCCAATTGCAAATGCTGCGGCAATAGACCCAAACAAAACCACCATACTCAAGCAAATCGCAATTAAAAGGAATTTAACAATCATTGTGGTGGATTGCATCAACACTTTAAAACCACGGAGTTTATAATACTCCATATTGGTTTCAAGATAGCCTTTTGCGTGTTCTTGAATTTGTTCGGTTTGATTTTTTATATCTTCAAAAGCCATGATTTACTATTTGGGTTGAAACTTATTTTTGAAGCTTAGCATTTTGCTCTTTCAGTTCCGCTAACTTTTGTTCTAAAAAAGAAATAAGATCTTCTGTTTTATGACTAACATTAGAAACCATATCTTCAAACGAATCTTCTAAATTATCTTTTGAATGCGTCAGCTTACTTTTTAATTGTTCTGTAACTTCATCTAGTTTGTGTTTCAAATCATCTTTAGCATCTTGAAAACCATCTTTGATTTTTTCTCTCGTTTTTGTTCCTTTATCTGGAGCGAACAAAATTCCAATTCCAACTCCAACCAATGCACCTGTTAAAAGTGCCAACAAAGAATTTCCTGAAGTATTTGACATAATTTCCATTATTTAAGGATTACACCATTAAAGATACAACAATTTTATTCTTTTGTGAGTTAAGAACTCGTTAAAGTGCTTTTTTATAAGATAAAACGCTTTTAAAAGCTATAAACACGCTTTGTTTTGTAAAATGATGTGTTTGGTTGTAAAAAAGAAAAAAACGCTTTAAAATCGATTTATTAAAGCTGTTTTTAATTAGGTAAATCAATAATAAAATACAAAATAATAAGAAATAATTATAATAACAAAAACCCACTCTAAAGTGGGTTTTTAATTTGTAAAATCTATGAATCGAGTTTTTTTAAATTTGGTTCAAAAGAGACAAAACTGTTTCATTTTTTTCAGTTGCTTTTATTTCGAACAAAGTCGATTTAAAATTTTCTAAATGAATCGTGTCGTGAATCAAATTTTGTAAAGCAGCAATTCGAACTAAAGCCAATTGACTTTTTAACGACATGGTATATAATTTTGATAAAGCTTCTGAATCAATGTCGGCTGGATTGACTTTGTCTGAATGTTCCAAAATTAAATTCGCAAACAATAACGAATTGTTGTCGTTTTTGATATTTTTTACAATCGTTTGGTTAACTAAACTGAAATTATCGATGGTTTTAATATTTTCAATAATCGGCTGTAAAATCAATGCGGCATCAGAAGCGTCTTTTTCTTTAACGTATTTATTGATTTCTTTTTGTGTGTTCATCAATACATTTTCTTCTTTCTTGCCTTTTTCTTCCCAAGCATCTTTTAAACCTACGGTTTTATTGAAAACTAACTTTTCAGCAGTTGAATCCTTATCCACGTTGAAATAACCCAAACGTTGGAACTGAAATTTATCTCCCGCTTGAACGGTTTGTAAACTTGGTTCTACAAATCCAGTGCTAATTTGCAACGAATTAGGATTCATAAATTCTAAGAAATTCTTCTCTTTATGACTGTCTGGTGCTTCATCAATGAACAAACGATCGTACAAACGCACTTCGACTTCTATCGCGTGAGCAATTGACACCCAGTGTAAGGTTCCTGAGACTTTTCTTTGACTGGCTTCGCTTCCACTTCCGCTTCGGCTATCTTCATCATACGAAACATGAATTTCGGTAATGTTTCCAGCGGCGTCTTTTACAACTGATTCTCCTTTTATGATATAGGCGTTTTTTAAACGCACTTCTTTACCTAAACTCAAACGGAAAAACTTGGCAGGAGCTTCTTCTAAAAAATCTTCTCTTTCGATATACAATTCTCTTGAAAAAGGTACTTTTCTAAAACCGGCACTTTCATCTTCTTGATTGTTCTCAGCATCCAACCATTCTTCTTTTCCTTCGGGATAATTGGTAATTACCACTTTTACAGGGTCTAAAACCGCCATAACACGAGGGGCAGTTTTATTCAAATCTTCGCGTAAGCAAAATTCTAAAAGCGAATAATCAATTACATTTTCTCTTTTGGCTACACCAATAATATCACAGAATTTACGAATTGAATTTGGGGTATACCCTCTTCTTCGTAAACCAGAAATGGTTGGCATTCTTGGGTCGTCCCATCCATCAACAAAATTTTCTTGAACCAATTGCAAGAGTTTTCGCTTACTCATTACAGTATAATTCAGGTTCAAACGCGCAAATTCGTATTGATTAGGTCGCACTTTATTTGAATCATAAATTTGATCTAAAAACCAATTGTACAACTCGCGATGCATTACAAATTCCAAAGTACAAATTGAATGAGAAATTTGTTCGATATAATCACTTTCCCCGTGTGCATAATCGTACATCGGATAGATTTTCCATTCGTTAGCCGTTCTATGATGATGGCGGTGTAGAATACGGTACATCAAAGGATCACGCATCAACATATTAGTCGAAGCCATATCAATTTTAGCACGTAAAACGTGAGTTCCTTCTGGAAAATCACCGTTTTTCATCGCTTCAAACAAAGCTAAATTTTCTTCTATAGAACGATTTCTGTAAGGTCCATCCACTCCAGGTTGAGTTGGAGTTCCTTTTTGAGCCGCCATTTCTTCAGAAGTTTGGCTATCTACATAGGCTTTTCCATTATTAATCATTTGAACCGCCCAGTCGTATAGTTGTTGGAAATAATCCGACGAATACAATTCTTCAGTCCAATTGAAACCCAACCATTTCAAATCTTCTTTGATAGCATCTACATATTCTTGCTCTTCTTTGGCTGGATTAGTGTCGTCAAAACGCAAATTGACAGGCGCATTGTACTTTAAACCCAAACCAAAATTCAAACAAATTGATTTAGCATGACCAATGTGTAAATACCCATTTGGTTCTGGTGGAAAACGAAAGCGTAATTTTTCTTGAGGAAAACCCGACGCTATACTGTCTTCTATAATTTGTTCAATGAAATGCAATGATTTTTCTTCTGATGCCATTTTAAAAATTTTGAAAAGCAAAGTTATCAAATTTGTTGGTGATTCGTCGATGTAGAAGGTGGTTTATTCGGGTTTGAAACCAAAAAAACAAAAGATTTTGTACTTTTATCGCATAAAACCGATAAATATTTACCTCAAAAATCATAAAAATGGGAACCATTAAGCTAAAAAATATTCGCACCTTCTCCTATCACGGTTGTTTAGTAGAAGAAAGTAAAATTGGTTCTGATTATCGCGTGGATTTAGAAGTGAAAACGGATTTACGTAAATCGTGTATTTCTGACCAATTAGCTGATACTGTTGATTATGTGCTATTAAACCAAATTGTGGAAGAAGAAATGGCAATCCGTTCTGAATTATTGGAACATGTGGCACACCGAATTATTGTTCGCATTTTTGCTGAAGCGCCTTCTGTTTCCCGTATTACAATTGGAGTTTCTAAACTCAATCCGCCTATTGGTGGTGATGTTGAAGCAGTTACAATAGAATTAGAAGAGTATAGAAATTAACAGCTTACCGATATCCTGTAGAGTTATAAAGTTTTTACGATAAGCCTTTTAAACTTTAAACTTTTTGCTATATTTGCAACCCAATAAACAATTGGCGTCGTGGCCGAGCGGCTAGGCTGGGCTCTGCAAAAGCTCCTACTCCGGTTCGAATCCGGACGATGCCTCTGAATTAACCTCTCTTTTTGAGAGGTTTTTTTATGATTAATTTTTAGAAAAAATTAAGTAAAGTTATAGTTCGAATCCGGACGATGCCTCAAAAGAGACACATTGCTGTATCTCTTTTTTTTGTTTTATTGCGAGGTACGAAGCAATCTGAAAATTAATTAAATTATATGCTCCTACTCCGGTTATCCTGAAGTATTAATAGAAATTTTAAGGAAAATTTTGAATTAATAATTTATCTATCTTCTATCTTCTCCCAAGCATTTTTAACCATTTCTTTTTCTTTTGGAAACCAACCTTGAGCCATTAAAGCAACTCCAAATACGATTAAAACAATACTAATTCCTTTTTTAATTTTTAGAATATTAGTGGGTGTTAATTTTGATTTTAGTTGTTTAGCTAAAACCATTTTTATGCAATCAATCAGTAAATAAGAAACAATAACGGAAGTGAAAAAAGTCATCATTCTGGAAGTTTGCATGTCTAATTTTGGCCCTACCGAAATAATAATAGCCAACCAAAAACCCAACACTCCAATATTAATAATATTCAAGAAAAACCCTTTAATAAAAAGGCTTCCGTAATTTTTTTTAATGATTTCATCATCAATAGTTTCGTATTGAATTTTAGCTTGTTTTTTTAATTTTACAAATGAAATTATACCATAAGCTACCATTAGAATTCCTCCAAAAATAAACAAAGCAGGTTTGTCTTTTAAACTTGCAATCAAACGATAACTTCCTAAATAAGCTATTCCAATAAAGAAAATATCACCCAAAACAACTCCTAAATCAAAAGCTAAAGCCGCTCTAAATCCTTTAGTAATACTGGTTTCAATTAAAATAAAAAATACTGGACCTATCATAAAACTGAGGAAAATTCCCCATGGTAATCCAGTTAAAATATCGTTTATCATTAGAATAAGATTTGGGTTTAAACTAGTTTTTGATTATTTTAATACGGCCTCCAGCAAAGGTTTTTTTATTGACTTGTGTTGGGTTTCCGTAAATCATAATTTCACCTCCAGCCCTAGCTTTTGCATCTACTAATTGGGTTGCAAAAACTGCGGCTTCTCCACCAGCATTAATACTAATACTTGTTTGTTCGGTAGTTAAATCTTTTCCTTCATAAATAGCTCCTGCTGAAACAACTACATCTTGATTTTTCGCTTTTCCTGCAGTTTTTACTATTCCGCCACTTGTTATTTTTACAGTTGCTTTAGCAACATCTAAACTAATGTCAATTTTAGCTCCTTCTTTTGCAATAATATCGAAATTAGTAGATTGAATTGAAGCTTCATTTGAAATTTGCGATCCTTCATTGGCTTCAACAGCATCTAAATCAGTATAATAAACTTTAGCTTTTACTTGATTTCCTTTAAGGAGTTTTGTTAATGGCATTCTAAGTTTTAATTCGCCATTATTATTTACTACCTCTATTTCTTCTGAATTAGTTCCTGAAAGCTCTACTCTATTTTCTTCTGAAGCGATTAATTCCACTGTAATCTGATCAAAAGCGGTTACTTTATGAAAATCACCAACTTTCTTCTCTGTTTGAGCATAAGTTAATGAACTGATTAATAATACACTAAATAGTAATTTTTTCATAATAATTGTAATATAATAAACTTATTCGTTTCTTCTAATAAAGTGAAAATCCAATTGTTTTTTTACCAAATCGGCATTTTTTACTTTTACATAAATCTCATCTCCTAGCTGTAATAAACCATGAGAAGTGGCACCAACTAAAGCATATTGTTTTTCGTCAAAAGTATAATAATCCTCTTTAATATCTCTAATTCGGACCATTCCTTCGCATTTATTTTCGATAATTTC
>CAYWFQ010000055.1:0-13365 GCA_964457505.1 uncultured Flavobacterium sp.
AAAAAAAACGAACCAAAATTTATTTTTGGTTTGGGTTTTCATTGTAGGTCTCCCCCTCTGGGAACATGAAATAATCTCTTAAATAATAAAAATCAAAATTTAAACGCCTTCTTTTGCTAATCGTTATTATTTTATTAAGTTTACAGTAGCTCCCAAAATAATTGTAAACTAAATGAAATTCAACGAAGATTCCCGTGTAAAAATCCCTACTATATTGCATTTGATGCGCTTAGGCTATGACTACCTGTCTTTGGCTAATCATAAATGGGATGAGTCCACCAATATTTTTACTGATATCTTTAAAACAAATCTACTCAGATTGAATCCTGAATTAAGTTCAGGAGATGTAAATAGAGTATATGATGAGGTAGCTCTTAGTATTCAAAATGAGGATTTAGGAAAGGCATTTTATGAAAAGCTTGTTGACCAATCGGGTATTCGATTGATTGATTTTGAGAATTTTGAAAACAATGCATTTAATGTTGTTACTGAATTAACCTATAAGAAAGACGATGAAGAATTTCGCCCTGATGTTATTCTATTAATTAACGGAATGCCATTAGTGTTTATCGAAGTTAAGAAACCTAACAATCAAGATGGCGTTCTAGCAGAACATAAACGTATTCAAACCCGTTTTCAGAATAAGAAATTTCGTCATTTTGTGAATCTTACACAGCTGATGGTTTTTTCTAATAACATGGAATATGACAATAGTTCACCTTTACCAATAGAAGGTGCTTTTTATGCTACTCCTTCGTATTCCAAACCAAATTTTAATTACTTTAGAGAAGAAGACACTTTTAATTTTGATACGATATTATCAAGTATTGAAGATGCAAAAGAGAATTTTGTTTTACAAGACAACAATTTATTAAGTATTAAGAATTCACCTGAATTCTTAACTAATAAACATCACAATACACCAACTAATAGAATTTCTACTTCTTTGTTTCAAAAGCAACGTTTGGCTTTTATGTTGCAGTTTGGTATTGCCTATGTAAAAGGTTCTACTGGTTTGCAAAAACATATTATGCGTTATCCGCAATTGTTTGCAACCAAAGCAATCGAAACCAAACTAGAAGAAGGAATTAAAAAAGGGATTATTTGGCATACGCAAGGGAGTGGAAAAACCGCTTTAGCGTATTATAATGTCAAATATTTAACTAGCTATTTCCAAAAGAAAGGCATTGTTCCGAAATTTTATTTCATTGTTGACCGAATCGATTTACTTACTCAAGCCAGTAAAGAGTTCTTGAGTAGAGGTTTAGTCGTTCATAAAATTAACTCTCGAGAAGAATTTTCAAAAGATATTAAAGCAACTTCTGTTATTCATAATAGTTCAGGGAAACCTGAAATTACTGTGGTTAACATACAGAAATTCAAAGACGACCCCGATGTGGTTCGCAATGCCGATTATAATTTATCTATTCAAAGGGTTTACTTTTTAGATGAAGTGCACCGTAGTTATAATCCTAAAGGTAGTTTTCTGGCTAATTTGAATGAATCAGATATCAATGCTATTAAAATTGGATTAACAGGTACGCCCTTATTAGGCGATGATTTCAATTCGAGAGCTTTGTTTGGGGGTTACATTCATAAATACTACTACAATTCGTCTATTGCCGATGGCTATACTTTGCGTTTAATTCGTGAAGAAATTGAAACTAATTATCAATTAAAATTAAAAGAAGCTTTAGATTCTATTGATATTTTAAAAGGCAACGGCGATAAAAAGCAAGTGTATTCACATCCGAAATTTGTTGAGCCGATGTTGGATTATGTCATTCAAGATTTTGAACGTGCTCGTATTGCTTTTAATGACAATTCAATTGGAGGAATGGTGGTTTGTGATTCATCCGAACAAGCTAAAATGATGTATGAAATCTTTCAGGATAAATATGCTGAAAGTACTGTTTCCAATGATTTATTATTAGCCGCTGAACCAGGAGAATCGTATGGTGATAAAAAGAAAAACGAGAGCAAAGTAAAAACGGTTGCGGTTATTTTACATGATATTGGTACTAAAGACGACCGAAAGAATCAAGTAGATGAGTTCAAAGACGGAAAAATAGATTTATTGTTTGTTTACAATATGTTATTGACTGGTTTTGATGCGCCTCGCTTGAAAAAATTATACGTTGGCAGAGTTATAAAAGCCCATAATTTATTACAAACTCTTACTCGTGTAAACAGAACCTACAAAGAATTTAAGTATGGATATGTAGTTGATTTTGCAGATATACAACGTGAATTTGATAAAACCAATCAAGATTATTTCAGGGAATTACAAGACGAGCTAGGCGATGAAATGGAACATTATTCCAATTTATTCAAAACGCCAGAGGAAATAAAACAAGAGATTCAGGAAATTAAAGAGGTTTTATTTCATTTTGATACGCTAAATGCTGAAATCTTTTCTCAACAAATTTCACAGATTCAAGACAGAAGTGAGATGCTGAAAATTACTCGGGTATTGAATAATGCAAAAAGCTTGTATAATTTAATTCGATTATCGGGTAATTATGATTTACTAGAAAAATTAGATTTCCATAAATTGACCGTATTGTCTCGTGAAGCCAATAATCATTTGGCTTTGATTAATACCAAAGAAGCCTTAGAAACCAATATTGACAATACTAATTTATTGAATATTGCTTTAGAAGATGTCATTTTTGCCTTTGTTAAAGTTAAAGAAGAAGAAATGGTATTGGCAGACCAATTGAAGAATACGCTTCAAAAAACTAGAGAAATGTTGGGCGGCAATTTTGACCCTGCTGACCCTGTTTTTATTTCCTTACGAGAAGAATTGGAACGCTTGTTCAAAAAGAAAAATTTGAACGAAGTTACCAAAGAAGAAATGGAAGCCAACATCAAAGCTTTAGAGGCAATTTATACACAAGCCAAAGAATTAGAACGTAAAAACCAATTGCTACGTGCTAAGTATGAAAACGACGAAAAATATGCCCGTTTGCACAAACGTTTGATGGAAAAAGACCCATTAACGGATAGCGAAAGTAAATTATTTGAAGCCTTACAAGGATTGAAAGCAGCTGTTGACCAACAAATTCTTCAGAACGCCAATATATTAGAAAATGAGAGTTACGTTGAGCGAATGATTATCAAGTATGTAGTAGAACAGTTTAAAGCTAAAAATGATATTCCACTAGATGCCGCTAATGCAAAGCGTGTCAATGCAATGATTGTGAAAGAATATATGAATGAATTTTATGGCAGAGTTGCCTAAATGATATAAACCAAAATAAAATGACCACAACCCTTCAATTTGAAACCCAAACTAAAAACTTAATTGACGAACTTAAAAGTGTTTGTGCCAATTATGGATTGGGAAATGACGGAAACGAATTTAAGATTATCACACAAGTATTTCTGTACAAGTTCTTGAACGATAAATTTGTTCACGAAATAAAAAAGATAGACCCCAAACTAGCCCAAGCCGAAAATTGGGAAACTATTCTTAAAAATTATAGTGCCGACGATTACGAAATGCTTTCGTTTCAAATGAGTGAAAGTACGGCACGTTTGCAACCGCAGCAGTTTATTACGACTTTGTTTGAACGACAAAACGAGCCCAAATTTGCCGATTTGTTTGATGCCACTCTTTTAGACATTGCCAAAGAAAACAGCGACATCTTCTCGGTAATTACCGAAGGTGGCGAAAAAATTGTCTTGTTTGAAAACATCAGTAAATATGTAACCGACAAACGCGATGAATTTTGCAAAGCCTTGATTAACAAATTAGTCAACTTTAGTTTTGAGCATATTTTTCATGAGAAATTTGATTTTTATGCCACTATTTTTGAGTACTTAATTAAAGATTACAACACCAACAGTGGCGGAAAATATGCCGAATACTTTACGCCGCATGCCGTAGCTAAAATTATGGCACGTTGTTTAGTGAGTGAGAATGTGAGTAACGTAACCTGTTATGACCCAAGTGCAGGTTCGGGGACGCTGTTGATGAATTTAGCCCACCAAATAGGCGAAGACAAATGCACCATTTACTCACAAGATATTTCGCAAAAGTCGTCTAATTTATTGCGTTTGAATTTAATTTTGAACGATTTGGTACACTCCATACCCAATGTGGTTAAAGGAAACACCATTTTAGAACCGTTTCACAAAGACAAAAACGGACGCTTGCAACAGTTTGACTACATTGTGAGTAACCCTCCGTTTAAATTGGATTTCTCTGATTTTAGTGCAGAACTAGACACCAAAGAAAACCACGACCGCTTTTTTGCAGGAATACCCAATATTCCAAAAGCCAAAAAAGAAGGGATGGCTATTTACTTGCTGTTTTTGCAACACATTATGTACACGCTAAAAGACACAGGAAAAGCCGCCATTGTAGTGCCTACAGGATTTATTACCGCACAAACAGGTATTGACAAAAAAATTAGAGAAAGAATGGTGAGCAGTAAAATGCTAGCGGGAGTGGTGAGCATGCCGAGTAATATTTTTGCGACTACAGGCACCAACGTTTCCATTATCTTTTTAGACAAGCAAAACCAAGGCGATGTGGTGTTGATAGATGCCTCAAAATTAGGAACGACCATTAAAGAAGGTAAAAACCAAAAAACGGTTTTGTCTAATGACGAAGAAGACAAAATTATTGACACGTTTAACTCAAAAACCGCCATTGATGATTTCTCAGTAGTAGTAAGTTATGACGATATTATAACCAAAAACCACAGCTTAAGTGCCGGACAATATTTTGAAGTAAAAATTGAATATACTGATATTACCGCTCAAGAATTTACTACCAAAATGAAATCCTTTGAAAGTAATTTAGAAAGTTTATTTGCCGAAAGTAAAACCTTAGAAATAGAAATTAAGAATAATTTGAAAGGATTGAAATATGAGTAAATTAAAAACTTATAAGTTTAATAGTCTATATGAAATGAGTTCTGGTATCTCTTCAAAGCCAGAACAGGCGGGTCATGGAAGTTCTTTTGTTTCCTTCAAAACGGTTTTTAACAATTACTTTTTGCCAGATAAAATAGATGAATTAATGGATGTCTCTGAAAATGATAAAGTTACTTATTCTGTAAAAAAGGGAGATGTTTTTTTAACCAGAACAAGTGAGTCATTAGATGAATTAGCAATGAGTTGTGTTGCTGATAAAGATTATCCCGATACTACATATAGTGGTTTTTTAAAAAGATTAAGACCAATTCAAAATGATATCACCTACGATAGATTTATGGCTTTTTATTTAAGGAGTGAGTTGTTCAGAAAAACCATGACTAATAATGCAATAATGACATTACGTGCTAGTTTTAACGAACAAATATTTTCTTATTTAGATTTAATACTACCTGATTATGAAAAACAAAAAAAATCTGGTGATTTTTTATTTAGAATTAATCAAAAAATAAAATTAAACAATAAAATCAATGCAGAGTTAGAAGCAATGGCTAAAACGTTATATGATTATTGGTTTGTACAATTTGATTTTCCAAATGCTAATGGGAAACCATATAAGTCATCAGGTGGTAAAATGGTTTTGAATGAAGAGTTGAAAAGGGAGATTCCTGAAGAGTGGAAAGTTATGAGTATTGATGAATATGCTGAAGTAAAAAAAGGAGAATTAATAACTGCCAAAGATGCTGAAATAGGAGAAATTAAAGTTGTAGCTGCAGGAATTGGATATTCATATAAGCACTCTAAAGCGAATAGAGATAGAAATACCATAACAATAAGTGGTTCTGGAGCAAATGCAGGATTTATTAATTTTTGGAGAGAACCAATTTTTGCTTCGGATTGTATTACAGTAAGAGGGAATTCAGATACTGAAACATTAATGTTGTTACATCATCTAAAATTTATTCAAGCACATATTCTAAGTCAAGCTACTGGTTCTGCACAACCACATGTGTATCCCAGTGATATTAAAGTGTTGAATTACATCGTACCACCAATGAATATAATTGATGATTTTGGTAAAATTATTATTCCGATGAATGATAAAATAGCTGTAAACCAAAAAGAAAACCAAGAGCTCGCTTCTTTACGTGATTGGTTGTTGCCTATGTTGATGAATGGGCAGGTGAGTGTGGCTCCGACAAGCTCAGCCACCAAAGATGGTTATGAGGTTGAGGATAGAGTGTTGGGTATGGTTGCGGAGGAAAAAACTAAATATTGATAATATGGCTTTTTTTGGAAATATTTTTACAGCTGAAATTATTGCAAGAATTTTTTATAATGCTGATAAGAAAGTTAGAGCAGAAATAATTAATGATTTGAATCCTCTAGAGACGAATGAAAGAGATAGAGTATCATCATTATGTACTCGAATAAGGGATAAAGTTGCTTCTAATCCTTTTATTAGATCCATATCAATTCAGGCACATGCAAGAGATACAACTCATAGAGATGCTCTTTTTGTTTTTAGATATAAAAATGAAGTTAAAATTGGTATTGTTGAGGTAAAATTATTAAGAATTAAAAATTCTAACTTAAATGATAAATGGGATTGGCCTATTAATCGCAATAATTCAAATTCTCATTTTACTAAACAAATCGTTAATCAACAAAATTGGTTAAATCAAGCAGCTGTTTGGGACATGTTTATACCAAATTGCCCAATTGGAGATCACTCTCCACCATTAGAAAAAGATGGCTCATCAAATATTTGGGCTGAAGAAACTTTTTTATCTCAAAAAATATCAAGACCGAATGAACTATGGTCATATCAAGATGTTTTAGATTTAAAAGATTCTTATTTATCATTATATGATATTATTAAAGCTATAATGAAATGTGAAAAAGGAATTGTTCACGATATAACAGGAAAACAAAATTTATCGATTAGAAATGATAAAGATGTCTCTATGGATATTCCTATACCAAGAAATTTATTTGATTTTCGTCAAAGAGTAAATGATTTTCTAAATAACAATAAATCAATCGAATCTTTTAATTACTATAGATTAGATAATGTATTTGAAAGTGTAAAAAAAATTAAAGATTCTAATGAAATAATTGTTCCTCGAGATGTTAGAAACAACCCGAAATATTCAGCTAAAATTTTAGAAGACTATAAAAAAATTGTTTTTGAATCATATGATATAATAAAATGAGATTTTTAATAAATTAATTAAATGAAAATAGTTAAGTCAATTAGAATTAAATATTTTAGATCAATTTTGTCAACTACAAGAGGTAATGTGGTTTCTTTAAATTTAGATCATATTAATGTTTTTGTCGGACAAAATGATGCTGGAAAATCAAATATTATTAGAGCATTAAATTTATTTTTTAATAATGAGTGTGAAATTGGTGAAAAGTTCAATTTTGATAGGGATTTTAGTATTCAAAAAAGAGGAATTAAAGGAGAAGTTAGTCGTGTTGAAATAGAAATTACTATATCACCTCCATTAAAACAAAATTTAAAAAATAATGGTGAAATTGTATGGAAAAAAACATGGTATCCATATTCTAATTCCCCTAATGAAGAATTTAGATACGTAAATGGCAAACAATTCCCAGATTCTGGAAAAAGCGGAATTTATAAATGGTTAAAAAAAATTAAATTTAGATATGTACCTGCAATAAAATCAAAAGAATATTTCAATAAACTAATGTTTGATTTATATGAATTATTTGAAAATGATACTAATGCGTTAGAAAAGAGTTTTAATGATCAAATAAAAAGTAAAACTTCTAACATTACAAAAGAATTAAGTGAAAGGCTTAACATTAGTAGTGTTTTGCAATTCAAAGGATCCTTTAGAGAACTTTTTAATATGTTGGAATTTGGTAGTGAAGATGGAACTATTATGTTGAATTCTAGAGGTGATGGTATTAAAATTGGTCATATACCCATTGTACTTCAGAATATGGCTGAGTTAGAATTAATTAGAAAAAAAAATAGAGATCCTTTCGCATCAACAATTATTGCATTTGAAGAGCCTGAGAATAATTTGGAATTTAAACATGAAAAAAACTTAGCTGATACTTTTTTAAAGTATGCCAATAGAATACATTACAGAGATGAAAAAGAACATTTAAATGATGAAGGTATTCAGATTTTTATAACTACTCATTCACCAGTTTTTTATACTCTTAATGAAAAAAATAATGTAAATTGTTTTTATGTTTCAAAAAAAGAAGACAATGGATCTGAAATTAAACCAATTCCGAAAGATACAAAAGGTAAAGAAGAAATTGAAAAAGAAATGGATTTAGAACCACTTGTCAAACTCTCTAGTAGTTGGAAAAAAATGAATGAGTTATCAGAGAAAATTTCTGAAGAATATAAAAAAATTAAACAAGAATACTCTGAACATTTAAAGCCAGTTCTCATAACAGAAGGTAAAACTGACGTTAAAATACTAGAAGTTGCATGGAGTAAACTTTATGGCGATTATGATCGGCCATTTGATATAATATCCGCAAACACTTATAATGATGATGACATTAATAATTTAAATGCAGGTTCTGGAGTTTTAGAGCATTTTATTAAATCAGTCAGAGCTAATGATAAGATTACGATAGCTTTATGGGATAATGATAAAGAAGGTATAAATAAATTTAAATTAGATAAAAATTTCGAAGAGTGTCATGGTAAAAAGTTTTTAAAAATCAATAAAAATAAAAAAGCTTTTGCAATGATTTTGCCCCCTGTTTCTGACCGAGTTAATTATGCAAAAGCTGAAAATTTGGCTATAGAGTTTTATTTTGAGACTGATGAAATTGAAATGAAAAACAAAGATGGTTTTGGTATAAGGCTAGAAAATAGAGTTATATGTCAATCAATTGGAGAGTTTAAAGAAGAATTTGTTTTAAATAAGGAAGAATATAAGTTAATTACCGGTAGTAAAAATGTATTTGCAAGTGAAATTGTACCTAATTTGCCAGTTCATTCTTTTAATAGATTCAAAACTTTATTTGAAACAATATTAGAAGATATTTTGAAAATTAAATATTAATATTATTACTAAAATGAACCAATCCTTATACCAACTAAAAGAAACCTTTTTAAAAGAATGGCCTTTAGGTCGTATCCAAAATATGACTTTGGAGGAGTATACTAATTTGGATAAAACTTCATTTTGCTATTGGGTAGAGGCTTTAACAACCGACGTAGGCAGTATATGGGGTGGTTCTGCTTATAAATTCGGAATATTTAAAAGACGTAATTTAGAGTCTACAACATCAAAAGATAGTCTTATAACGGATGGAGAATATTCTTGGGCAAAAAAATATGGTGATACTAAAGAAATTGCTTTTCAAAAAATAAAAACAAATTTATTAGCTATTATTGAAAATACGCAAAATAATACAATTGAAAATATTGATGAAATTGATTTAGGGGATGCCTATAAATGGAAAATTGCATTTTTATATGGTGATTTTAACATTATAAATATTTTTAAGAACGAATCACTAGTAGAAGCGGCACAGTCATTAGGATACACTGGCACTTCAAAAAAGTTTACTGACTTATACCGATTTATGCTACCATTAAAACAACCCGAGCAAGACTTTTTTGATTTTACCCAAGAATTATGGCAACAAACATCATTAGCTAAACCTAAACGATATTGGTTATATGCTCCTGGGGAAAATGCCAGTAAATGGGAAGAGTTTTACAGTGAGGGCATTATGGCTTTGGGTTGGGGTGAATTAGGTGATTTAGAACAATATAAATCACGAAATGAGATAAAAAATGCTTTAGTAGCTGCTTATGGTGGTGAAGGAGATAAAAAGAATGATGTTTCTGCAAATGATGATTTTTTAAACCGTATTAATATTGGTGATATTATTATTGTTAAAAAAGGACGTGGTCAAATACTTGGTTATGGACAGGTAACTTCTGATTATTATTTTGAAGAAAATAATTCGGACTATAATAGCCGGAGAAATGTTGATTGGAAATTAAAAGGGATTTGGAAAGTTGATCAAAACTTGGTGCTCAAAACACTTACTGATATAACTAAGTATGCAGCAGAAGATCCAAATTATTCAAAATATTATGAGAAATTATTAGCTATTATGGAAGGTCAAACTAATAATCTAAATTATAAACTAGACTATTCAAATTATTTAAGCTCTATTTACAGTGAAAATAGCGGAACAAAAGCCTCCTATATAAAATCAATTGAAATACTATCGGATTTGCTAGACTACAATATTTTTGAAGTAAATGATGTCTTACAATTGAAGCAGTTATATACCGAATTAATCAAGGAACAAAGAAATAAAGACGGAAAATATTTCCATCCTGAAGCACCTTCATATGGTCTAAACGGATTTTATTCAGCTTCAATTAAAACCTATCTCGATTTTCATCTAAAACAAAAAGGTAATTCTATGAATAATTCATCTTTTAAAGCCCCACTAAATCAAATTTTATACGGCCCTCCAGGTACAGGTAAAACTTATAATTCAATAAATAAAGCTATTGCGATTATTAATCCTGATTTTGATTTAAATCAGGATAGAAAAATAGTAAAGGAGGAATTTGACCGTTTAGTTGGTTTAGGACAAATAGTCTTTACTACATTTCATCAAAGTATGTCTTATGAAGATTTTGTAGAAGGAATAAAACCAAAAGTAGAAGAAGATGCCAATGAAAACAAACAAGTCGTGTATGAAATTGAAGATGGTATTTTTAAACGTTTGGCAAACAAAGCCAAACTAATCAATACCTCAATAAATTCAAATTCGACTCAATACAGTTTTGATGATGCTTGGAATGATTTAATTACCGAAGCAGAACAAAATATAGAAAAAGGGACACCAGAAACATTAAAGATTCAAACTCCTAATTTAGGCTTGAAAATTGTCGAAATAACGGAACGTGGTAATTTGAAATTAAAACCTATTTATTCTGAAGATGCTAAAGAATACACGGTAAGTTATTCAAGAGTAAAAAGACTTCATGAAGCATTCCCAGATTTATCAGCAGTTAAAAACATTGATAAAGAATTTAGAACTGTAATTGGCGGTTCAAATTCTACCGCTTATTGGTCTATTTTGAATATCATAAATCCAAAAATAATTGCTAATTCTAATAATATCAACAGTACACAAGAGTCACCTTCTACTCCATTTGTATTAATTATTGATGAAATCAATAGAGGGAATATTTCTTCGATTTTTGGAGAACTTATCACTTTAATTGAAGACAGTAAAAGACTTGGTCAAATAGAAGAATTGGAGGTGTTGTTACCCTACAGCAAAACTAAATTTGGTGTACCTTCAAACTTATATATTATTGGCACCATGAACACTGCTGACCGAAGTGTGGAAGCATTAGATACCGCATTAAGAAGACGTTTCAGCTTTGAAGAAATGCCACCACGTTATGATTTAAAGGAATTAGAAAATGAAGTGTTTGGATATCAATTAAAAGACATTCTAAAAACTATCAACAAGCGAATTGTACGTTTATTAAATAATGACCATGCCATAGGTCACTCCTATTTATTAAACAAAAATGAAAAAACTTTAATAGAATCATTTTACAAAAATATAATTCCATTATTACAAGAATATTTCTTTGGCGATTATGGCAAAATGAGGTTAGTTCTTGGTGACGGATTTATTCAATTCGATGAATGGAATGAGGATGATAATTTCTTTGCATCTGTTACCGATTCAAAAAATGACTATGATGTAAAAGATTTATATTCAATTATTGAGTATAAAAAGGATAACAAAAAAGGTTTTTCTGAGGCGCTATCAAAATTAATGAATAGATAAATTGAGTAAATCAACAGAAAATATTGTTGTATTTGAACACGAAATTCTTCGGTTTGATAGAGGTGAAAATAAAATCAGCAAAGAGCAATTTGACGCATTGGTTCATTATCATGGGAATGGTATACCCTACTATAAATTAGTATACAATGGCATTCAATTTAATGAACATGTAGGTGTTATTCAAGTAGGAAATATTCTGATTGAAGTACTACCAAAAGCAGATAAAAATCAAGGTTCTAAAGAAGAATATTGTAAGTGGAGAAATTTATTAATTGGGATGTTGCAAACAGTTGGAAGTTTTGACATCAAATCTACCAGTTCTAGTAATTTAAAAGTCAAACCCAATTCGGTTTTAGATTTATATTTTGAAATGTATGTCAAAGAATTAGAATACCTACTTCACACTGGACTAATTAAAAAATACAGCAAAAAAGAGGGTAATGTTACCGCATTAAAAGGTCAATTACAATTTAATAAACACATTCAACACAATCTTACCCATAAAGAACGATTTTATGTAAATCATACCACTTATAATGTAGAACATCAATTACATTATATACTTTATAAAGCCTTGCTCTTATTGAAACAAATCAATACTAATAAGTCATTAGTTGGTAGAATTGGTGCCTTACTGTTGAACTTTCCCGAAATGCCAAACATTAAGGTAAATGAGTCTACTTTTGATAAAATAATTTACAATAGAAAAAATCAACATTATCAAAAAGGAATTGAAATTGCAAAATTACTTTTATTACAATATCATCCAGATCTTAGCCAAGGAAACAATCACGTTTTGGCTTTAATGTTTGATATGAATTTACTTTGGGAACAATTTATTTATGTTAGTTTAAGAAATAACAAAAATGATTTTTCAAAAGTAAAACCCCAAACTTCAAAACATTTCTGGAAGCCTACAAATGGGAGAAGAACATCGATGAAACCGGATATCTATATTGAAACCCAAGATGAAAGAAAGATTGTATTAGATACAAAATGGAAAAATTTAAATGGATACAACCCAAGTCCTGATGATTTAAGACAAATGTATGTCTATCATGAATTTTATGAAGCAGAAAAGGTTGCTTTAGTTTATCCAGGTGATAATGCCAAAAGTAAAAAAGGAAACTACTTTGATAGAAATGGTATTCACGACGAAACCAAACAATGTAGTATTGTTTTACTCGATGTAAAAAATAACATCAAAGAATGGCAAAAAGAAATCAATACTCAAATCTGTGAGTTTGTTAAAATTTAAATTAAATGGCCAACTACGATAGGACACAACAACTCCCTATTTATCAAAAGATGCCATCCCTCCTACTGATTTTGATAGTTTTCAATAAAAATCAGAATACATTTCATTGTATACTAAATGGTTTGAAAAATTTAAAGTTGCTAATAATTTTACGAATACAGAATTAAAATGATCATTTACCCTATGAGTTACCCTGTTTAATTTAAAAAACGGGAAGTCCTGATTTCACTTATACTATATTAAGAGTTCGAATACTTTTATCCTCGCAACAAAAAACCGACTAGGCAACTAATCGGTTTTTTTATGGAATTAATACATCAAATGTCGTTTGGCATTATTCCGCCAGCCTGCTTGATTTTCGTAGGAAACAAAGA
>CAYWFQ010000056.1:0-8883 GCA_964457505.1 uncultured Flavobacterium sp.
ATTTGTTTGGATGAATCCTGATGTTATTAATCCTGAACATGCTGATTTTGATAAATTAATTTATAACAAAAAAGGTTGGTTGAATGTTGTTCGATTTTTAGTTACGGCTGCAATCTTTTTAGCTGTTTGGAATTGGGTTCGTTTTAAATTTAGACAAAACTCAATTGCTCAAGATAGTGCTGAAGATAATGCTCCTTACAAGAAAAACTTTAAATTAGCTGCATTCTTCTTAGTATTCTTTATTGTTTCTGAATCTATTATGTCATGGGATTGGATTATGTCTTTTGATCCACACTGGTATAGTACTTTATTTGGATGGTATGTTTTTGCAAGTTTCTTTGTTAGTGGAATTACTGTAATCGCGTTGATTACTTTATATTTAAAATCAAAAGGATATTTAGAACAAGTTAATACAAGTCACATTCACGATTTATCTAAATTTATGTTTGGTATTAGTGTTTTCTGGACGTATTTATGGTTCTCTCAATTTATGTTGATTTGGTATGCCGATATTCCTGAAGAAATCACTTACTATGTAACTCGTATTCAATTATACAATTTACCATTTTTTGGAGCAGTTGCCATGAACTTCTTATTTCCATTATTGATTTTAATCAATACTGATTTCAAAAGAATTACCTGGGTTTTAGTTATGGCGGGAATAGTAATTTTATTAGGTCATTATGTTGATTTCTTCAATATGATTATGCCTGGTACAGTTGGTGACCAATGGTTTATTGGAGTTTCTGAAATTGCTTCTGTTCTTTTCTTCTTTGGATTGTTTATTTATGTTGTTTTTACAGCATTAACAAAGGTTCCATTATTGGCTAAAAGAAATCCATTTATTGACGAGAGTAAACATTTTCATTATTAATATTTAAAGAAAAAACAGATGACAAGTTTGTTGGTAATTATAATCTTAGTTTTATTAGCAGTTGCACTTTGGCAATTGACAAAAATCTTTGACCTTTCACAAGTTGGAGCTTCTAAATCAGATGCTTCAGGGGTTGCAACCGATAATGATAACAATGTTCAAGGATATTTGATGTTTGGTTTTTTAGCCTTCATTTATATTTTTACAATTTATGGTTTTATCAAATGGGGTGATCTACCTTTACATACTCCTGCTTCAGAACATGGTTCTGATGTTGATGCGTTGATGAATATTTCATGGATTTTGATTTTTATAGTTCAAGCTGTTACTCAAGTATTATTGCATTATTTTGCTTTTAAATATAGAGGTAAAAAAGAAAATAAAGCTACTTTTTTTGCTGATAATAATAAATTAGAAGCCATCTGGAGTTCTATTCCAGCAGTTGTTCTAGCTGGTTTGATTTTGTACGGTTTGTATGCTTGGAATAACATTATGTTTGTTGATGAAGACGAAGAGGTAATTGTTATTGAGTTATATGCGCAGCAATTCAAATGGTCTGCTCGTTATGCTGGTGCTGATAATGTTCTTGGAAAGGCGAATGTTAGATTAATTGAAGGGGTAAACACATTAGGTGTTGACCTTGCCGATCCAAATGCACAAGATGATATTGTGGTATCTGAATTACATATTCCTAAAGGTAAAAAAGTACAGTTCAAAATTCGTTCTCAGGATGTTTTGCACTCAGCTTATATGCCGCATTTTAGAGCACAAATGAACTGTGTCCCAGGTATGGTTACTGAGTTTGCTTTTACTCCAGTATATACTACATCTGAATATAGAGAGTTGCCTTTTATGGTTGAAAAAGTTGCTAGAATTAACGATTTAAGAACTAAACAAAGTGCTAAATTAGTAGCTGAAGGAAAAACAGCACTTGATCCTTACACTTTTGATTACTTATTGTTATGCAATAAAATTTGTGGTGCTTCACACTATAATATGCAAATGAAAATTGTTGTTGATAGCCCAGAAGATTACAAAATATGGTTATCAGAACAAGTAGCTTTAGTAAAAGAAGTTAAAGCATCTAATGAACCAGCTCCAGCTGCAGAAGGTACTACTTTAGATTCTACAGTTGTATCTTCAGATACTGTTGCTTCTAAGGTTGCTATGAAATAATTAAATTAAAATTTATAAAGTATATAAATATGTCAGCAGATTTACACGGTCACGAACACGATCATCATCATAAAGAAACATTCATTACTAAATATATCTTTAGTATTGACCATAAAATGATTGCTAAACAATACTTATTAACTGGTATTGTTATGGGTATTATTGGAGTTGGAATGTCTTTGCTTTTCAGAATGCAATTGGCTTGGCCTGAAGAATCCTTTAAAATATTTAATATTTTATTAGGTGATAAATTTGCACCTGAAGGAGTTATGGCTAATGATATCTACTTGGCTTTGGTAACAATTCACGGAACTATTATGGTTTTCTTTGTTTTGACAGCAGGTTTGAGTGGTACATTTAGTAATTTATTAATTCCATTACAAATTGGTGCTCGAGACATGGCTTCAGGATTCATGAATATGATATCTTATTGGTTGTTCTTCTTGTCAAGTGTCATCATGGTTGCTTCTTTATTTGTTGAGGCAGGTCCTGCTTCTTCCGGATGGACTATTTATCCCCCTTTAAGTGCTTTACCTCAAGCAATCCCTGGTTCAGGTGCTGGTATGACTTTATGGTTGGTGTCTATGGCTATATTTATTGCTTCTTCTTTGATGGGATCTTTAAATTATGTCGTAACCGTAATTAATTTAAGAACAAAAGGAATGACAATGACTAGATTGCCGTTGACGATTTGGGCATTCTTTATTACCGCTATTATTGGTATCGTATCTTTCCCTGTATTATTATCTGCAGCTTTGTTGTTGATTTTTGATAGAAGTTTTGGAACGTCATTTTTCTTATCTGACATCTATATTGCCGGAGAAGTTTTACATTATCAAGGTGGTTCTCCAGTATTATATGAACATTTGTTTTGGTTTTTGGGACACCCTGAAGTATATATCGTATTGTTACCAGCTTTAGGTATTACATCCGAAGTTATTGCAACAAATTCACGTAAACCAATTTTTGGTTATAGAGCGATGATTATGTCAATTTTAGCCATTGCATTTTTATCTACAATTGTATGGGGGCACCATATGTTCGTATCAGGAATGAATCCTTTCTTAGGGTCAGTATTTACATTTACAACATTATTGATTGCAATTCCTTCAGCTGTAAAGGCGTTTAATTATATTACAACACTATGGAAAGGTAATTTGCAATTTAATCCTGCCATGTTGTTCTCTATTGGATTGGTTTCTACCTTTATTACAGGTGGATTAACGGGTATTATTCTTGGAGATAGTACATTGGATATTAATGTTCATGATACCTATTTCGTAGTAGCTCACTTTCACTTAGTAATGGGTATTTCTGCTCTTTACGGAATGTTTGCAGGGGTTTATCATTGGTTTCCAAGAATGTTTGGTAGAATGATGAATAAAAACTTAGGGTATATTCACTTTTGGGTGACAGCAGTTTGTGCTTATGGCGTTTTCTTTCCAATGCACTTTATTGGACTAGCTGGTTTACCAAGACGTTATTATACTAATACTAACTTTCCTTTATTTGACGATTTACAAAATGTGAATGTATTAATTACAACATTCGCTTTAATCGGTGGAGCTTTCCAATTAGTGTTCTTATATAATTTCTTTGTAAGTATTTTTTACGGTAAGAAAGCAGAACAAAATCCATGGAAATCAAATACTTTAGAATGGACTGCTCCAGTTGAACATATTCACGGAAACTGGCCAGGAGAAATTCCTGAAGTACACAGATGGCCTTATGATTATAGTAATCCTGCACATGATGAGGATTTTGTACCTCAAAACGTGCCAATGAAACCAGGTGAGGAAGTTCTACACCATTAATATACAAAGCCTCTATGCAAATAGAGGCTTTTTTATTTGATTTCATTCACATCTGTATTTTCTATTTAATTCCTCCAAAATCTTTCTCTATCTTTGTTTTATGAACGTAAATTTAGACCCGACTACAAACGGCTATAATCCTGAAGAGCTTGATCTTGAAAAAAGGTTAAGGCCTCTTTCTTTTGATGATTTTGCTGGCCAAGACCAAATTCTTGAAAATCTTAAGGTATTTGTTGAGGCTGCAAATCAACGTAATGAAGCTTTAGATCATACCTTATTTCATGGACCTCCTGGTTTAGGAAAAACTACTTTGGCTAATATTCTTGCCAATGAATTGCAAGTTGGAATCAAGATAACCTCAGGTCCTGTGTTAGATAAACCTGGTGATTTAGCTGGCTTGTTAACCAATCTTGAAGAACGTGATGTTTTGTTCATTGATGAAATTCATCGTTTGAGTCCTATCGTAGAAGAGTATTTATATTCGGCTATGGAAGATTTCAAGATTGATATTATGATAGAATCGGGTCCTAATGCTAGAACGGTTCAAATTAATCTGAATCCTTTTACTTTAATCGGCGCAACAACACGTTCTGGATTATTGACCGCTCCAATGCGTGCGCGTTTCGGAATTTCATCCCGTTTACAATATTATACAACAGAGTTGTTGACCACCATTATCGAACGAAGTGCAAGTATTTTAAAAATGCCAATAGATCTTGAGGCTGCTATTGAGATTGCAGGTCGAAGCCGAGGAACACCTCGTATAGCTAATGCATTATTGCGTAGAGTGCGTGATTTTGCACAAATTAAGGGTAACGGTACAATTGACATTGAAATCGCAAGATATGCTTTAAAAGCGCTTAATGTGGATGCGCATGGTTTGGATGAGATGGATAATAAAATCTTAAATACCATTATTGATAAATTTAAAGGAGGTCCCGTTGGTCTAACTACCTTGGCAACTGCTGTTTCTGAAAGTAGTGAAACCATTGAAGAAGTCTATGAACCTTTTTTAATTCAAGAAGGATTTATAATGCGTACACCTCGTGGACGTGAAGTAACAGATAAAGCCTATAAGCATTTAGGAAAGTTGAAAACTAATATTCAAGGCGGATTGTTTTAATTCTATTACTATTAATACAAAATCAAAATACTCCCAATTTATCAAATCTGAGGCGCAACGCCTAGGTTTTTTGTCTTGTGGTATATCCAAGGCTGGTTTTTTAGAGAAAGAGGCTCCACGACTCGAAAATTGGCTAAAAAACAATAATCATGGTCAAATGTCTTATATGGAAAACCATTTTGACAAAAGATTAGATCCCACTTTGTTGGTTGATGGAGCAAAAAGCGTTATTTCGCTACTCCTAAATTATTATCCTTCGGAATTTCAAAAAGAGGATTCATATAAAATTTCAAAATACGCTTACGGTCAAGATTATCATTTTGTAATCAAGGAAAAATTAAAAGAATTACTATTTTCTATCGAAGAACAAATAGGTGCCGTTTCAGGACGGGCTTTTGTGGATTCAGCGCCAGTATTAGATAAAGCTTGGGCTGCCAAAAGCGGTTTGGGCTGGATAGGGAAGAACAGTAATTTAATCACTCAAAAAGTAGGTTCTTTTTACTTTATTGCCGAATTAATTATTGATTTGGAATTAGAATATGATTCGCCAACTACAGATCACTGCGGAACTTGTACCGCCTGTTTAGATGCTTGCCCTACACAGGCCATTATTGCTCCTTATCAGGTGGATGGTAGTAAATGTATTTCGTATTATACCATTGAATTAAAAGATAATCTTCCTGATGATATGAAGGGAAAATTTGACGATTGGGCTTTTGGATGTGATGTTTGTCAAGATGTTTGTCCTTGGAACCGATTTTCTAAATCGCACAATGAGCCTTTGTTTGACCCAAATCCCGAATTACTTTCGTTTTCTAAAAAAGACTGGGAAGAAATTACGGCAGAAACTTTTCAAAAGGTATTTAAAGATTCTCCGTTAAAAAGAACTAAATGGGAGGGATTTATAAGGAATATACAATTTTTGAAATAAAGTTAATTCTTTACACTAGATTCTCGCTCAATAATTTCAGTATCTAATTCTACAGTTTTTGGGATGAATTCTGTCTCCTCTTTTCTAGCAACCATTTCTTCCAATAATAAATTAAAGGAAGCAATTCCCATTTCATGGCTTGGCTGCTCTACTGTACTTAATTTGGGTGTAATTACTTGCGACATAAACCAATTGCTAAAGCCAATTACTTTGACGTCTTTTGGTATATTGATTTTTTGCTCGTTGCAATAGGCCAAAGCACCTACGGCTACTAAATCTGTTATTGCAAAAATTCCATCTACATCTGGATGTTCTTCAAATAATTGTTTCGTAAATTCTATTCCTTCTTCAAAATTCACTTTTTCACAGGTATAAACTAATTTCGAATCAAAAGGAATTCCATTTTTCTCCAAAGCTTTTTTATAGCCTAGGTAACGATCAATAGAATTTTGGGGATTAAGGGGCCCTCGAATATGAGCAATTTTTCGGCAACCTTTATCAATTAAATGTTGCGTAGCATCAAAACCTGCTTTTTGATCATCAATAACGACCTTAGAACATTTAGCCAATTTGGCAATTTTGTCGAACATGACTAAGGGAATTTTTCTATTCAATATGTCTTGAATATGGGAATCGTTATTGGATTCATTAGACAATGAAATTAAAATACCGTCAACCCTTTTGTTTATCAATAAATCGACTTGTTTCTTTTCTAATTCTAGACTTTCATTAGATTGTAATATGATCACTAAATAGCCATTTTTTTCAGCGGCATCAATTATTGATTTAATAATATTTGAAAAAAAGTGGTGGGTGACCTCAGGTATAATTAAACCAATAGTTTTGGACTCTTTTGTTCTTAAATTAACGGCAAAACTATTGGGTGTATAATTCAATTTTTCAGCCAATTCTTTGACTGCTTTTTTAGTTTTTTCACTTACATCGGAATAATCTTTTAACGCCTTTGAAACGGTCGTTATCGAAATTCCTAGGGTAGTTGCAATTTCTTTAAGAGTAATGTTTTTCATTGACTTTTGATTTGGCAACAAATATATTAAATATCAGTTTGCGAATTGTTTTACTAGTACTAGTAAAACTCATAGAAACGCCAAGATATTCATTTTTTTGAAAATATGGTTTCAATTTGTTTACTATTTACAAATAGGATGTAATATGTTATATTTTTATCAAAAGTAACCGTTATAAAAAATGCGGTTTCAATTCATTTAAAACCGCATTTAATACCAGTAAATAAGTTTTATTTTAGCTCTAAAATTAGAGACTCGTATGGTCGTAAAGTGTTTGACGTTAATGATGTTTTATTAGGGTAATTGCCCAAAATCAGTGTTGTGTTTTTTGTTGAAAAACCTAAATCAAATGCAGCTTCTTTTTCAGTAAAGTTCAATAAAATTAATACTTTTTTATCGTTTAATTCTCTAGTGTAGGCAAATACATTCGGATTGTCATGGTCAAGAAGAGTATATTTTCCATATTTAAGAATCGGACTTGCCTTACGAATTTTAACCAACTTTCTGTAATAATTTAAAACTGAATTTGGATCTTTTTCTTGTACTGCCGCATTGATTTCAGCATAGTTTGGATTTACTTTTAACCAAGGTTTACCCGTTGTAAATCCACCATTAGTAGTAGCATCCCATTGAAAAGGAGTTCTACCATTTTCTCTAGATGTTTGTTTTTTGTTTTCCAAGAAAGCTTTCAAATCTCCTCCAACATTTTTAAGTTGTTCGTATTTGTTTCGGGTATCAACATCGTTATAATCTTCAATGTTGTCAAATCGAATGTTTACCATCCCAATTTCATCACCATTAAAGTTGTAAGGCGTTCCTCTCATCGTCATGACGAAAGTAGAAAGCATTTTCGATGAAATTGCTCTAAATTGGGGAGTGTCGTTGCCAAATTTACTCACCATTCTTGGTTGATCATGATTGGATACAAAAATGGACAACCACCCTTTTTCTTTGAATACTTCGTCATATCTTGAGAAAATGTCTTTGTATTTTACCAATCCAAATTCGCTGATGTGATTCCCAATGTCAACACTTTCGAAGTGATATGCAAGATTTAGTTCTTTTCGATCTGGATCAACAAATTTCATGGCTGCTTCTGGCGAATCTCCAGCACCTTCGGAAACGGACATGGCATTTGGAAATTTACTCAAAACTTCACGATACATTTCTTTAATATGCTCGTGTAATTTAGGACCGTTACCATAAAACTTAATAATTTCAAACGTATTGTTTACAATTTCTTTTGGTAATACTGGGAACGAATCGTCTTTTGAAATAAATTGGAACGCATCCATTCTAAATCCATCAATTCCTTTGTTTAACCAAAAGGTCATAGTGTCGTAAATTTCTTTACGAAGGGAAGGGTTATTCCAGTTTAAATCCGGTTGTTTTTGAGAGAAATAATGCAAGTAATAGGCATTTGTTGTAGCGTCGTATTTCCAAGCATTGCTATTGACATCAAAAAAACTCCAACGGTAGGGCGGAGTGCCTTTTTCAGCTGGCCACCAATAATAATAATCACGGTATTTATTGTCTCTTGAACTTTTGGATTGTTTGAACCATTCGTGCTCGTCACTACTGTGATTTACTACCATATCCATTATTAATTTGATGTTTCTTTTGTGCATTTCTTTCAACAAAAGATCAAAGTCAGCCATAGTTCCAAAATCCTTTAAGATTTCTCTATAATTACTAATATCATAGCCATTATCATCATTTGGAGAATCGTAAATTGGACTGAGCCAAACCGCGTCGATTCCTAAACTTTTTAGGTAGTCTAATTTGGAGATAATCCCTTTGATATCTCCAATTCCATCTCCGTCACTGTCTTTAAAACTGCGGGGATAAATTTGGTAAATGACAGCTTCTTTCCACCATTTAGCGTCGCTATTTTTGACTATTGTTGTTTTGTTTTCTTGTGCTGTTATACTCATAAA
>CAYWFQ010000056.1:8983-13256 GCA_964457505.1 uncultured Flavobacterium sp.
CCTTCTTCTTGTGCTACAAGTGCACCCAAAGCACAAGCAAAGTTAATGGCTTTTTGAGGGTCAATTCCAGTCAATAATTGGGTTAATAATCCAGCCAAAAATGAATCTCCAGCACCAACGGTGTCAGCTACGGTTATTTTGTATCCGCTATTGTAAAATAATTGGTTATTGTACATTAAAACAGCTCCGTGACTTCCTTTGGTAACACAAATATGTTGGGTGTTGGTTTTCTCGGCAATAAACTGCATGTTTTGTTCCAATGAATGAAATGGCGAGCCTAAAAACGCGCTAATTTCATACAATTCATCATCATTAAATTTAATGAAATCAGCTTTGTTCATCAAATCCGAAAGTAATTCTTTGGTATAAAAAGGGGCTCTCAAATTCACGTCAAATATTTTATATTTAGCTGAATTCAAAAGGGTTAATAAGCTTTGGTAAGAGGTGTTGTCGCGACAAACCAAACTTCCAAACACGAGTGCGTCGGCATTGGCTACAGCATTTTGTACTTCGGGAGTAGCTTCAATTTTGTCCCAAGCTACAGGATAATTAATCGTGTAAGAAGCCGAACCTTTCTCGTCGAGTTTAACCAGTACTTCGCCGGTGGCAAAGGATTTGTCAACCTGAATCGAATCGGTATTTACTCCGTTTTGGGTAACAAAATCTAGTAATTCTTTTCCTATTTCATCTTGCCCTATACGGCTGATGATTTGGGTGTCAATACCTAGAGAAGCCATTCGAAGTCCTACGTTTAAAGGAGCTCCTCCAATTTTTCTATGTGTTGGAAAAACGTCAAATAAGACTTCGCCAAAACAAACTATTTTTGTTGCCATTTGAACTATTTTTTTGATAAACTTTCAGACAATTCTTCCAATGTTCTTCCTTTGGTTTCTGGCATTTTGAAAAATACCCAAAGCAATTGAAAAACCATCATAATACAGAAAATTGCAAATACAGTAGTCGTCCCAATTTCTTTGAATAAAAACGGAATAAATGATGGAATTAAAGCGGCTAAAACCCAGTGAACTGAAGTTCCAAAAGAGGTTCCTGCTGCTCTTAATTTATTTGGAAATAATTCAGAAATGAATACCCAAATTACCGCCCCTTGACCAATAGCGTGTGAAGCAATAAACAAAAAGAAAAACAGCGGCACTGCCATACCTTTCCATTCGAAATAAAAGGCAGTTGTTACCAATCCTAAGGAAATAATATACCCTACAGAACCTAAATACATTAAGGTTTTACGACCGTATTTATCAATTAATGAAATACCAACCATAGTAAACAATAAGTTGATTACACCAATACCGATACTACTCAAAAAAGAAGCTGATTTTTCTAAACCGGCTAATTCAAAAATACGTGGGGCATAATACAAAAAGGCATTAATTCCTGAAAGCTGATTGAAAAAAGCAATAAAGAAAGCAAGCAGTAATGGTTTCCTGTATTTTTTCATGAAAATGGATTCGTTTTTTACTTCTTGCGAAGTTTCCATTTCCATTGCAGCAATTTCTTCTTCTGCTTGAGCGTCAGTATTGATCTGTTTTAATATAGAAATAGCTTGGGCTCTGTCTTTTTTATATTCAAAAATCCAACGTGGACTTTCTGGAATTCCAAAAACCAATAAGGTATATGCGAATGCTGGAAATGCCTGAATACCAAGCATCCATCGCCATGAATTTTCTCCAATATCTTGTAAGTAAAAATTAGATGTAAAGGCAATCAAAATTCCAAAAACAATATTGAATTGGTACAAAGCCACTAATTTTCCTCTGTCTTTAGCAGGCGCAATTTCAGACACATAAGTAGGAGCAGCTATAGTAGAAGCTCCAATACCAATTCCACCTAAGAATCTAAAAATAGAGAAAATAATAGAATCGGTTGCAAAAGCAGTTCCTATTGCTGATATAAAGAACAATAATCCAATGATAATTAAGGTCTTTTTTCTACCTAAAATATTAGTTGGATAAGAGCCAAATAGCGCTCCAATTACCGTTCCCCAAAGCGCAGATGACATTACGACTAATCCGTGGTATAAGTCAGAAGAACCCCATAATTGTTGCAACTGTTTATCGGCTCCTGAAATAACTACAGTATCAAAACCGAATAAGAAACCTGCCAAGGCTACTACAATGGACCAGTATAGAATTTTTTTGTTGTTCATTTTGTTAAGTTTTTGTGGTTTAGTTAATTAATTTAGCAAATTACTTTATTGCCAAATTCTTTTGATAGCGTCGATTTTTAAATTATTAATTTCTTGATTATCAATTGACTGAATGGTCAGTTTTGTGTAAGGTTGGTTTGGAAAAATTTGCTCTGTTAAAGTATAAATTCCACCATTTAAGAAAATCTCAATGGATGACCAGTCTAAGATAATTTGAAAATCAATAGATTTTGAAATTAAATTAGGTGTTGGTGTTGTATGGGTTTTTTCTCCAAAACTTTTTTCAAAATCCACTTTGCCTGATTGGCGTCTGTCAATTGAAAATTGTTGTTTTTGAGCATCGTAGTTGAGTACCAGAGAATCATTTTCTATATTCGAAAATACTAATTTTAGATTTTTATTTTCTGCTTTAAATTGGATTTGTGATTGATTGAATTTTGGGTAATTCAATGTTTTTTCACTTCCTTTTTTAATTTTGATTTTTTCTTTTGAGAATTCTGTAGTTAGTTGTTGGTTGAATTGGGAAACAGGTTTGCTTTGCAATACATAATCACCTTTAATTGTTGATAGCGAAAGTGTTCTAGGCAAAGTCATGGCACTTCGCCAATTCGTTGTAGGTGTATTTCGTGCGTAATTCCAATTGCTCATCCAGCCTAAAAATATACGTTCGCCATTTGGTACATCATTGTAGGTAACACCTGCGTAATTATCCGTTCCATAATCTACCCATTTGGTTTCTTTTTGAGAAGTGGTAAATGATTTTCCATCAAAATCTCCTACAAAATATTGTGTTGCTGAACCGCCATTTGGAGCACCTGGGTTAATGCTAACTATAAGCACCCATTTTTCTTCTTGGGTTCCTTCTACCTTTAGTTTAAAAAGATCGGGACACTCCCAAACGCCACCGTGTGCGCCACTATTTTGTCCAAATTCACTTTCTAGGTTCCAATTTATTAAGTTTTTTGAAGTATAAAATTGTGCGCGATCTCCAGCAACTAAAACGAGATTCCATATTTTTGAATTTTCGTTCCAAAAAACTTTTGGATCTCTAAAATCGCGTAATACAAAGTTGTTGATAATTGGGTTGCCTTCATATTTTTTCCAAGTTTCCCCTTCGTCTAAACTGTATGCTAATCCTTGAGTTTGAGTGTTCACTTTTCCAGCTTTTTCAAATTCCATATTATGGTAGGTGAAAATTGCAATCATAGGCGGATTTTCTTTGGTGCCAAGTCCAGAAGTGTTATTCACATCCATAACAGCGCTTCCGGAGAAAATCAAACCTAATGAATCTGGGTATAAAGCGATTTTTTTGTGCTGCCAATGAATTAAATCAGGGCTGGTAGCGTGTCCCCAATGCATTGGTCCCCAGACAATATCTTCAGGATAATATTGGTAAAACAAATGATAGGTTCCTTTATAAAATAACATGCCATTGGGATCGTTCATCCATTTTTTTTCAGGCGAAAAATGAAATTGAGGTCTATACAGTTCTTTGTAATATTGATTAGTGTCATTACTAATGATCAAACTAGTTTTAATTTTTTCTTGTGCAAAACTTGATAGGGTTATTAGTACTACTAAAAATATACTTACCTGTATTTTTAAAATATTTTTTCGCATCATTTTTCTTTTATTTTCGTTTATAAAAATAGTGTGATTTATGTATAATCCAATTGAATAGTTATTTTTAAGTTATGATATTCCCCCGAAAACGTTATCGATTTTTTTATAATATTAGTTGAAATTGTATTAGATTAAATAATCAGCAGTGTTGAACTTTCTTTCTGAGAAAAACCTTTATAAATTGTAAGAATTTACCCTTTTTGCATTATTCGTATTATTTTTTAATTTATTGGTATTTTGTTGTGAATATATCATTGAATTTTCAATGTTTCTAACAAATAGTTATGCTATCTGTTTTTTTTATGATATTTTTTTACACAAACCCTATTTTTACTAGTGTTTTTTTAAATTATTAATTTTTAAATCGAAAACGTTTTCGATGCTCCGAAAACGATATAGTTCACTTTTTCTTAATATTTTCATAAAATTAGTAGTATGTTTGGAGCAATATTTAAAACAAACCATTTATTAACCAACTTATTTATT
>CAYWFQ010000057.1:0-13182 GCA_964457505.1 uncultured Flavobacterium sp.
TTTCTGAAAATGGCAAACGTATTTTTGCCTTACAAGACGAATACGTAAAAACTATAGATTCGGTTGTTGCATTTCTACAGGGAAAGAACCCTACTTTGGCACTGCAAATTTGTCAAGAAGATTTTCTCCCAGAAGCATCACGTTTTGCCCAATTAGAAGAATTGGATTGGGCTTTTGGCACCATGGGAACCCAAGATAAGGCGAAACATTTAGCTACGTTGTACCTTGAAGATATTTCTGATTTTATTGTAGAATGTGTGGATTCTAATTTTGGATTCAGTCGCTATGCCGAACGTTTGGGGCGATCTGCCAATTCGTTTGATGAATTGTACCAAGCCTTACACCAAGAACCTACTTATATAGATACTATTTTGCTTTCGATTTTGGCAGCAAAAATAGCAACGATTCAACCTACTATATTTTTAATTTCAGTTCCTTTTCCTGGAAACTTATATGCGGCTTTTCGCTCGGCGCAATGGTTGAAAAAGCATCATCCAACAATCAAGATATTGATGGGTGGTGGATTTGCCAATACCGAATTGCGATCCCTTTCAGACGAACGAGTTTTTGAATTTTTCGATTTTATTTCTTTAGATGATGGCGAATTGCCGATTGAATTGATTATTGAGAATATAGAATCAGGACTGAATTCTGAATTCAAACGTACTTTTTTGTTGGAAAACGGACAAGTGGTGTATAAAAATAATTCTTCAAGAACAGATTACAAACAGTCCCAAGTAGGAACACCGGATTATTCAGATTTGCTTTTAGATAAATACATTTCGGTAATTGAAATTGTGAATCCAATGCACCGAATGTGGAGCGATGGACGTTGGAATAAACTCACTATGGCGCATGGCTGTTATTGGGGAAAATGTACTTTTTGTGATATTTCGTTAGACTACATTAAAATATACGAACCCATTGCTGCCGGAATTTTGTGCGACCGAATGGAAGAAATGATAGCTCAAACTGGCGAAACTGGTTTCCATTTTGTGGACGAAGCAGCACCTCCCGCTTTGATGCGAGAGCTTGCCTTAGAAATTTTGCGCCGTAAATTAGCGGTGACTTGGTGGACGAATATTCGTTTTGAAAAAAGCTTTACCAAAGATTTGTGTTTGTTACTAAAAGCGTCCGGTTGTATTGCTGTTTCTGGAGGTTTAGAAGTCGCTTCTGATCGATTATTGCAATTGATTGATAAAGGAGTAACGGTTGAACAAGTTGCCAAAGTAACGCGTAATTTTACCGAAGCAGGAGTGATGGTTCATGCCTATTTAATGTATGGTTATCCAACACAAACCATTCAGGAAACGGTTGATAGCTTAGAAATGGTGCGTCAATTGTTTGAAGCGGGCGTGTTGCAATCCGGATTTTGGCATCAATTTGCAATGACGGCTCACAGTCCGGTAGGGATGTATCCTGAAAAATTTGGTGTAACTAAGGAAACAGATGTAATTGGCACTTTTGCAAATAATGATCTTACTTATACCGATTCTACAGGAATCGATCACGAACAATTTAGTTTTGGTTTAAAGAAATCCTTATTTAACTTTATGCACGGCATTTGTTTGGATTACGATTTGCAAGAATGGTTTGATTTTACAATTCCTAATACTACGATTCATCCTGATTTTATATTCGATGCTTTGGAGGAAGAAACTAATTTTAGTAGTAAACCCAATGCTAAAGTAGTTTGGTTAGGCGGAAAGCCAAGCGTTGAATCCTTTACCAAAACCAAAAAGGGCAGCTCGTGGGAAATGATGAGTTTGACTTTTTACCATAAAAAAGAAACATTCATTATTCAGACCTCGCAAAAAGAAGGAGAATGGCTTGTCCGAACTTTACTAAACTGTTCGATTACTAAAGCAAAAATCACTCAACTTCAAGAATTAAAAGCTGATTATGAAACTCATTTAGAAGATTTTGAATTGTTTTGGTTTTCAAAACCGATTCAAACTTTGAAAGAGTTTGGCTTGATCATTTTGTAGTATTAATTCATTTTTCACTAAAAGTATATCAATTTAGCAAAGATATACGTTAATATCTAAATAAAATTTAGATAAATAGATACATTTACAACCAATAAAAATATATACCTATGAGTATTGGTTATAAATTAAATGTAAACGACACTTTCCATTTTGATATGGACCAAGAAAGTGTTTCGCAACTCGATGCGGTAAGTGTAGGGCCAAATGATTTCCACATTTTACAAGAAAAAACTCCCTTCAAAGCAAGTATTATAGCTTCTGATTTTAATCAAAAAAAGTACACGGTTGTAGTTAACAGAAATAGTTATTCTGTAGCTATTGCAAATCCTTTGGATATTCTGATCAAAGAAATGGGCTTTGAAACGGGATTGGCTAAACAAGTCAATGCAATTAAAGCGCCAATGCCAGGATTGATTCTAGAAATTAGTGTGGTGGTTGGACAAGAAGTGAAAGAAAATGACAATTTAATTATTCTTGGCGCTATGAAAATGGAAAATAGTTTTCTGTCTCCACGTGATGGTATAATTAAGTCTATTTCGGTAGCGGTTGGAGATGCAGTGGATAAAGGACAATTATTAATTGAATTCGAGTAAAAATGAAAAAGATAGTAGTTGCCAATAGAGGCGAAATAGCCATTCGAGTAATGAAAACAGCTCGAAAAATGGGTATAAAAACAGTTGCAGTTTATTCAACAATCGATAGAAATGCACCGCACGTGAAATATGCTGATGAAGCAGTTTGTATTGGTGAAGCACCATCCAATCAATCGTATTTATTAGGAAATAAAATAATAGAAGTCGCCAAAGCATTGAACGCTGATGCGATTCATCCAGGTTATGGTTTCTTGAGTGAAAATGCTGATTTTGCAGAAGAAGCCGAAAGAAACAATATCATTTTTATTGGGCCAAAATCCAAAGCGATTCGCATCATGGGAAGTAAATTAGCCGCTAAAGATGCGGTTAAGGATTACAATATTCCAATGGTTCCTGGTTACGATCAAGCGATTACAGATGTAAGTAAAGCAAAAGAAGTTGCTACATCAATAGGTTTTCCTATTTTGATCAAAGCCTCTGCTGGAGGTGGAGGTAAAGGAATGCGTGTGGTAGAGAAAGAAGCCGACTTTGAATCGCAAATGGACAGAGCTATAAGTGAAGCAATTTCGGCTTTTGGAGATGGTTCTGTTTTTATCGAAAAATATGTGGCTTCGCCGCGTCATATCGAAATTCAAATCATGGCGGATAGTCACGGAAACATACTCTATCTTTTTGAAAGAGAATGTAGTGTTCAACGTCGCCATCAAAAAGTAATTGAAGAAGCTCCTTCATCAGTATTAACGCCTGAATTGCGTAAGCAAATGGGTGAAGCGGCTGTTTTAGTAGCTAAATCATGCGATTATTTAGGAGCGGGAACAGTTGAATTTTTATTGGACGAAAACAATAATTTCTATTTCCTTGAAATGAATACGCGTTTGCAGGTAGAGCATCCGGTAACCGAAATTATTTCGGGAGTGGATTTGGTCGAAATGCAAATTCAAGTGGCTCGTGGAGAAGCGTTGGCCATCCAACAAGAAGATTTAAAAATTAAGGGTCATGCGTTAGAATTGCGTGTGTATGCCGAAGATCCATTGAACGATTTCTTGCCAAGTGTAGGTCATTTGGATGTGTATGAATTACCTACCGGTGAGGGAGTACGTGTTGATAATGGTTTTGAACAAGGAATGGATATTCCAATTTATTACGACCCAATGTTGTCAAAATTGATCACTTATGGAGCGACTCGAGAAGAAGCAATTCAAACCATGATTCAAGCCATTGATAACTATAAAGTAGAAGGAGTTTCGACTACTTTGCCTTTCGGAAAATTTGTTTTTGAACACGAAGCCTTTCGTTCAGGGAATTTTGACACTCATTTTGTAAAAAAATATTATAGTGTTGAAAAACTGAAAGCTCAATCAGAAAAAGAGGCTAAAATCGCTGCTATGGTAGCGTTACAACAGTATTTTGAAGATCAAAAAATCGTACGCTTACCAATTCAATAAAGTATGGAATCTAAAATTAAAATCTTAAACGATAAAATTGCTGAAGCTCATTTGGGCGGAGGGAAGAATAGAATTGCAAAACAGCATTCAAATAAAAAATTAACAGCTAGAGAACGTATCGATTATTTGATGGACGAAGGTTCGTTTGAAGAAATCGGAATGTTGGTCACACACCGTACAACTGATTTTGGTATAGAAAAAGAGGTCTATCTAGGAGATGGTGTTATTACAGGATACGGAAATATTAATGGACGTTTAGTCTATGTTTTCGCTCAGGATTTTACTGTTTTTGGTGGTTCCTTATCTGAAACGCATGCGGAGAAAATTTGCAAAGTGATGGATATGGCACTAAAGGTAGGTGCACCAATGATTGGATTAAATGATTCAGGTGGAGCGCGTATCCAAGAAGGGGTTCGTTCACTTGGAGGCTATGCCGATATTTTTTACAGAAACGTTCAAGCTTCGGGAGTTATCCCGCAGATCTCAGCTATTATGGGACCATGTGCCGGAGGAGCTGTTTATTCGCCAGCGATGACAGATTTTACGATGATGGTAGAAGATACCAGTTATATGTTTGTTACAGGGCCTAATGTCGTCAAAACAGTAACTAATGAAACCGTGACTTCAGAAGAGTTAGGAGGGGCAAGTACTCATTCAACCAAATCTGGAGTGGCACATTGTACTTCGGCAAATGATGTAGAGTGTTTGGAAGATGTCAAGCGTTTACTGAGTTACTTGCCACAAAGCAATAAAGAGACGCCAAAGAACTTGTCATATGAACTCAAAGATGAATTAAGAGATAAATTAGGCGCTATTATTCCCGATAATCCGAATAAGCCGTACGATATGCACGAAGTGATTTCAGGGATTATCGATGAAGATTCGTTTTTCGAAATCCATAAAAATTTTGCAGAAAATATCATTGTAGGATTCTCAAGAATTGGTGGACGCAGTGTCGGAATTATTGCGAATCAACCGATGATTCTGGCAGGTGTTTTGGATGTAAATTCATCTATCAAAGCCGCAAGATTTACTCGTTTTTGTGATTGTTTTAATATTCCTTTATTAGTATTGGTGGATGTGCCAGGATTTTTACCAGGAACAGATCAAGAATGGAATGGAATTATAGTTCATGGAGCTAAATTATTATATGCATTGAGCGAAGCAACCGTACCAAGGGTTACTGTGATAACACGTAAAGCCTATGGTGGAGCGTATGATGTAATGAATTCGAAGCACATTGGTGCCGACATGAATTTTGCTTGGCCAACAGCTGAAATTGCTGTAATGGGTGCCAAAGGGGCTAGTGAGATTATCTTCAAAAAAGAGATAAGCGAAGCGGCTGACCCTGCTGCCAAATTATTAGAAAAAGAAGCTGAATATGCTGATTTATTTGCTAATCCTTATACAGCGGCACAAAGAGGTTTCGTGGATGAGGTGATCTTACCTCAAGATACCCGTAAAAAATTGATCAAGGCATTCAGTATGTTAGAAAATAAAGAAAGTGTAATGCCAAAACGAAAACACGGTAATATTCCGTTATAGTTTTTTGAAATTTTATAATTCAAAACCACCTTTTATAAGGTGGTTTTTTTGTATTATAATTTAATATATCTCTTACCCCTAAAAAAATAGGGGTACATTTCGTTTTTTTATATAAAATTGAATAAAAAAATCATTTTTTTAATTCTTTATAATTAAATAACCCTAAAATTTTAAGGGGTATTGTTATTTTTCAGTTGTTAATATCGTAATAAAAGCAAGTTTTGAATTGTGCATTTCTATTTTTTGCGAATTTTATTTTCAATTTGGTAAAAATGCGCTATTTGTTGAATAAAATTTATCATTTTGACTTTTATGCTGATAAAAGTTGATAGTTTTGCTTCAGAAAAAAGAAATAATTCAACCTGTATTGAAAGTTGTTTTCTCTTTCTTTTCTTAACAAATTAAACAGTAATTTAAAATCGATTAAACATGAAAAAAGTAATTGCCATTTTAGCCTTAGTACTAACAAGTACATTTGCATTTGCACAAGACACACCTTTAGAAATTTCAGGTTCTGCTGATGCGTATTGGAAATATGATTTCGCAAAAACAGCAAATATCCCAACTAGCTTTGCAACCGATCAAAACTCTGTTTCTTTAGGAATGATAGATGTGGTTTTGAAAAAGAAAACAGGAAAAACTTCATTTGTTGGAGAGGTGTCTTTTGGGCCTAGAGGTGCGGGACAATCTATTCCAGACGTAGGTGGGCAATCTTTTCATATTCAAAATTTATATGCTACTTATGCTGCATCAGAAAAATTAAGTGTAACGGCTGGATATATGGGGACTTTTATTGGTTATGAAGTAATTTCTCCATTAGCCAACTTTCATTATTCAACGTCTTATTTATTTACAACTGGTCCATTCCAAAATGCCGGAATTAAAGCTAATTATGCTGTTTCTTCTAAGGTAGGTTTGATGGTAGGTTTGTTTAATGACCAATGGAATACCTATCAAGCAACTCCAGAATTTGGATTAAATGCTTTTGGTGCTCAATTAACTGTAACTCCTGCGGAAGGTTTTACCGCTTATTTCAATTTGTTAACAGGTTCAGAAAGTGGTACTATTGTTGATTTGACTGCTGCTTACCAAATGTCACCAAAATTCAAGTTAGGATTGAATGCTGCTGATTATTCAGGACCAGTAAGTGGTACAGGGTATTCAGGAGTAGCACTATATCCTTCAGTTGCAATTTCAGATCATTTTGGATTAGGTCTACGTGCGGAGTCATTCAAATCTAAAACTACTGACACTTCGGTTTCTGCTTTCACATTGTCAGCAAACTTAAAATCGGGTGGTTTAACTTTTATTCCTGAGATTAGATTGGATAGTGCAACAGAAGATAGTTTTTATGCATCCAATGGAAATCCAACTAAATCAGCATCACAATTTGCTCTTGCAATGGTATATGGTTTTTAATTTAATGGTTTGTTAATTGTTTCTTAGAAACAAAGTGTTTTAAATAGTAAGAAACTGCTCAAGTACTTCAAGTTTTTGGGCAGTTTTTTTATTAAAACGAATTAACTGTATAGAAGTAGTTATTGTTTTTTGTAAATCGAATAAATAGTATTGATTGTTTTTTCATTCAATACATCATCAACTTCATTCTGAATATAATGTAGTTTGAATGCTTTAATAGCAGATGATAGATTACGTGTGTCATAACCAATAATTCGTAAACCGTGTTCGATGTTGAAGTTTTCGGGCGCTGATTCTAAAGTGTCTTCAGGCCAAAGTCCATAACCCAATTCAGCTAGGTTTTTCCATGGAAAAAAAGCGCTAGGGTCTGATTTTCTCGTAGGAGCAATATCAGAATGTGCTATTATATTTTGAGTAGGAATGTTATATTCTTTTTTTAATCGTGATAACAAGGCTAAGAGACTATTCATTTGTGCTTCAGAAAATGGCTCAAATCCATTATTGTCTAACTCAATCCCAATGGAAGCAGAATTGATATCAGTATTTCTTCCCCAAATAGCATTGCCACCATGCCATGCTCTTAAATAATCGTTGAGCATTTGAACAACTTCTCCGTCATCACTAATTACATAATGGGAGCTAACTTGTGTTCGGGTTAACGTGAATGTTTTTAATGTTTGCTGTAAGGAATCTTGAGCGGTATGGTGTATAATTATAAAATTGGGTTTTCTAAGGTTAAAATTAACGGTGCTTACCCATCTAGGATTACTACCGTTTTGCAAAGGGATTGCTTTTGTAGTAGAAATTGTTTTTTGGATTTTTCTTAATTGTTTATTATACGATTTATTACTTAATCTGTATGGATTAGTCGTACAGGAACTAATAATAACTAGCATTAGAAAAAAGTAAAAAAAAATATTTTTCATACAGTTTGAGAAAATTAATTCGAATCAGAGTTGTCTTTTTTCTTTTTCTTCATTTTCTTTGGATTTTTTGCGTCTTCTTGCATTGCTTTGTACTTCTCTTTTTGAGATTGGGTCAACAATTGCTTGATTTTAGAGTCGGTAAGTTCTGATAAAGTCTGAATTTCTTTAACTTTATCGTCTTGACTTATCTCTTGTTTAATTATTGCTCCTTGTGATTTTATACTTCCGGTTAGAATATTTGCTATTGCAATTTCCTGAAGTGCATCTAATTGTAATTCGGGTTTTAATTGCTCCATGATTTTTCCAACGGTTACTTCAATAGGAATTTCTTTTGGCTTTTCTTGGTGCTGATTCATGCCGCCCATTCCTCCCATTTGGCTCATTCTACCTCCGTAACCACCTCCATATCCACCGTACCCACCGCCATAACCTCCGTATTGCGCGAAAAGGGTAGTGCTACTAAAAAGTAAAAAAAGTATACTTGTGATGGTAAGTTTATTTTTCATAACAAATTAATTTAGAGTCAAATATAATAAAATATCAATTGAAATTAAACGGGTTCTCCGTACAAATCGAATTCAGTTGCCTCAATGATTTTGATGTTGGCAAATTCACCTGTTTTTAAATAATGTTGAGTAGCATCAATCAACACTTCATTATCTACATCCGGACTATCAAATTCGGTGCGTCCTACAAAGTGTCCACCTTCTTTTCTGTCAATAATACATTTGAAAGTTTGCCCCACTTTTTCTTGGTTCAAATCCCATGAAATTTGCGATTGTAATTCCATTATTTCATTGGCACGTTCTTGTTTCACTTCGTCTGGAACATCATCTTCTAATACATAAGCTGAGGTGTTTTCTTCGTGAGAATATGCAAAACAGCCCATTCTGTCAAACTTCATTTCCTGAACAAAATCTTTCAAGATTTCAAAGTCTTGTTGCGTTTCTCCAGGATAGCCCACAATTAAAGTTGTTCTGATAGCCATTCCAGGAACAGCCGCTCTAAAGTCTTTCAATAATTGAGTCGTTTTAGCTTGTGTTGTTCCACGTTTCATAGATTTTAAGATGGAATCTGAAATATGTTGCAACGGAATATCGATATAATTACAAATCTTGGGTTCGCGTTTCATAATTTCCAAAACATCCATCGGGAAACCAGTAGGGAAGGCATAATGCAAACGAATCCACTCAATTCCTTCTACTTTAACCAAAGCTTCTAATAACTCGCCTAGATTTCGCTTTTTGTAAATATCAAGTCCGTAATACGTCAAGTCTTGAGCTATCAAAATCAATTCTTTAACACCGTCTCGGGCTAAACATTCGGCTTCTTTTACCAATTTTTCAATAGGTTGCGAAACGTGTTTTCCTCTCATTAATGGAATAGCACAAAAGCTACATGGTCTGTCGCACCCTTCGGCAATTTTTAAATACGCATAGTTTTTTGGGGTTGTAGTTAAGCGTTCGCCCAATAATTCGTGCTTGTAATCTGCACCTAAAGCTTTCAAAAGTTGAGGTAATTCGGTTGTTCCGAAGAACTGATCCACATTTGGAATTTCCTTTTCTAAATCGGGTCTGTAACGTTCAGACAAACACCCAGTTACAAAAACTTTATCTACTAGTCCGCGCTCTTTTTTATCAGCATATTCCAAAATCATATTGACTGATTCCGCTTTTGCATTGTCAATAAATCCACAGGTATTAATTACAATAATATTGCCTTCTTCTGCTTCTGGAGCTTCGTGTGCTACTTCTTTGCCGCTAGCACGAAGTTGTCCCATTAATACTTCACTATCATAGATGTTTTTAGAACACCCAAGAGTAATTACGTTGATTTTATTTTTCTTTAAAGATTTCGTTCTCATAGTAGTAGGCTTTCTATAGTTTGAAAGGTGGGCAAAATTACGTTTTTTATTATTAGGAGCACAAATCTTTTGGTTTTTTATGGCGTTTACTCCTGCTGTACGTTACAATCTCCCGAAGAAAAATCGGGAGGATTTTCACTTCCATCAGGGCTAAAAAAAACATCTTGTATTTTAGTACAAGATGTTATTTATATTATGATAAGCAGTGTTTTACAGTTCAAATAAAAGAGTTAAAGTTACCGTGTTGTTTTTTGAATTGATAGTGGCAGCATCAGTAAAACCTTGTTCAAAAAATCCTTGATTGGTATTTCTTTTGAATGTTGCATATGATAAATCCAATTTAGTTCCACCGAAATTATATCCAAATCCTGTTGAGTATCCTTTTAAATCGCCAATAGTCCTTTTGTTTTTATAAGGGCTTTGTTCCGAACGGTAACCACCTCTTAAACTCCAAGCTTTAATTTTGTATTCGGCACCAATGTGTAATTCGCTAGTGCTGCTTAATAAGGAATTCATATTGCTATTTATACCTCTAAAATACGTGTCGTTTTCAGGTTTGAATTTTGTAGCACTGTAATCTTTTATAGCATAATCAACACTAATTAAACCCTTTTTGCCAAAAATATAGGCTGCACTTCCAGTCCATTTACTTGGAGTTTGTAATTTGTATGGTTCATAATAATTGATCGTTTTTGGATCTACAACATCTGGTGCTAATTCACCCGAGGTATTTGCACTAACACCAACCAGTTTTTGAGCAAACTCATCATTTAGTCTAAACCATGTTGGCGATTCAAAAGCTAATCCTAATCGCAATTCTTTAGTGACTTTCGCTATCGCGCCTAATTGAAAAGAAAACCCTGTACCGTAGGTATACAATTCATTGTCAAATTGTACTCTTGAAACGGTGTAATTTGGACTTAAAGATGCGTCATTGTCTTCGTAAAAACGAGTAGACTGTTTAAAGTCGGTAAAATGTGAATTTAAATTAATACCTATATAAACTTTGTCTTTATAAGAACTTGAGGCATTGAAAGATAATTTTCCATTATACCCTTTTGTAGTGATCGTATTTTCTTGAAAATAATTTCCGTCTGCGGGAACGTTGGAGGTATATGCTGTATTCGTCGCATTGGTATTGACAGGATTAATAATGTACGCTTGATAGCCTAAAAAGGCTTGTTGCGCTCCGTGACCCAATTCGTCATAATAAGAATCTTCTAGCTGATTCAAAGGAACGCCATTGGCATAGGACAAAAAATAAGATGCAATCGAATTAGTTGGGTTAGTTCCAGCTGAAAAAATGTTATTATTTAAATTGTTTGTGTTTTCGTAGTTAATTGCTACCGAGAATTTTTTCCAATTGCTTGAACGAGATTGGTTTTTAAAAACAAAAACACCTCCGGCTTGATTTAAATCCAAGGAACTATCCTTTGTTTCGGATGCATCACCAAAATAGGTAGAGTTGTTCTTGATGGCATTATTGCTTAAAGTAAATCCCATCTGGTTATTTGAAAACACCACTGATCCAGCAGGATTAACATTAATAGCTGATAAATCCCCACCAAGCGCTCCGAATGCACCACTCATTGCTCTGAAACGTGCTGTTCCATTGAGGTTTTCTTGGGAATATCGTAAGGCATCTCTAATTTCTTGACCTTGAAAGGTATTAACAGAAATTATTGTTATAAAGAGTATAATATATTTTTTCATAATTTAAGGTTTGAGATTTAATACAAGTTATATTCTAAAATAGTAAGTATAAACATTATCTTCCTCCGCGTCTTCCACCACCATCTGACGATCTTCCACCGCTACTTCCTCCAGAATTTGATGAGTTTGTATCCATAGAACGAGGAGTGCTATAGCTATCGTTATTTGATGGTGTATAAGATCTAGTCGAATTATTGTTTCTAGTACTAGAGCGAACAGGTGTCACATTGGAATTCCCTGATGCGTTTTCTCTTGATCTACCTATATTGTTGTTTATATAATTTTGATTTTGGAAATTATTTGGATTTCTGCTAAATGTTCGTGCAGAATTTGTTCGGTATGAACTTCGAGTATTATAGTTAGAAGATGAGTTTTGAATTTCTCTTCGTCCAATTTGGCTTCCTGAAGGATTTATAGTATTATAGTTAGAGCCTCTTCGACTAGAATTATAACTATAGGATGTTCCTTTATTGTAACTTCCATGATATTGATAATTATTTTGGTATCCCCAAAAATAATTTGGATAATAGTTGAATCCATAAAAATTATTGTAACCCCAACCAATCATGTAAGGATCGTACCAATAATTATAGGGAAAATAAGCTCCATAATATGGGTTTCTCCAACCAAAACCATAATTTTGAAATCCGAAACCATAAGAAAACCCCCAATTACTTGGATAATAGTTGATGTTAATATCTTGAGAATTACTTCCCCAACTTGGGTAGCTGGATTGATCGTTTTGGTTTTCTGTATTAGAGTAAGAGGAATAGCTATCAATATCTGTAAATACAGTCGTTGTATCCTTAGTGTCTTGAAGGGCTCCAAAATAATTTTGATAAGCTATAGCCGATTCTTCAGCAATAGCTCTTTTACGCATTCCGGCTTCCGTTGTACCATAAATACCATCAGTATCGTAATACGAACTATTTTGGAAGGAACCACATGCTGTAATTGATAAAATGCTTAAAAAACCAATTATGGAATTAAGTGAGGGCGTTGGGAAAGAAATAAAATTAGTTTTCATATCTGTAGGTTTTTTTATTGTTGCACATTACAAAAATAGTTAGTTTTGCCAAACTATTGAGTCATTTAAGAAGAAAACAAAATTTGTGCCAAACTATATAATATGAGTAAGAACCTTACTACGCGATCAGAAGATTATTCAAAATGGTATAATGAATTAGTTGTTAAAGCTGATTTAGCCGAAAATTCAGGAGTTAGAGGTTGTATGGTAATAAAACCTTACGGCTATGCTATTTGGGAAAAAATGCAAGCAGAGTTAGATCGAATGTTTAAAGAAACAGGGCATCAAAATGCATATTTTCCATTGTTTGTTCCTAAAAGTATGTTTGAGGCTGAAGAAACGAATGCCGAAGGATTTGCAAAAGAGTGTGCTATTGTTACTCATTATAGATTAAAAGCCGATGAAACTCGACCTGGTAAATTAATGGTCGATCCTAATGCTAAATTAGAAGAAGAATTGATTGTTCGTCCAACAAGTGAGGCTATTATTTGGTCAACATATAAAGGTTGGGTACAATCCTATCGTGATTTGCCTTTATTGATTAATCAATGGGCGAATGTAGTACGTTGGGAAATGAGAACACGTTTGTTTTTGAGAACTGCTGAATTTTTATGGCAAGAAGGTCATACCGCTCACGCTACACGTCAAGAAGCTATTGA
>CAYWFQ010000058.1:0-13177 GCA_964457505.1 uncultured Flavobacterium sp.
GGGCTTTATTTGAAAAAACTCCTAAATCATACATCCCATAAAGTACTTTTCGATGAACAGGTTTAAAACCATCTCTAACATCTGGAAGCGCTCTTGATACAATTACCGACATCGAATAATCGATGTAAGCTGATTTCATTTCATCTTCTATGTTAATAGGAATTAACTTTTCTCCTTCAGACATAAGTTATTATATTAAAAAATTATATTAGTTTCAAAACGTGCCAATATACGGATATTTGAAATTTCTAGAGGGATTTTTGACTACTTATTTCAATGATTTATTAACAACTTTTCAATGTGTTTTAGTTAATAAAATAAGCTAATTTTTTCTTTCGTTTTGTTATTTTTTTTGTCAATTAGCTGACAGCAGTTGTTATGGGTATGATATTTGTTTTTCAATCCTCAATTAACTAAATTTACACTATCAAAAATAAATTTATGGATGATAATTTTTCACCAAGAGTAAAAGATGTGATTACGTATAGTAAGGAAGAAGCCTTGCGATTAGGCCATGATTTTATTGGCACAGAACATCTTATGCTAGGCATTCTTAGAGATGGAAACGGAAAAGCAATTCAAATTTTGAACAATTTAACCGTAGATTTAGATCACTTACGCAGAAAGGTTGAGATATTAAGTCCAGCCAATCCAAGTATTGAGGTGAGTGTAGAAAAGAAAAACCTACACCTTACACGTCAAGCGGAACGCGCTTTAAAAACTACTTTTCTAGAAGCCAAAGTTTTTCAAAGTCCGTCCATCAGCACAGCACATTTGCTATTATGCATTTTGCGAAACGAAAACGATCCAACAACCAAACTACTCAACAAGATGAAAATCGATTATGATGTAGTGAAAGAACAATATGTAAATATGACTCCAGCAGAAGATGATTTCATAGAAAACTTGCCGAAAAATGAGTCGTATAATGACGATTCAGGACAAGATGACAGCTTTAAAGAAGGAAATTTCAATAACCCAACCAATAAATCCAATAAGAAGTCTAAAACGCCTGTTTTGGATAACTTCGGAAGGGATTTGACCGAAATGGCGGAGGAAGGAAAACTAGATCCGGTGGTAGGTCGTGAAAAAGAAATTGAGCGAGTTTCTCAAATTCTAAGTCGTAGAAAAAAGAATAATCCCCTTTTAATTGGTGAACCCGGAGTGGGTAAATCAGCTATTGCCGAAGGATTGGCTTTGCGAATTATCCAAAAAAAGGTGTCTCGTATTTTGTTTAACAAACGAGTAGTCACATTAGATTTAGCTAGCTTAGTTGCTGGAACGAAATACCGCGGTCAGTTTGAAGAACGCATGAAAGCAGTGATGAATGAGTTAGAAAAAAATGATGACATCATTCTTTTTATTGACGAAATCCACACTATTGTTGGAGCTGGAGGAGCAACAGGTTCTTTGGATGCTTCCAATATGTTTAAACCAGCTTTAGCCCGTGGTGAAATCCAATGTATTGGAGCTACCACATTAGACGAATACCGTCAATACATAGAAAAAGACGGTGCTTTAGAAAGACGTTTCCAAAAAATAATTGTTGAACCTACTTCGGTTCCTGAGACAATTACTATTTTAAATAACATAAAAAACAAATACGAAGACCATCATAATGTAACTTACTCTGCTGAAGCAATTGAAGCCTGTGTAAAATTAACCGATCGTTATATGTCGGAGCGTTTTTTACCAGACAAAGCGATTGATGCTTTGGACGAAGCAGGTTCAAGAGTTCACATTACTAATATCGAAGTTCCTAAACAAATTTTAGATTTAGAACGCCAATTAGAGGATGTTCGCGTACTGAAAAACGAAGTTGTTAAGAAACAAAAATACGAAGAGGCAGCCAAACTTCGCGATGACGAAAAGCGTATTGAAAAAGACTTAGCTATTGCCCAAGAACAATGGGAAGAAGATGCTAAAAACAATCGTATTGAAGTAACAGAAGACAATGTTGCCGATGTGGTTTCGATGATGACTGGAATTCCAGTTAATCGAATCGCACAAACTGAAAGTAATAAATTAGCTCACTTACCTGAACTAATTGAAGGAAAGGTAATTGGACAGAAAGAAGCAGTGCTAAAAATTGCGCGTTCTATCCAACGAAATCGTGCCGGATTAAAAGATCCTAACCGACCTATTGGGTCATTCATTTTCTTAGGACAAACTGGAGTTGGTAAAACACAACTAGCGAAAGTCATTGCAAAAGAATTATTCGATTCAGAGGATGCTTTAGTCCGTATTGACATGAGCGAATACATGGAAAAATTTGCGATTTCAAGATTAATTGGGGCGCCTCCAGGATACGTAGGTTATGAAGAAGGTGGTCAATTGACCGAAAAAGTACGCAGAAAACCCTATTGTGTAGTCTTATTAGACGAGATAGAAAAAGCGCATCCTGATGTATTCAATATGTTACTTCAAGTGTTGGATGACGGATTCTTAACAGATAGTTTGGGTCGTAAGATTGATTTCAAAAACACAATAATCATCATGACATCGAATGTAGGTGCAAGACAATTAAAAGATTTTGGACAAGGTGTTGGATTTGGTACTGCTGCTAGAACTGCACAGGTAGACGATAATTCGAAAAGTATTATTGAAAATGCTTTGAAAAAAACATTTGCACCTGAATTCTTGAATCGTATTGACGATGTGATAGTTTTCAATGCTTTAGAAAAACACGATATCGATTTGATTATCGAAATTGAATTGAAAAAATTATACGCTCGTGTAGCTGATTTGGGTTATACATTGAATTTATCTGAAAAAGCCAAGTCATTTATTGCGGATAAAGGATTTGACAAACAATTTGGAGCTCGACCTTTAAAACGAGCCATTCAGAAATACGTGGAAGATTCGTTAGCCGAAGAAATTATTACTTCTAAAATTGGATCTGGAGATGAAATTTTCATGGATATCGAAGATGGTGCTGAAGAATTAAAAGTAAGCATCCTTAAGACAGAAGAGCCTACAAATTAAACTGATATTAGTAGTAAATAAAAAACCCGCTTAAAGCGGGTTTTTTTATTCGGTATAAACGAATGAGTTATATAAATAAATTAATAACATAATAGGTTACAGCCGCTAAAACAGCCGAAACAGGAATGGTTAATACCCATGCCCACAATAAGCTTACGGTAACACCCCAACGAACTGCAGAAACACGTTTTGTAACACCTACTCCAATAATTGACCCTGTGATGGTATGCGTAGTAGAAACTGGTATTTTAAAATGTTCTGTTAAAAACAAAGTTAAAGCTCCAGCTGATTCTGCAACTACACCTTCAAACGCATTTACTTTGGTGATTTTAGATCCCATTGTTTTTACAATCTTCCAACCACCGCTTAAAGTTCCTAATGCAATAACTGAATAACATGTAATTGGAATCCAAGATGGCATTTTAAATGAACCGTCTTCTTTTGGTAATTCAACATCTAACCAATCCGGCAAATCAAGATTTCCAGCGGTTTTAACATAAACAGCAACTGCAGCAGCTATTATTCCCATGACTTTTTGCGAATCATTTCCTCCATGCCCTAAACTAAAAGCTGCAGAGGATAATAATTGCATTTTTTTCAAAACAGCTTCTGCTTTAGATGCTGAAAAAGAACTGAAAAACAAATTGAATATTGCCAAACTAAAAAAGATAATAGAAACCAAAAACCATTTAATATTATGTGGCTCAGTTATAACGCTCCAAAAAGGACTTTCAAATCTTGGTTTTTCAATTGCATCATATGGAATCAATACAGTAGATAAAAACCAAACTGCTAAGCCCATCAAAACAAATGTTAGTAGTTTTGGATATATATTTTTTTTAGAAGAATACATTAACCAAAGCGAAATGAAATACGAAATAATCATTCCTAATAATGGAGCAAAAACAATAAATAGAATAACAATTAAAACTCCCGAAGGCAATAATTCACCTTCTTTAGCTGCTTTTAACCAGCTTACAATTTTCAGACCATAATGCTCTTGATCTTGAACTACACCCGAAAATCCATGAGCGATAGCAGCTCCTGCAAAACCTCCAATTAAAGTATGAGAAGAAGAGGATGGAATCCCTTTCCACCAGGTAAATAAATTCCACATAATTGCGGCAATAACACCCGCCAAAATCACTGTTAAATCAATACTACTGGTATGGGCAGTTTTAGCTACAGTATCTGCAACACCAAAACCAAAAACCCAGTACGCTAGGAAATTAAAAAATGCTGCCCAAAAAACGGCTTGGTAAGGCGTTAAGACCTTTGTTGCAACTATTGTTGCAATGGAGTTGGCTGCGTCATGAAAACCGTTGATATAATCAAAAGCCAATGACAATATAATTATGATGATAAGTAATGTAAAATCCATAAGTCGTTTTTCAGTAAAACTGATTAATTAAGAATGCTTAACCGCAATTGATTCTAAAACACCTGCAACGCTCTTACATTTATCAGTAGCCGATTCTAAAACAGACAAAACTTCTTTGTATTTTATAATGTTAATAGCATCTGTTTCGTTTTCAAAAATTTCAAAAACCGCTTTATTATAGACTACATCAGAATTATTTTCTAGTTTGTTAATTTTAGAACAAGCGCTTGTAATATTCTTAACATTAGTCAAATTATTAAGTTCTTTAACTGCTAACTCAATTTTCAAACAAGCTTCTAAATTAATCTCAGTCATTTTGCGTATGGACTTCGTAATTTTATCTACATGATACAAACGCATTCTGCTTGCAGCTCCTTGAAGGTTATCAGCAACATTATCAATTGACGTAATCAATGAGTGAATATCTTCTCTATCAAATGGAGTAATGAAGTTTCTACTCAATTCTAAATTAGTTTCACGTGTAATTTCTTCTCCTCTTTGTTCTAATTCATCAATTTTTTGAAAAAGAACTTCTCTTTCTTTTAAAGGTAAATTAACAGCCTCATGTAAATGAGAAGCTAATTGAACTAAATTTGTTGTTGCTTGCTCAAATAGAGGAAAAAACTTTTTGTCTTTTGGAACTAAAAATTGAAAAATACTGTTTAATGACATCTGTTTAGATTTTAGATTGCAAAATTAATTCTTTATTTAGTGCTTATGTTAAGCTATTGTTAATAATTGAATTTAAACTATTATTTTAAACCCTTAACTGAATTAAATAAAATTCCATTGATACTTCAATTTGGTATAAAAAGAGAAAATAAATTAATTCAAAAACACACCTCTTTTGTTTAACTTTCTACAAACAAAACAAGTAGTAAAATATATTATTTGTACTAATTAATAGATAAAACAGATAATAATAAATACAAAACACTAGCATTTAAATTAAAAATGAGTTCGGAAAACTCTCAACCACTCAATAAAAGCAACCTATATTTTACATATTAATGAATATCAATAAAATTAATAGGTCATTTTTAAAATATTCGTAAAAAACAATTTTAGGGTTTTCCACTTTATAAAAAAATGTACTTTTGAAAAATCAAATGACAAAGAACAGAAACACATATTCATCTTCGATAACAACTTCAACTGAGGTTGCGTTTTCTGTTACATTTACTACAACAACTACTACTACCCCTTAGGGGTATACATTTTACATATAATCCTACTGTATTTTACTTTTCCCTAAAAGGAGAAAGTTCTTGGATGTATAGAAAATAGTTGCATTTTTAAATAAAACACACACAATGAAAGTATTAAAATTTGGCGGCACTTCAGTAGCCAATGCAGAAAATATAAAACGCGTTCTTACTATAGTTACCGAAAAAGCAAAAAACGAAAAACTAGTTGTAGTAGTTTCCGCATTAAGTAAAGTAACCGACCTACTACAACTGGCTTCGCAAAAAGCGGCTTCAAATGACGAAAGCTATAAAGAAATTGTAGCCGAAATAGAAAAAAAACATTTAGACACCTTAAAGGAATTGATTCCGGTAAGCGAACAAAGTAGTTTACTAAGTCATTTAAAAAGAATCGTCAATCATCTAGAAACACTTTTAGACGGATGTTTCCTTTTAGGCGAACTTTCTCCTAGAACAGCCGATACGATTTTGGGTTTTGGTGAATTAATGTCGTCCTATATTATTGCGGAAGCATTAAAACAGACAGATAAAAATAGTGGTTATGTAGATAGCCGTGAACTGATTAAAACCAATGCTACTTTTGGAAAAGCAATTGTTGATTTTGAAACTACCAATCGATTGGTTTCTGATTTCTTCTCTGCTAATGCCAATCAAATTGTTGTGCTTCCTGGTTTTATTGCTTCTACTGCCGACAAAATTCCAACTACTTTAGGTCGTGGCGGATCTGATTATACAGCAGCTATTATTGCTGCCGCTTTGAATGCCAGTGAATTAGAAATTTGGACTGATGTTAACGGTATGTTTACTGCCAATCCAAAAATTGTAAAACAAGCCCAACCAATTGCTACAATTTCGTATCAAGAAGCGATGGAATTGTCGCATTTTGGTGCCAAAGTATTGTACCCACCAACCATTCAACCGGTTTTGAGAAAAAATATTCCAATTCTAATCAAAAATACGTTTGAACCAGAAGCTGTTGGTACTTATATTTCAAATGATGTGATGTCACAAACCAATCCTGTAAAAGGAATTAGTCATATTGACAACATTGCTTTACTGACATTAGAAGGTCCTGGAATGGTAGGTGTTTCAGGTTCATCTAAACGACTATTTGAAGTTCTTTCGCATGAAAACATCAATGTAATCTTTATTACTCAAGCTTCTTCGGAACATTCGATTTGTATCGGGATTTTAAATTCCGATGCTGAAACGGCTGAAATAGCAATCAACAAAGCTTTCGAAATTGAAATCGCTCAAAATAAAATTGATCCTTGTATCGTAGAGAACAACTTATGTATCATTGCATTGGTAGGCGAAAACATGAAAAACCACCAAGGTTTGAGCGGAAGAATGTTCAGTACTTTAGGTAAAAACAATGTCAATATTCGCGCAATTGCACAAGGAGCTTCCGAAAGAAATATTTCTGCGGTAATCAATGAGCGAGACGTTAAAAAAGCATTGAATACATTACACGAAAACTTCTTTGAAGAAAACACCAAACAATTGAACCTGTTTGTAATGGGCGTAGGAAATGTGGGTGAGAAATTCATCGAGCAAATTCACCAACAGAAAAAATTCTTAAAAGAGAATTTAAAAATCAATTTAAGAGTCGTTGCTTTATCAAATTCTAGAAAAATGCACTTTGACGAAGATGGTATTTCTTTGAAAGAGTGGCAGTCTGTTTTAAACAATGGCGAAACGGCTAATCAAGAGCTATTTATCGCCAAAGTAAAAGAATTGAATCTAAGAAACAGCATTTTCGTTGACATCACAGCCAATGAAAGTGTTTCAAAAACTTACGAACAGTATCTAAAACAAAGCGTTGGTGTCGTAACTTGTAATAAAATTGCATGTTCATCGGCTTACGACAATTACAAAAACTTAAAAAATCTATCCCGTCAATACAATGCGCCTTTCTTATTTGAAACGAATGTGGGAGCAGGATTACCTATTATTGACACCGTAAAAAATCTAATTGCTTCAGGAGATAAAGTGAATAAAATTCAAGCCGTTTTATCCGGAAGTTTGAATTTTATCTTCAATAATTTTGACGAAAATAATTCGTTTCACGATGTAGTGAAAGAAGCGGGAGTGCAAGGATTTACTGAACCTGATCCGAAAATTGATTTGAGCGGAATAGATGTAGCTCGAAAAATCCTAATCCTAATTCGCGAAAGCGGTTACCAAATGGACATTGAAGCGATTGCTAACGAATCGTTTATGCCAGCAGAATGTTTGGAAACAACATCAAATGAGGCCTTCTTTACGTCATTGCAAAAACATGCAGCACATTTTGATGCATTGTATAAGGAAGCCCAAAGCAAAGAATCGCGTTTGAAATATGTGGCGCAATTTGAAAATGGCAAAGCAAGCGTTGGTTTGCAATTCATTCCAAAAGACCATCCTTTTTATAATTTAGAAGGAAAAGATAATATCGTATTATTTTACACTGATCGTTATATAGATCAACCTTTGTTAATCAAAGGTGCAGGTGCGGGTGCTGCAGTAACTGCTTCTGGAATTTTTGCTGATGTAATCCGAATTGGAAACGTATAAAAGCCCCCTAACCCCCGAAGGGGGAATTGGAAACGTATAAAATTTTGTTTCTCGTTTAAAGTGGGAAGTTTCGAGAGAACTTTAAACTTTAAACCTGAAACCTGAAACAAAAAATTATGAATGAAATAAAAATATTTTGCCCAGCAACCATTGCTAACCTGTCTTGTGGATTCGACGTTTTAGGACTTTGTCTAGACAATGTGGGTGACGAAATGGTGATTCGGAAATCGGCTCAAAAAGGAATTCGAATTACTAAAATTGTTGGGGCTGATTTGCCTTTGGAAACCGAAAACAATGTTTCAGGTGTGGCTGGATTGGCATTATTAGAAACCGTAAACGCTGACTTTGGTTTTGAGATTGAAATCTACAAAAACATCAAAGCCGGAAGTGGAATTGGTAGCAGTGCAGCGAGTTCGGCTGGAGCAGTTTTTGGAATTAATGCGCTACTAGGCTATCCTTATTCAACCAAAGATTTAGTGCAATTTGCGATGCAAGGCGAAAAATTAGCTTGTGGAAACGCACACGCAGATAACGTAGCTCCTGCCCTTTTGGGTGGTTTTACCTTGGTAAGAAGCTACAGTCCTTTGGATGTTATCAAAATAGAAAGTCCGTCTGAATTGTACGCGACAGTAGTACATCCGCAAATCGAACTGAAAACTTCGGATGCGCGATCGGTATTGAAACAAACCGTTTCTCTAAAAAGCGCGATTATGCAATGGGGAAATGTAGGCGGTTTAATCGCGGGACTTTATACTAAAGATTACGACTTAATTGGTCGTTCCTTACACGATGAAATCGTAGAACCATTACGAAGTGTTCTTATTCCGGGATTTGATTTAATCAAACAAGCCGCTTTAGAAAATGGCGCGCTAGGTTCTGGAATATCAGGCTCTGGCCCTTCTATTTTTGCGTTAAGCAAAGGAAAGGAAACCGCAGAAAAAATTGCCAAAGCCATGAGTGCAGTATACGAAGCCATCAATTTACCATATGAAATTCACGTTTCCAAAGTGAATTCAGAAGGAGTTAAAATACTATAAAAATTATTTAAGATTTCTGACTAACGATTTTTGATTGCAGATGTAACCCAAGTTGCTAAAAAATCCTAAATCGTTAATCCTCAATCTTCAATCTAAAATCAAATGAAATATTACAGTTTAAACCATAACGCACCTAAAGTTTCTTTTGAAGAAGCAGTTATACAAGGATTGGCATCCGATAGAGGATTGTATTTTCCAGAAACTATTACACCACTGTCAAGCGACTTTTTTGATACTATTGAAAATGCAAGCAACGAAGAAATTGCTTTTCAAGCCATACAACAATTTGTAGGCGATGAAATTCCTGAAACTGAACTTCGCGCTATTATCAAAGAAACCTTGTGTTTTGACTTTCCTGTGGTCGAAGTAGAAAAAGGAATCTATTCCTTAGAATTATTTCATGGTCCAACAATGGCGTTCAAAGATGTTGGGGCGCGTTTTATGTCACGATGTTTGGGTTATTTCAATCGCAATGACAAGACTTCGAAAAACACCGTTTTAGTAGCCACTTCAGGAGATACGGGAGGGGCCGTGGCAAGTGGATTTCTTGGTGTAGAAGGTGTAGATGTAATTATACTTTATCCTTCAGGAAAAGTAAGCGACATACAAGAAAGACAATTAACTACTTTGGGACAAAATATCAAAGCGCTCGAAATTGATGGCGTTTTTGACGATTGCCAGGATATGGTCAAAAAAGCCTTTTTAGATGACAGTCTAAAACATCACAATTTAACTTCGGCAAATTCGATCAATATTGCCCGTTGGTTACCACAAATGTTTTATTTCTTCTTTGCGTACAAAGCCTTGAAAAGCCAAAACAAACCCTTAGTTTTTTCTTGCCCAAGTGGTAATTTCGGAAATATCTGTGCGGGGATTATTGCTAAAAAAATGGGATTGCCAATACAACATTTTGTAGCTTCTACGAATGTGAACGATACCGTACCAAGATTTTTAACAAACGGTGTTTACGATCCAAAACCTTCTATCGCAACCATTTCTAACGCAATGGATGTAGGTAATCCAAGTAATTTCATCCGAATCCAAGAAATGTATCAGAACGATTTGGAGCAATTCAAAAAAGATTTCTCTTCCTATACTTTTTCAGACGCAGCCACTTTGGAAGCTATGAAAACTATTTACACTACCGAAGGGTACATTGCTGAACCACATGGAGCTGTAGGCTACTTAGGATTGAAAAAAGAATTAAAAAATTACCCTAATGCCATTGGAATATTCCTAGAAACCGCACATCCAATCAAATTTTTAGATGTGGTAGAACCTGCGCTGAATGTAAAATTGCCAATTCCAACACAAATTGAAAGTGTTTTAGGAAAAGAAAAAGTAAGCACCAAAATCAAAACTTACGAAGAGTTGAAAGCCTATTTGGGATAAAATTCCGAAATTTACACTCAATACATTCTAATTTCAGAGGTTTCTAGTTTCAAAATAAAACTATAGTATGATTACAAAAGCAGTAGCAGAAGACATTGCCTCTTTAAATACACTAATCAATTCGGCTTATCGTGGCGAGTTTTCCAAAAAAGGCTGGACTACCGAAGCCCATCTTTTGGAAGGCGGTAGAACCACTGAAGTGGAATTACTTGACATCATTCAAGACACTTCCAACACCTTGCTAAAATATTCGGAAAACGGGAAAATAATTGGTTCTGTGCTTTTAAAAGTAAAAAAGAACGAATTATATTTGGGAATGTTAACCGTTTCTCCAGAATTACAAAATGGTGGAATCGGAAAAAAATTATTGCACCAAGCCGAAGTTTTCGCTACTGAATTACACCTCCCAAAAATTGTAATGACAGTAATTTCTGTACGTGAAGAATTGATTGCTTGGTACAAACGAAATGGGTATGTGGATACAGGAGCAAGAGAACCTTTTCCAGTAAGCGACGTTTTCAATCCAACAACACAGGAACCTTTGGAATTTATAGTGTTGGAAAAAGTAATTGAATAATTACCGACCCAAACTCAAATACGCTTTCCCTAAATACGAAATAATATCCGAAGCGATAAACGATTGATAACCTGTTTCAGGTAAAGCAATATCAGCCGTCAGTCCGTGAAGATACACACCTAAAATTGCCGCGTTGATAGGTTCATACGACTGAGCCAATAAACTGGTAATCATTCCCGTCAACACATCTCCACTACCCGCCGTGGCTAAAGCGGCATTTCCTGTTGTGTTTTGGTAAACCAAATCAGCATAAATAATTCGAGTGGGAGCCCCTTTCATCACTACAATCAGTTGGTGTTGTTTGGAAAAGGCCATTGTTTTTTCCAAATGCTCCTCTTCAGAATCCCATCTGCCAATCAAACGTTCCAATTCTTTCCAATGAGGCGTTATAATCGTTTTGGGAGGCAATAAAGCCAACCAATCAGGATGCAAAGACAAAATATTCAACGCATCTGCATCAACAACTAATGGAATCCTATTCGACTTCAAAAAGTCATACAACCCTTGTTGCGTACTAGGATCTTGACCTAACCCAGGACCAATTCCAATGGCATCAGGTACAATATCAAAATGAATTGCCGAAATACAATGGACTTGAACATCCGTCAGCACCATGACTTCAGGAATAGCAATTTGTACAATGTCATAACCGCATTGGGGTACAAAAGTAGTCACTAACCCACAACCCGATTTAATCGCAGCTTTAGCCGACAAACAAACCGATCCCATCTTACCATAACTCCCTCCTACTAACAACGCATGTCCTTGAATCCCTTTATGAGTAGTAGATAGTATGGGTTGGTACCGCTTTGCAATTTGGTATTGATTAATTAACGTTATTGGAATCATGGGGAAAATTTAAGAACTAAAGTTACAAAAAATTCTTCAGTCTACTTCGCTTATTGGATTAAGTTTTATGGAGCACTCATTTTACTTTCTAATCAAGACTTGTCCCGCTATCCGCTTTATCTTTTTAGGCTTCCAGCCTTTAAAAGGCTGGAAGCCTAAAAAGGATGCCGCTTCTATCGGGGCTAGCCTACCCATTTATTATTCAAAAACTATATTTGGATTACAAACAATATTTCCTACTTTTGAAAACCCTGTAACTGCACTCGACTCAAATCGTTTTCCTTTTGCAGAAATTATTTTAATTGTAAACTTTTGTTTGTATACTTTTTTATATGAAACATTCGCATAGCAATTAGATGGCAGTAATAATCAGAAAAAGAGCACTAAAGAAAACCTGAATTTAAAATGAGTATTTCAACAATTAAGGAACTTGAAGATTGGATGGTGGAAAATTGTATGAATAACAAAATAACACCTGGTAATCGATTTGAAACTGATGACGGAGTTGGTTTGGAAAAATATGGAGATTTATACATTTGGTATCATTCTGAACGTGGAGAGAAAGAAAACTTAAAGTTTTTCAACACAGAAAAAGAAGCGACCGAATTTCTTTACGAATATTTACGAAAAGACAAATATGCAAATAGCCATTTAGTTGGTCGTTTTAAAGACCGAAATTTGAAAAGCGAATTGATTATTGAACTCAAAAAACGAAATATTAAATATTGGAATAACGAAATATCACAATGGGGAATTAACAAAAATATTATGAATGTTTTTGTTTATCGTTGCGACATAAAAAAAGTGATTGATTTAAAAGAAAAATATCTAATCGAATAAAATTACTACTGCCAACAAAAGCTACAAGCAATTTGGATATCAGGCTCCGCAGCGCAAAGTCTCCCGACTTTGAGCAATACGATGCAAAAAGCTACAATTAAACTATTATTGTTTTTTGAAATTTATTTTATATTGATAACTATATTCGTTATAAAAAGCGCAAAGGCAGTAGACAATGCGTAGCTAGCTTAAATTATAATCTAATACCTATATTTAGTACCTACGGGATTTACTCATTGTGATAAGTTAACAATGAGTAAATCCCGTAGGGATGGCATATTGGTAACCAAAAACCCCGTATCGTTAGAAACAGGGTTTTCAAAAGACCCGAGGCTTTAGCCGAATAGGCGAAGCA
>CAYWFQ010000059.1:0-13087 GCA_964457505.1 uncultured Flavobacterium sp.
AAGGCTTTTTGTGGTCCCACCTGGGCTCGAACCAGGGACCACCTGATTATGAGTCCCTTCAAGTTACGTTTCTTTTTGTTGCATTTAGTCTCTTTTTGTTTGATAATCAAAACTATAGCCTTGTTTTTCTTTTCACTTAATTTCTTTACTTTTCTTATTTTATCTGAAATTGTTTGACCTATATTTGACCCAGGTTTTAATCCCATTAGTCTGTTGTCAATATAAGCTTTGTTTAATTTATCTAGTCTTGTGGTATTCCAACATAGTTTGTAAAGTGGTATCAAAAGGCTTCAATTCATTAGTACAAAATTTATTTTTATACTTATTTATTAATGGATAAAAAATTTCTTGAAGCTTAATAAATTCTTTAAAATCGCTTAATTCAATTTTTATTCCTAATTCCTTTGAAACTATTATCTTATCTTCTTCAATTTTATCATATTCCCATTCAAAATCAAAATATGATAAATAAAAACACTCGGCAAATTCATATATCTTTTCATAATCAAGTAACCATTTTACAACTTCACTTTCATTTTCTTTATCCAGGAGAATATATCTGTTATTGGCTTCTATTATAGCTTGTTCCTGTTCTAAATAGTTAACCAAATCTTTAAATTCATCAAAAACCCATATCAACTCAAGCAAACAAAATTCTTTATGAAGCTGTTGCTCTATAGTTTTATGGTGTTTTTTGTACCAAGCTATATATTCTTCTTTTGAAGGGATATAGTTTGAAGAAGGAGTTATTTCATCTAGGATTTTAAGATAAGTATTTGTTATCATAGTCAAATCCTTTTAATCAATTATTTGTCTTTTTAGATTCAATTTATGTCTTGAATAATATCATTTAAACTAGACGCTTGAAGATTAAGCAATATTTGGTTGTCAAAAAAATTGTTTTGAAGTTTTGACAGATATGAGTCACTAACGATATCCTGCTCTAAATACTCTCCAAAATCAGGATGGATAGCTAATATTGATTCATTACTGATGTCAAGTAGGCTTCTAATGACTTTAAAAAACTTAATCTCACTATATTCTACTTTTTCATCAGCTTTTATTGTATAAATTGCTACTTGAATTAATTTTAACTCATCTTCCTCATTTAATTCTATTAAGGCTAGCTCATCAAAATAACTCTTTAAAAACTTTTGTCCGTCACGATTTATCTCAAAAAGCAAGTTTTCCAACTCTTGACTAATATCAACTTCACCAAAAAATTTGTTTTCTTGATGTATTTTCTTAATCAATATGATTTCTCTTTTATCAATATCTCCATCACAAGCCATACAAGAAAAAGCTGTTTTTAGAAGAAGTTTGTTAAAGCGTACCTGTTCCATATTTAATTGTTTTTAAATCCAATTTTTTGTCGTTCATTGATGGTTTTATTTATTTGCTTACCCTCCATTTTTGCCTTTATTTCTTCATAGCTATCGATTTCAGAGAGCGATATTGAAGGCTTGTTTCTTTCTATAGTTTCCAAAAGAATTTCTTTTGTAATTCTTGATTTAGAGCGCAATGCCATTCTTGAAGCTTCATCACTTAAAAATTTAATATCACTTGAAACATAATTCTCTGTAGCTTTAGCAAGTGTAGAGTAGTCTAAACCAATTTCTGTTGGTCTTTTCTCTAGGTAGAGTTTAAACATTAATTTCCGTGCTTCAAAATCTGGGGGTGGCAAATAAATATGTTTATCCAACCTGCCTGCACGTAAAATAGCAGGATCAATCGAATCAGGTCTATTTGTGGCGCCAACAATAAACACCCCATCATCACCACTATTATTCATCTGTGCTAGAAATTCATTCACAGCACTTGTATTCATATGATTAACACTTGAATTATTCCGATTTGGGACTAATGCATCTAATTCATCTATAAATATAATACTTGGAGCATTTTTTCTTGCTTCATCAAATAAATTCTTAATATTCTCTTGTGAGGCATTAACCCATTTACTCTGAATATCTGAAGGCTTAATTTGATAAAAATTAAAACCTATTTCTTCTGCCATTCTTTCAGCAAAGAATGTTTTACCACAGCCAGGAGGACCATATAAAAGCATCCCATTAGGAATTGTCAAACCATACTCTGCATATTTTTCTTTTTCATTCAAAGCGTCAATAACATCTAACTTAATAGTGTCTTTAAGCTCTTGCATTCCTGCAATGGCTGAAAATCCTTTTCCTTTCTTATTTTCTTTAGGTTGAACTTTGGTGACTTTTTCCTCTGGAATTGAAAGTTCTAATTCTAATTCTCCGTTCAAAGTTTGAATAAATTCTTTGACAGATTTAAAACGATTTTCTGCTTTTGGCTGTAATGCTTTTAGGATTATATTTTGTGTTTGCTTGTCTATTTTATCTGTGAACTTTAAAGGTTTCTTTCTTTCGTCCAAAATGACATCTTCTAATTGTATTTTATCGGATTTGTACTTTGAAATTTCTATAAAATAAGGCGGTAAACCAGTAAGTAAATGGTAATACAATGCACCAACAGAATAAATGTCGCTTTGGAATGAAAATATTTTATTAAAAGTTTCATTAGCTGTGTAGAATAAATTCAAACCATCTTTTAAGAAATCTTTGTTTGATTGTTTTAAAAAACGAGCATATCCGAAATCTATTATTTTAGGAATGGGTATTTGACTAGATAAATCTAACATTACATTTTGGTTAGTAATGTCGTTATGAATAATTTGCTTACTATGTAGGTAATTTAAACCATTTAAAACACTCAAAATGATACTTTTTGCTTCATATAAATTCAACGTGTTATCACGTTTCATTTTATCTGCTAAAGTTTCACCACTCACGAAATCCAATACCAGATAAGCTAATTTTTGGTTATCAATTAGAATAATTCCACTATCGGTGTACTTTATCAAATTGGAATGCTTGGTTTGTTTTAGCATTTCAATTTCCAAAATTTCTCCACTTTCTGTAAACTGTGTACGATGTAATTTGGAGAAGTCAAATAGTTTTAGAATTTTGGTTTCTTTCGCTTCATCTTGTACACGATATGTTTCAGCATAGCTTCCCTTTTTAAGAAAAAAGCTAACTGAATATTTGTCGTCAATAGTTTGTCCTTTTGTTAGTATAGATTTATTCATTTTTTTTGTTTTTTAAATAAACTAAATAACAAACTAATTCCCACAATTACGTCTATAACATTCCAAATATCCCTACCTAAAGAAACTTTAAGGAATGGTTGAAAAAGCAATGCTAAAGCTCCGTAAATTAATGTTTCAGTTTGTTTTTCCTGTTGATTTGCTTGATAGGCAAGAAAACAAAATCCAATTAAAGCGACAAATCTCACGAATTGATAATAACCATAAGATAAATTTAAAAGACAACCAAACATTAAAAACGCTAAACTTATTTTGATTATTTTTTCCATATTTAATTATCCTACCAAAACAGAGTCGTCTCCGCTTGGTTTTTCTTCGTTTGGCAATAAATTTATTAATTCAATAACAATCGGATGCAAATCATCTGTAGTTGGATTTTCTCCGATTTGTTGTAACCCTTCATTTAGCAATTGTCTTGCTCGGTTGCTATCCTTCCAATGGTAAGAACCGAAATTCTGATTGTGTAGTCTGATGAAATTGATCAATTGATAAACTAATGTCATTTGAAAGAATATAGAATGGATTTCATCTGCCAATGCTTTACCTAATTTAATATCCTGCGTTTTTAAAACCTCTTCCAATTGGTTTCGTAATTGATTCACGACTTGTGTTGAATGGTCATTTCCTAAATCTTTATTGGCTTTCTCTAATCTATAAAACTCTTCTTTTAGTTCTTCTTCTAATTTTGGCCATTCTGTTGTTTCATTCAGATTATCAATGGTCTTTAGTGTTTTTCTAAGATTAGCAAGCACTTCTTGTTTACCGTCTACATCGTTTTTGCTGTTATCAAATTTTTTCTCCAATTCAGATAAGTCATTCTCAATTATCTGAACTTTGTCTCCGTGAGTTCCTTCATCTTTTAGTTCTTCTATACTTCCTTTTGCTTTACGAATCTCATTTGATAACCATTTAGTTTCAACTGTTTGAACCGTGTCGGTGGGAACTTCAATTTCTGACGTATGGTCTAAATATGGAAAATATGCCTGAATAGAAACTTTCTGTGATTTGTCAATATTAATCATCAAATCCACATCGCTATTTTCAGGCAATAAAGCTGGTAAGTCTGCACCACTAATTATGATGTCATAAACGTGTTCATTGTAGATAGCTCTTGTCCCGTCTGCGCCATGTTCACCTTGATATAATGGAATTTTGATGAAATCAGAATCCATTCCGGGACGAATTTGTTTTTGAGTTTTTAGTCCATTTGCAGTGCCAGTTGCGGGTAAAGATTTGTTTTGTTCTAAGCCAGAAACTTGCTTGAATTCAATTTTACCTGATTCTCTTCTTTTAATTTCAATTCCCCAATTTAGTGTAAGCCCTTGCATTGAGTTCAATCCACCAATTCCTTGAATAATCGTAAATTCCTTTGGTTCACTTTCTAAAATATTTCCTTTATCATCAAATAACGTAACTTCAAAACCATTTGTTTTTCCTTCTACCAATTGCGTTTCAATGACTTCTCCAATTTCGTTGATTTCCACTTTTCCGCTTGACCAAGCTTTGTCGCTTCGTATGATTTCGGCAAATACTTTTTCGGGCATTACTCCTTCCGTTTTATCAGCTAATATTTTCAATGTTACAAAATCTTCCAATTCAACTGTTGATGCTTCGTGCCCGATTTCGATTTGAATTTTCGATTTATCTCTTGTTTGCTCTTTTATTTCTTCTGAAATACTTACTGTTGAAGCATATAAAGCCGCGCCTTTGGACACTACTGTCATTGGGTCAACGCTTGTATCAGGTTTGCAAATTTGTTTTTCCAACATCTTTCTGATTATGGGCGAAAAAGTTGGACCTCCAACCAATATCAAAGAATCCAAAGATGAACCTTTTAAATTGTTACGCTCTAAGAGTTTTATAGAAATATCAACTGCTTTTTGAAAAACAGGTGTTAAGACTTTTTCTAACTCTGCTTGTGTTATAGTTAAATCAATTTCAATATCTTCTCCATCATCGTCTGTTCCAGCACCTTCTTCTTTATATAAATTAAATTCGCTTTTAAATGAAAGTTCATTTTTTAGTTCTTCTGCAAATGATTTTAAGGCTTCTCTGTATTTTAATTTTTTATTGTCATCATCTAAAATTTTGTCAATTGAAAAATTTTCTTGAATGTGTGGAATGATGATTTCATCAACTATGGCCAAATCTAAATTTTTTCCACCCAAATAATTATTTCCTTCCGTATCAGTAACTTTCATAATACCCCCGTTAACTTTAAGCAAAGCTGCATCAAAAGTCCCACCTCCAAAATCAAAAACTAACCAAAATCCGTCCTTCTTTTTATTATCCAAACCATAAGCCATTGCAGCCGCAACAGGTTCTTGTAAAACTTCTGAGTGTTCAAATCCTGCTAACTTTGCCGCTCGTCTTGTAGCATCAATTTGATTGTTTTTAAAAGCAGCTGGAACTGTAATAACTACTGCATTTACTGCTTCATCAGTTACAAATGATTTCAACGTTTTTAAAACTTCTGCCGACAATTCTTCTGAACTCAAATCTTTATTCAAATTTGAACTGAAATGTTTTTTATCAGTTCCCATTGTTCTTTTAAACTCGATAAAGGCATTAGTCTCAATATCTTTTGATAAGCTTGCTTCTTGTTCACTTCTGTAAACTGCAAATGCTTTTTTTCCTGCTAAAACTCCTTTTTTATTATAGGCGATGCAAGATGGCATTGTGTCGTCCAATCCGTTAATTTTTATAATTTTCGCTTCTCCGATTTCTATTCTTGAAATAGCGGAATTGGTTGTGCCTAAATCTATACCGTAATCTATTTTTGTTCTTGCCATTTTATTTTTTGAATATTTTAGTTTTGTGAAACGTCTACCTGTGCTCTTTGAATCAGTACGCCGTTGTAATTTACTTGAGGTTTAACAACTGATGTGATAATTTTTCTTCCTTCTGTCAAATTTTCATCTGTTATAAAATTGATTACATCAATATTCATTCTTTCATCATAATCTTTGTTGAGGAGATTAATCATTTCATATCCATTAGAAGCAAAATTCGCTTGGATTCTTTCAATACCTTTTACAAGTGGTTTCAATCCTTTGGTTTCTTCGTCCATTTTTGAAATATTTTTTTGCATCCTTACTATTTCATCAGCCACTTTTAAAGCCAAAGAATGGTCGATTTCAGTAGTTGAATTTGCAGAAACTATTTGTTTTTTCTCTTGATTTAGTTTCAACTGTGATTCTAAAACTTCCACTAATTTTCTATCCAATTTGATGCTTTCTTCTTCCAAAGATTTTTTGGTATTTTTAATTTGAGTTTCCACATCAGTTTTACTCGTTGCAATACGTTTACCTAAAAGCCAATACAAAATACCGCCTAAAAGTAAGGTTGCTAAAGTGACAATTATCCAATACAAACGGTTTGTGCTTAGGTCTTTGTCCAACTTGGAAATACTATCTTTTGCAGTAGTTTCTGTTTGTTGGATTTTTATTCCAAGTTGATTTGCTGTCTGATAAATTGCAATGCTATCTTTTTGCGATTGGCTTTGTAAATTGGCAATCTTAATATTGACTGTTGAAAGTTTTGAATTAATCGTTTTTAATTCAGATTTCAGATTTTTGTTTTCTGATTCAAGCGTTATAATTTTTTCCTTCAGAGGTTTGATTTGGTTATCTATATCCTCTTTAGTCACTTGTGCAAATCCACAAAGAGGGGATAATACAAGAATTGCTAATGTTATCTTTTTTTTCATTTTAATATTCTGATTTTTGAATTTTAGATTTAATTTCTTTAATAACTAATCGCTGTTTGTTTAATTGAGACTCTCTTTCATCGTTTACCTTTTTTTCATGAGAGTTTATTTGTTTTTGTTTTTCACTTATTTGTGTATCTCTATCTGACTGGCTTCTCAAAAATTGCCATTGTTTAATTTTTTTCATTTGAGAATTTAAGATATCATATTCAGATTTGAAATATTGAAAATTCGTAATTTCAATTAGTCTATCCTCAGCTATTTTTAATTCTATCTCCAATTTCTCAGAAGGTGCTAAATCAACAACAAAATCCTTGCTATGTATTAAATATTCATCAACATATACTTCGATTCGGTGTTTGCCGATTTCGTAAATGCATTTATCTGCATTTCCCCAACCTAAAAGATTAATTACCTCGGCACCTGGATTTAAATTTTGTATTTCTGAACGAGAATATCCACTAGAAGAGTTCTTTGGGTTATGTTTTAGGCTACCATTTGGATTAATATATTTAATACAAAAATTAATTGATTTTGAATCTGTTACTTCTACATTAAGTTTTAACCCAACATAGCGTATAAATTTTACATAAAGTGGCTTATTATCAGTATTAGTAATTTCTGAAGAAAGAATTTTAAATGGTAACTTTGGAGGTATCTGTTTGTATTTATTTATTATTGTTGTTATCGTAGAGCTTTTTAATGAAGTGTCTTTTAACCAATTCGCTAACTCTAAAAATTTACTTTTTTGTTCAGAGTTATTACATTCTTTAATTTTCTTTAGATTATTGTCAGATAATAAATCAACTAACATTTCATTTACCTTCTGCCAATCTATTGAATTTTTAATATTGTCTTCGACTGCTCTATGATTAATAGTTTTACGTCCTAATATTATGTCAATATCTGATGATTCTAGTTGGTTAATTTGTTGCCTAATATTTGTTTCATTTTCAATATAAAGTTCTTTAATAGATTGCAAAACCATTATTGCTTCTGAGAGTTCATGCTCTTTCATCTCTTCAAGCGTTGTTATGTGGTCTTTTGCTCTATCTTTTGTTAATTTACCCACTGCGATTGAGTCAGCTAGTTCATTCAATTGCATTGCATTTTCAAGGTATTCCTCTGTACTTTGATTTTCTTTACTTTCATTAAAATAATCAATGCCACATTGCATAATTTCTTTTGCTAAATTATCTGCAATCATTTTATATTTTAAATCGTCAATTCCAAGTAGTGATTTTAAAAGAGTTAAATCAGACTTAGTATTTTTGTGAAGCTTTAAACCAAATTGAAAAGCATTTATTTTATTTTCATTTCTTTTCTTTTTGGTGTTTTCAATTTGACTTTCAATATTATGAACTGGTTCTTCAGTGAACTTTTGGGATAAATATTTTTGAGTTGTACCATTACAATTACTAAATAATTTTAATGTATCGGCATTTGATAATCTGCCTTGAAATTGTTTTAATAAATCATTAATAAAAATTTCGACTTGCTTCTGATTGTCTATGATATAGGCTTCACCTGCAACTGAGTGAACGAAATTTGTAAAACTATCCGATTCAATTAGTTTTATTTTTTTTTGGATGCCTTCTTTAATTTCCTCTTGTGATTCCCCAAGTAATTTTAATGTACCTAGATTATTAAAACAAGAATAATTTTTTTGAGTTACGTCTTTTTCAGTTGTAACTTTTTCCCAAATTTCAATAGCCTTCTCTTTATCTCCGTTGACTAAATAATTAATAGCTGTATCATCAAAGGAATTGGTTTTCAAAAACCAAAATAATGAATTTTCAAGCATATCCTTAGATTGTTGAATTGCTGAAAAGGCTTTTTCAATTTTATTTTGGTCTCTTTCAATGCTATCCAAAAACGGAAAATCATATTCAGAAATTATTTGTTTTCCAACTCTAGAATAAGCTGTTACTTTACTTTTTCTAGCCTGAATTTCTTTAGCCGTAGCATTTGAAAGAATACCAATTATTCGATATGGATTGTTTAAAATGTTATTCATTTTTAATTTATCTTATTGACCCCTTGTAATTTTAATACTAATGATATTTTTATCTCCAACTCGTAGAAATATAAAACTGCCAGGTATAAGCTTGATTACTATTCAATCGCTCTGACCCTATGTATGGAATTACACCTGGAGCCGAGGCTCTAAAATCATATTCCTCAGGACTCAAACTTAAGTTCTTGGTTTCATACGGAGTAAAACGAAATAACTGAGTATTCAATTTGAGAGTTAATGTTTTACTAGTATTATTAAATATTTTTACTTCAGAATAATAATTTGATGTTTGACCATTTAGCGTGAACACGCTTTGGTTACTTCTATTAACTATTTTATCAATTTTAACATAGGATTTATGTACATATCCTTCTCTATCAGTAGCAATATCTATGACATTATAATAATCATTTTCAGTCTCAAGTGAAATAATAAAAATTTGGGCTTTTGGTTTTAAAGAACTAATGATATTATCGTAGCTACTTGGACCTTCTCTAAAGTTAACTTGTTTAGTAATTTTTCCAAGGTAGGATTGGCTATATATGCCAGTAGATATTAGAATAAAAAAGATCGTAAGCAGTACTTTTTTCATAGTTAAATTATTTATAAATTCTAATATTAGTTATCATTTGTGATAACCAAGTTAGACAAAAATAGAACAAAATTTGAGTTATCAAATACTACAACTCAAAAAAGTTAAATGTCGGAAAGTTCTCTCCAAATAATAGTAGGTAAACGAATCCAAAAAATTAGGACGTCTAAAGGCATTTCTCAGCAAGTGCTTGCTGCAAAATGTAATTTTGAGAAAAGCAATATGTCAAGACTTGAAGCAGGAAGAGTAAATCCTACGCTTGCTACCTTAGAAAAAGTAGCGTCAGCATTAGAGATCAATATTATTGAGTTCTTTAAATAAACGCTATGTATTATAATCGCTAAAAAGAGTAAATATTATAATTAAGTAGATTTAAGTGTGTTATTTCGAAGTCCACATTTTCAACTTAACTTACCTTCATTGGTAAAGCTATAATAGCTTGACTTGGACAGTATAATATGGTCGACCAAAATAATATCTAATAAATCCGCACATTTCTTAATCTTTCTTGTTAAAGTTACATCTGCATCACTTGGAAGCAACTTCCCACTTGGGTGATTATGGGATAATATCAAGCCACTTGCATTGCACTTTAAAGCTACTGCAAAAATAAGCCTTAAATCGACCACCGTGCCAGTAATTCCACCTCGGGAAAGTGGATAAATACCTAGAACTTCATTAGCCCTATTTAATAGCAGAATTTTAAACTCTTCTTGTAGTTCAATAATGTTACTATCCCAAGAAGATAAAAGGAGTTGGTAGGCTTTCAGCACTGAATTAACCTTTACTTTAGAAGTGTTATGGGTACTATAGGAAACTTTAATCTCTGCTACCTCTGATGGAGGATTTACTATTTTTACTACCATAATAGGGTCAGGTTTGAAATTAATAAAAAAAAGAGGTCCAAAACTTATGATTACCTGGATAATAGAAATCATGTTTTAGACCTCAAAATGATTAATGAACTAATTGTTGTTGCTCATTGACAGAGAACATATTCCCTACAGGAGCTTTGCTCATAAATTCTTCAAGAGTAGTTTTACCCACATCTTTAGTTACAACAGGCTCTTCTGTGTCTGTGTATTCAAATCTATGCGTTAGCTTAATTGTTTCTCCTGTTTCCTTAATGGTATAGCTGTATTCTTCACAGCTTACTTTTTGTACAGCTCCAGGTAATTCTGTCCCTATTAGTGATTGACAAGTCAATTCATCAAAAGTACACGACATAGATGCTTTTCTAGCTGTCATATAACTTTTGCCAGTTTCTTGGGATTTGACTATTTCAATCCCGCCTTGTAATTCAAGAGTAAAGAATTCTTTTCCTTGCTCTGTTAGTCTTTTTTGATAGTTGGTGATTCTTACCATTTCTTGTTTTTTTTGAGTTAAACATTAAGCAACAAAACAATATTTTCTCTGTAGTAACCCTTAGCTTTCACCTTAAGTAGTTATTTCCAGCCAGAACTTTTTTGTTTTAACACAACACCAGGGGGCGTTGTAATTGCTTAGAATTGGTGGGGGTTTTGCCTTGAGGTAGGTTATGCGCAAAAAAATTTATTTTTTTATAGAAAAATTTTACTGCTTTTAAATTTAAATAAAGAATTATGCACCGACTCCAATGTTTATTGAAAAAAGACTAATTTATTTCTTTAAAAAACAGAATGTTACTTGTTAAAAACTCAAGTTGATTGTGAATAAGTTTGACTTTTTTTATAAGACGTAAAGTACAACCTTTGTTTTTCTAATAAATAACAATGAAAAGCTTCACTTTAAATATTAACTACATTTCGCAATCACACGAAAATGTAATTGAAGAATGTTCTAAAATGGTGAAAGAATTTGAAATTGATCCTGAGACCAATTTAATTTTAGATTTTTCCAATTGTGATTTTTTGTACCCAGATTATGCTTTAATTGTTTTGTGTGCCATAAAGTATATTGAAAGTAAAGGCATTGAAGTTCACGGAAAAATTAAATTAGACAAGAGTACTTTTATCTATAGTTTTCTTTTAAAAATTGATTTTTTTAAAAACTTGAAAATTGATTTACCAAAAATACAAACCAACTTTGTTGATACTAGTTTCGTTGAAATTCAAAATTATACGTCAGAGAATCAATTAGAAGTTTTAACAAGAATAGTAAAATTACTCAGAGAAAAAAGCAAAATGGATGATGATGTTTTTACAGGATTAGATTATTGTTTAAATGAAATCTTGGATAACATCTTAAATCATTCAAAAGAAAAAGAAGGTTGGGTTGTTGCTCAATATTATCATAAACTAAATCAAATTAGATTAATGATTGTAGATCACGGAATTGGTATTCAACAAGCTTTAAATGAAAAACACAACTTTACAGAGGAAGAAGCTTTGAAAAACTGTATCGTAAGTGGTGTAACAAATGGAAGAGGACAAGGGCACGGGCTATTTGCAACTTCTTTATTTGCAAAAGAAAATAAAGGCTGGTTAAGTATAATTTCGGGTAATAACAAACTCGATGTTAGTGAACATAAAACAATCGTTTCTGAGGTTAATTTTTGGCAAGGCACCTGTGTTTATCTTCGTGTTAATACAAACGTAGAAGTTGATTATAAATTATTTACAAGTGATAAATTTGATCAAAAAGAATTTTTATGGGGGATGTTGTTTGAGTAAACATCTATTAAAAAGTATATAACTCAAAATTAAAACATTAAAAAGTTGTGTGAAATATTTTTTAATTTAAATTTGTATATCTTTGCACCATAAATAAAACAAAAAATGTCTCACACAATTCAATTTAGTGATATTGGAACAAGCTTAGGCACTCGTGATTTGGGTGCTCAAATTCGTGTATCTATTCAACAAGAAATTGAAAGAAATGATAAAGTTTTTTTAGATTTTCAAAATGTTGAAGTCATAACAAATTCATTTGCAAATGAATGTTTTGGAAAACTTCGCGAAGCAGTTACTACAGAAATATTTAAAAGTAAAATCGCATTTATCAATACCAACGATTTTATACAAAGAGTAATAATTTCTGCTCTTTAGTCCATTGAATATAAAGCACCAAACTAATCATTTGCATTAAGTCTTGCACTATAAAATAGTAAATATAACCCAGACTTGCTCTGGTTTTTTTATTAACCCAACCCCATTAAAGGAGCTGGGTTCTTTTTAACTCAAAAACCAACGATAGTTAGAATCCCTATCAATCAGTGCTTTTGAGATGCCATTGCTAAAATCAAAGGCATTCACTCCTCTTTCAAGGAAAGTGTCAATATAACTGGTCTTATTTGAACCAGTTAATAAGTTGTAAAACTCCCACATACTAATATCGCCGTTAGCATTTCTACAAAAGCTTTCATCTTGGTAATAATCTTTAGCCACAGTATTAATATGCCCATCATTAAGTAGTAAATCAGGAAGTACTAATTTTTCCTTTTTAGGTAAATAGTTATACAACCTACTCTTACCAATAATTTGGGCAAAGTCTCTTTCTGTTAAATTGCGCTCCAATAAGTTTTGCATACTATTTAGATGCTCTTGGGCTTTATAATTGGCTAATACCTGTATCATTTTAGCTTCCAGGTCAAGGTTACTCATGGATCTAATTTCACTCTGAAATCCATCAGTTGAAACACAAAGATTACAACACACCATA
>CAYWFQ010000060.1:0-13032 GCA_964457505.1 uncultured Flavobacterium sp.
TTGATAGTATTTTGAAAGCGAATGAAAAAGGGAAAATCAAAATCAAAAAAATTGAGGACAATACTGCTGCTGAGGTAGAAATTTTAATTCATCTACCACCAGGAGTTTCACCTGACAAAATGATTGATGCTTTATATGCATTTACGGCTTGTGAAACTTCGGTAGCGCCTTTAGGTTGTGTTATTGAAGACAACAAACCTTTGTTTATTGGGGTGTCCGATATGTTGAAAATTTCAACGCATCGTACAGTAGATTTGTTGAAACGTGAATTGGAGATCCAATTGGACGAATTGGAAAACAAATGGCATTTTTCTACTTTGGAGAAAATCTTCATTCGAGAAGAAATGTACATTGATTTCAAATTATATGGAGATAGAGAATCATTGTACAAATACATGTATGACCGATTTGAACCTTTCAAGAAATCCTTTGTTCGTGAAACAAATGATGATGATTTGCAAAAATTGACTCAAATTCCAATGATTCGTATTACGCGTTTCGACTCGGATAAAGCCGATGATGCGATTGCGAAGTTGGAAGCTGAAATGGAAGAAGTAAAAAATCATTTGGATAACATTATTGATTTTACCATTGACTTTTTCCAAAAACTAAAAGACAAATACGGTAAAGGAAGGGAACGTCAAACTGAGTTGCGAAGTTTTGATACAATTGAAGCTACGAAAGTAGTGTTGCGTAACACCAAATTGTATGTCAATAAAGAAGAAGGTTTCTTAGGCACTGGACTTAAAAAAGACGAATATGTTGCTGATTGTTCGGATATTGATGATGTGATTGTTTTTCTTCGCGATGGTAAAATGATGATTACCAAAGTAGATGAAAAGAAATTCATTGGAAAAGACATTATTCATATTGCGGTGTTTGACAAAAACGACAAACGTACCATTTACAATATGATGTACCGCGATGGTAAAAATGGTTCTACGTTTATCAAGCGTTTTAACGTTTCGGGAGTAACTCGTGATAAATTTTACGATTTGACTCAAGAAAATGCGGGTTCAATGGTCTTGTATTTTTCAGCCAATCCAAATGGAGAAGCCGAAGTCGTTACTATTTTATTGCGCCAAGTAGGAAGCGTTAAAAAACTGAAATGGGATGTGGATTTCTCTGATATTGCTATTAAAGGACGTGCTTCGAGAGGAAATACCGTTTCTAAATATCCAATTAAGAAAATCGAGTTAAAGGAGAAAGGAATTTCGACTTTGCGTCCGAGAAAAGTTTGGTTTGACGATACAGTTCAACGATTGAATGTAGATGGAAGAGGAGAGTTGTTGGGCGAATTCAAACCAAATGATCGCTTGTTAGTTATCAATCAAACAGGTAAATTAAAAACAATAATTCCTGAATTAACTACGCATTTTGACGAAGATATGATTGTGTTAGAAAAATGGAATCCAAAGAAACCAATTTCTACCATTTATTATGACGGAGAGAAAGAACGTTATTTTATAAAACGTTTCTTGGTAGAGAATGAAAACAGAGAAGAATTATTCATTACCGAACACGAAAAATCACAATTAGAAATTGTTTCGACCGATTGGCGTCCAATGGCAGAAATTGTTTTTACTAAAGTGAAAGGTGTTCAAAAAGAGAATCAAATTGTTGATTTGGAACAATTCATAGCTGTTAAAGGAATTAAGGCTATAGGTAATCAATTAACTACTGATAAGCTAAAACAAGTAAATCTATTAGAGTCTTTGCCTTATGAAGAGCCTGAAGAAGAAGTGGAAGAATCAACCACTGAAGAGTCGGGTGAGTTAGAAGACATTCCTACAGATACTGATGATGATGGTCAAATTACTTTAAGTTTAGAGTAATTAATACAAGGAATGTATTACACAAAATGATAATAAACTAAATAGCCCGATGAAAATCGGGCTATTTAGTTTTAACAAAAAGAATTTATTTTCTTTTGATTACTTTTTCAGCAGCTGCAACAATAGCTTGATTGTTCAGCTTGTATTTTTCCATTAACTGCTCAGGAGTTCCTGATTCACCAAAACTATCATTCACAGCTACAAATTCTTGTGGAGCCGGGTGGTGTAAAGCTAATACTCTTGAAACACTTTCTCCCAAGCCTCCTAGGATGTTATGTTCTTCAGCAGTAACAATACATTTTGTTTTTGCTAATGATTTCAAAATTGCTTCTTCGTCCAATGGTTTAATAGTGTGGATGTTGATTACTTCAGCAGAAATACCATTAGCTTCTAATGCTTCAGCTGCAATTAAAGCTTCCCAAACTAAGTGTCCTGTTGCTACAATGGTAACATCAGTACCTTCGTTTAGAAGAATTGCTTTGCCAATTACGAAAGGTTCGTCAGCCGGCATAAAGTTAGGCACTACTGGACGTCCAAAACGTAAATAAGCTGGTCCATGATGATCTGCTAAAGCTAATGTAGCTGCTTTCGTTTGGTTGTAATCACAAGTATTGATTACAGTCATACCAGGCAACATTTTCATTAATCCAATATCTTCTAAAATTTGGTGAGTAGCTCCGTCTTCTCCAAGAGTTAATCCCGCGTGTGAAGCACAAATTTTTACGTTTTTCTCAGAATACGCTACTGATTGACGAATTTGATCGTAAACACGTCCTGTAGAAAAACTTGCAAAAGTACCTGTAAATGGAATTTTACCACCAATAGTTAATCCCGCAGCAATTCCAATCATATTCGCTTCTGCGATTCCAATTTGAAAAAAACGTTCTGGGTGATTTTTTTTGAAATCGTCAAATTTCAATGAACCAATTAAGTCGGCACAAAGTGCTACTACATTTTCATTTTTCTGACCTAATTCAGTCATTCCCGCTCCAAAACCTGAACGCGTATCTTTACTTCCTGTATTTGTATATTTTTTCATTTGTTGTGTTTTAATTTTTTTTCTGATTAATAGATAAAATTGTGTTGATATTCTTCTCTTCTATCAATTCTGTTTTAACTTTTTTACCATTATTATAATTTATTACAATGAAAGTAGGTAGATAATAATTTGGTAAGTTGATTTTTTGACAGTAAATGAAATGATAGAAAAACCTACTAATAATATTGTGCGTGTTAAAATCAACATTTTTTGCTTGAAAATCAGCGCTTTCAACTATTTTTCTTTTGTTTAAACTTTTATATTTAATTATCTTAAAAGATGAATTTATTGAGTCTTTAATAGTTTTAGTGATTTCATAATAATTATTAAGATCATAACAAGGAATTTTCAATTTATCAATTGATTCTGAATTTTCGTAATCAAATTGAATTGAATTTCCAGAATTTTTAATAAAAAAATAATGTAAAAATTTATTTTTAGAGTCTACAATTTGACCTCCAAAATTATTTCCAGAACTTTTATGAATAAAAAAATAACTACTATCCCTTGTATTAGTCATAATTATCATTTCAGCTATACCAACTTCAGAATATTTAAAGAGTTTGTCAAAATGATACTCTTGACAAAGCCCATATTGACAAAAAAGAAAAAGCGCTATGACTATGGATTTAGTCATTCAATTAATAATCTCTTAAAGTTGATGGATTTTGAGCTAATGCTTGTTCTAGTTGTGCATCATTCGGTGCTTTACCGTGCCAAGCATGTGTGTGCATCATAAAATCTACTCCGTTACCCATTTCGGTGTGCAATAAAACACAAACCGGTTTTCCTTTTCCAGTTCTTGATTTAGCCTCGTTCATTCCGGCAATAATTGCCTCTAGATTATTTCCTTCTTTGATTTCAAGAACATCCCAATCAAAAGCTTCAAATTTAGCTTTCAAGCTACCCATACACAATACTTCGTCAGTAGTACCGTCAATTTGTTTTCCGTTAAGGTCAACAGTTGCAATTAAGTTATCTACTTTTTTTGCAGAAGCATACATGATTGCTTCCCAATTTTGACCTTCTTGCAATTCTCCATCACCGTGTAAAGTGTACACAAGGTGTTTGTCATTGTTTAACTTTTTGGCTTGAGCCGCACCAATTCCAACGGATAATCCTTGTCCAAGCGAACCAGATGCCATGCGAATTCCAGGTAAACCATCGTGAGTAGTTGGGTGACCTTGTAATCTGCAGTTGATTAAACGGAAAGTAGCTAATTCAGCAACAGGAAAATAACCGCTTCTTGCTAAAACGCTATAAAAAACAGGAGAGATGTGTCCGTTTGAAAGGAAGAAAAGATCTTCTCCAATTCCGTCCATATCAAAACCTTCTTTGCGTTCCATTATGTTTTGGTATAAGGCTACTAAAAATTCAGTACAGCCTAAAGATCCTCCAGGATGACCTGAATTGACAGCGTGTACCATTCGAAGAATATCTCTTCTTACTTGGATAGTTAAATCGTTTAATTGTTGTGTGTTAGGCTTCATTTGATGTGTAAAGGTTAAACTGTTGCAAATGTAAATTTAATTTAGGGTTGGTACAAACGATTTTCTGAATTGTTGCTTATGTTTTATTAAGAATAAAGGATAATTATCAACAAAAACCGAATTTTAGTAAAAATACAAAAAAAGCCTTCCTAATATAGGAAGGCTCATGTCTATTGTAAATAATCGGGTTACAATTTAGATTGTAAACTCGACCACGCACCTCCATTATGAACAGAAGTGTAACCGTTTGACTTTAAAATGCTTTTTGCAGAAGCACTGCGCATACCTGAAGCACAACAAGTAATGATGGTCTTATTTTTGTCTTTAAGCTGACCTAAATGCTGGTTTAAAACATTCACAGGAATATTAATGGCGCCTTTAATGTGTCCACCAGAAAACTCTGATTTGGAACGAACGTCGACTATAATAGCACCTTTTTGTACTAATTCAGAATAATTTATACTTGGTCCTAAACCAAAAATCTTTTTTAATAATGTGATCATATCTTTTATTTTGATTGGTAGTAATTTACGTTAAGCCAAGAACCGCCATTATGACAATCTAGCCCTTGTTGAGAAAGGAAATGTTGCGCTTGCCCACTTCTGTTTCCAGAGGCACAACATAGTACTAAAGGAGCATTTAAGCTTTTTAATTCTTCTATTCGTTCCGGGATGGTTTGTAAAGGAATGTTGATTGAATTAGCTACATGTCCTCCCATAAATTCTTCGTGAGATCGCACATCAACAATAGTGCAATTGGTTTCTTTAATAATGTTTTCTATAGTCATGATCTTATTTTTAATTTTCACTTTATTATTATAATGAAATATGTCTTAATCTAAGTGCAAATATATAATGGGTTCTTTTTGGTTACAGTAACATTTGTTACACAAGATTGGCATTATGAAAAAAAGCGAAATTTTAAAATTTCGCTTTTTTGATAGACATTACATATAATAAATAGAAATTATTTTTTCAAGACTTCAGCAATTGCTTTTTCTAACAAAGTCGACATCGTTTGGTATCCTTTTAAGTTAGGATGTACTCCGTCCTCTGAATACATTTTTGGAAGACCATTTTTTGCGTCAGCCATAGCAGTATGGTAATCCACATAAGGAATATGCTGTTTGTTAGCATACGATTGAATTAATTGATTCAATTGAATAATAGTTTCGGCAGCTTTGTCGTTGGGTCTCCAATAAAAATCATTGGCTGGTAAAACAGCACACAAAATGACTTTTATCGCATTTGCTTTTGCCAATTCTACCATAGAGGAAATATTGCCAAAAATCTTTTCAGTAGTTGTTGGACCTGTGTTTCCTGCAATATCATTTACTCCTGCTAAAATAACAACCACATCAGGTTGTAAATTAATTACATCAGGTCTAAAACGAATCAACATCTGCGGTGTAGTTTGTCCACTTATACCCCTGTCGATATACGATTTTCCTGCAAAGAATTCTGGATGAATTGGCAACCAAAATTCAGTGATGGAATCTCCCATTAATACAATTCTTTTTTCTCCAGCTTGTTTTGGTGAGAGTAAATTATTTTCGTTTTCGTATTTGGCCAAATTAGCCCAATCTTGAGCAGTTGATTTTTCAGACATACCTAAAAATAAAAAGAATAATAAATAAAGTACACAATGCTTTTTCATATAAACCATTTCTAATGCTAGTAAGTAAAGATATAAAAAAGAGTTTTATTTATTAATCAAATAAATCCGAAGACAAATAGCGATCGCCACGGTCACAAATAATAGCCACCACAACGCCTGATTCTAATTGATTGGCTACTTTTATAGCAGTAGCTACCGAACCTCCGCTACTCATACCTGCAAAGATTCCCTCTTCTTTAGCCAAACGTTTGGTCATTTCTCGCGCTTCTTGTTCGCTAACTTCAATAATCGTATCTACTTTAGAAGCATCATATATTTTAGGAAGGTATTCTTGAGGCCATTTCCGAATTCCTGGAATTTGAGAGCCATCACTTGGCTGAACGCCAATAATTTGAATATTCTTATTTTGTTCTTTTAAATAGGTCGATGTTCCCATGATAGTGCCAGTAGTTCCCATAGTAGCTACAAAATGCGTTATGGATTTATTAGTATCTCTCCAAATTTCGGGACCTGTCGTTTTGTAATGTGCTTTCCAATTGTCTTCGTTAGCAAATTGATTTAGCATGACATAGCCACCTTCTTCCATTTTTTTGAGTGCGTACTCTCGCGAACCAATGATTCCTGTGCTAGCAGGTGTTTGGGTAACTTTTGCGCCAAAGGCTAACATGGTTTGTGTGCGTTCTTTGGTAGAATCTTCGGGTAAAACCAATTCGATTTCAATATCAAATAATTGAGCAATCATGGCTAAAGCAATACCGGTGTTACCACTAGTAGCTTCAATTAATTTATCTCCTTTTTTTATTTCTCCACGTTCTATTGCAGAAGCAATCATGTTATAAGCGGCACGATCTTTAACACTACCTCCAGGATTATTACCCTCCAATTTTAGTAGTAATTTCACGTTCGGATTTTGAACTAAATTCCGACTAATTACTAAAGGAGTATTACCAATTAATTCAATAAGTTTTTTAGGTTCCATGTTATCTTTTCTCTTTTACTTTAACTTCGGTTGTAGTGGTATTGGTCACAATAGAATTGGCAGGTATAGATTTGGTTACCCAAGAATTTCCACCAATAATACTTCCTTTTCCGATGGTTGTTGTTCCTCCTAAAATAGTCGCATTGGCGTAGATACATACCTCTTCTTCTACCGTTGGGTGTCTTTTAGAGTTTTTCATCTCTTTGGTAATGCTTAGCGCTCCAAGAGTTACTCCTTGGTATATTTTTACGTTTTTTTCAATGACTGTAGTTTCTCCAATGACTATTCCGGTAGCATGATCCACAAAAAACGGTGAGGCAATAGTGGCTCCCGCATGAATATCGGTTCCTGTGATGCGATGCGCATATTCGCTCATTAATCTTGAAAAAAGCAGTAAGTCTAAAAGATACAACTCATGACTCAAACGATAAATCGCAATAGCATAAAACCCCGGGTAAGCCAAATAAACTTCTTCAATACTATTAGAAGCAGGATCGTTTTCTAGTATATAAACAGCGTCTTGATTTAGTTTTTCAAGAACTGAAGGTAATTGAGCTAAGTATTTATCCCAAATTGAATTGCATAAATGAGTTGGTTTTTTGCAAGCAATAGCCGAAATTTCCTTAAACAAAAGTTCAAGCTCATCGATGCTTTTTTCCAATGAAGCACTTCCGTCAAACAAGGTGTAGAATAGTTTTTCGGTAAATGCTTCTGTTTTTGTTTTGATACTATAATTCATTGAAAAATCATTTTTCAAGGAACTAATATTTTGGATAATCTGATTATTGGTCACGATTATAAAATTGATTCGGTTAAATATGATGTAAAAGTAAGCTGTTTTTTAGAAAAACAGAGAATATTTTAATGTCATTTAACGTCAAATTTGTGAATTAGTCTATTAGTTGATACTTATGGAAACGATTGTAGTTTTATAATTGTAATTTGATTAATAAATAAAGTAATTCAAGCCATGGAGATTAATAAAAGGGGCACTAATAAATTGAAACGTTTTTGGGATCGTCTTGGTCCAGGGTTAATTGCTGGCGCTAGTGATGATGATCCATCGGGAATTGCAACCTATTCTCAGGCAGGAGCGGCTTTTGGATTATCGACACTTTGGACGGGGCTTTTGGCTTTTCCTTTGATGGCAGTTATTCAACAAATGTGTGCCAAAATTGGATTAGTGACTTCATTAGGATTAACCGGTACTCTTAAAAAAAATTACCCAAAATCAGTTTTGTATTTGATGTTGCTCTTTAGTTTTCCAGCTATTGTAATGAATATTGGTGCTGATATTGCTGGGATGGGAGCGGTAGGTAATTTGTTATTTCCAGCTATAGACGCTACTTTTTTTAGTGTTTTTTTTACAGTATTGTTATTGGTTTTGATCATTTATTTGCCCTATCTAAAAATTGCGGCTATTTTGAAATATTTAAGTATAGTTCTTTTAGTTTATTTAGTAGTTCCCTTTTTATACGATCAAGATTGGTTGTTGATTTTAAAACATACGTTCATACCTACTTTGGAATTCAATAAGGAATTTATAGGAATGATTGTTGCGATTCTGGGTACCACAATTTCTCCGTATCTATTTTTTTGGCAAGCCACGATGGAAGTAGAAGAGATGAATCATAAAAAACATGTAGTGGTCAACAAAAAAATCATTAGTGACATGCAGCAGGATGTTGATTTCGGAATGACTTTTTCAGGAATAGTGATGTATTTTATAATCTTAACTACTGGAACTGTATTGTATAATGGAGGGATCCACCAAATTGATACCGTTGAACAGGCAGCTATTGCCTTGAAGCCCTTAGCAGGTAATTTAGCCTATTTGCTTTTTGCTATTGGGGTCATTGGTACAGGATTATTGGCTATTCCTGTTTTGAGTGGTTCTTTATCGTATATAATTACAGAAACTTTTGGATGGGAGCAGGGATTGGACAAGAAATTCCACGAAGCTAGGGCATTTTATGTAGTGATTGCGATTTCGCTAGTATTAGGATTGTCACTGAATTACATAGGAATTTCTCCAATTAAGGCTTTAATCTACACAGCAATTTTGTACGGGATGACGGCGCCAGTTCTAATTGCAATTATTCTGCATATTTGCAATAATAAAAAAGTAATGGGTGAATATACCAACTCTAGAAAAGCGAATATTTTCGGTTTTATAGCATTGATCATCATGACCGTTGCAGCAGTTGCTTTACTCTATTTGCATTTTGTAGCATAAATTAAATTACAAAAAGTGTTTGTAATAATATCCGCCAATCATAAAAACACCATTAATGATTGCTAAAATTATAAGTACATTTTTATAATTATGTTTCTTATTTACGAAATGCAATCCAATAAAAAGAAGGAAAATTAGGCTAGAATAAATTGCCGGATACATCTTAAAAGCGCCTTCAAAATCACCTTGAAAAACGAATACCAAAGCGCGTTGAAAACCACAGCCCAAACACTCTATTCCGAAGAGTGTTTTACTGATGCATGGGAACATGTATTTTTCTAAATTCAAAGCAGTTTTATTTTTACAATTTTACGAAAAAATAACAAACCTTTTCAATAATAAATTTGATGCTGTTTTAAATTGTTTACTTTTGGAAAACCAAATTTAGAATGATGAAAAAAATTTTGATTCCGATGATGCTTGTCGCTTTTTTAATTGCTTTTTATGAGCAGCAAAAAGCGCAAAGTAATGTTTATATTACGGTAGGAGCTATTGCTGTTTTTATGTATGGGATGATGCGATTGAGTGCTACAACGCCAAGTAAAAATCAAGATAAAGAAGAAGAAAATGTTTAGCATAGGAGATGAGGTTTCTGTTTTAGACGAAGCTGTAAATGGAGTGGTGCTTTCTGTCCAAGGGAAGCAAGTTACGATCGAATCTACGGACGGATTTGTGATGACATTTTTTGTCAAAGAATTAATTAAGATTAACGATTCCAGTAACTTAATGAATTCTATTAGAAGTTTTAATTCAGGTGAGATAAAAAAAGAAAAAGAGATACCAAAACCACGAATTTTTGTAAAAGAGCGCAAAGAAAAACGAGAAGTTGGCGTTCCGGAATTTGATTTGCACATCGAAAAATTGGTTCCTAACAAACGCGGAATGTCTAATTATGATATCTTAACGTTGCAATCGGAAACGGCAAAAAGACATCTTGAATTTGCCATCCGAAATCGTATTCCAAAAATTGTTTTTATCCACGGAGTTGGCGAAGGAGTTTTGAAATCGGAGTTGGATTTTTTGCTTGGGCGATATGATAATATTTCATTTCAAGATGCCAATTACCAGAAATACGGTCTAGGTGCAACCGAGGTATATATTAAACAAAACAGTAAGTAAAAATCAGTTCGTTCAGCTTTGATTTTGAACAAAAAAACGGCTCTATTTTTTTAATAAAATAGAGCCGTTTTTTTTATGTGTTTTTGTCCTTAAAAAAAGGTTTAAATAGCGCCTAATTTGTCGTGATCAAATCGCCTAAAATATAGCTGTCTCCAAGTGTGAAATTATTGTTTCCTTTTACGAAAGTAGCCTTCTTTAAAACAATGCGATGCGTGTAGGTGTTAAGTACATTTGTAGTGGTCACTTCGATAACACCTTTTACATTTGCTACACCTGCTTCTGCAATCCATTCTTGGCTAATAGCAGGGATGGTTGGTACGGTAGTGTTGCAAAAATAACTAGGAGTCACCACTCCATTAGTAAACAAACGATAAACTAACCTATTGGTTGTATTTCCAAGCAGTGCCGTTCTAGGAGTATTTAACGGTGTAATTTGATTCTGGATCAAATTAGTATCAATATTATCAAGCGTCACGGCTTCTCCGCTATTGTAATTGTAGATTTGTTTTGAGGTTGTACATTGTTCTAAAGTCTCGTCAAATCCCAATACTAAAGGAGTGATAGTTCTGCTATAGTCGCCAAAAGCAAACGATTCATAGACTTGTGTTCCGTTTTGTTTGGCAAATGTGATGTTTTTGAATATGATGTTGTGGTTGTATCCAGTAATCGAAGTTCTGCCTGTGGTAGCATTTGTTGTTTTAATGGCTGTGGTGCTGATTTCAATTTTCCCAGCTGTAGCTATCCATTCATCGGTTACAGTCGGTGTTGAAGGCGGAATAGTTTCGCAAAACATAGTACTAGAAATAGTTCCGTTATAGAAACGATATACTACTCGATTAGTACTGTTTATGTCAATAATCGTTGGGTTTCCAGCTAGGGTTGGCTCGTTAGTAAAAGAGGTAGAAGGAATTTGAATTAGCAAAGCTTCTTGTCCTTTTATTTTATAAATGATACTATTAGTGCTGCAGCTTTGGGTAGTTACTGTATCAAAACTGATTACCTCTTGAGTTAAATTTCCATCATCACAGCTATTGAATAATAATGTTATAATTAGCCCACATAATACTCTTTTCATTTTTCGCATATTTGGGTCAAAAATAGTCAAAAAATCGATAATTAATTAGTAAGATTGGAGTAATTGTGAAGATATTTTATAAATTTGCCTCTATGAAGAAAGTATATTTAGACAACGCATCCACTACCGCAATACGTCCTGAAGTGATTCAGGAAATCACTCGATTAATGACTGAAGATTATGGAAATCCTTCTTCAACACATAGCTTTGGCCGTAATGCCAAAAGTGTTTTGGAGCTTTCCCGAAAATCAATTGCTAAACAGCTGAATGTAGTTGGATCTGAAATCTTCTTTACGTCTTCAGGTACAGAAGCGAACAACTGGATTTTACGTTCAGCAGTTAGAGATTTAGAAGTACAACGTATTATTACTACTAAAGTAGAACATCATGCGGTTTTGTATCCTGCTTTGGCTTTGCAAAAAGAATTTGGCATCCAAGTTGATTTTGTAAACATAAAATCAGATGGAAGTATCGATGCTACGCATTTGGTTGAGTTACTTTCGAAAGAAGTCAAAACCTTAGTGAGTTTAATGCACGTGAATAATGAAGTAGGTGTGGTGTTGGATTTAGGGCGCATAGCGGTTATCTGCAAAGAACATAATGCTCTTTTTCATTCCGATACGGTTCAGTCTGTTGGGAAGACTGAAATAGATTTAAAAACATTGCCAATTGATTTTATTTCTGCTAGTGCACATAAATTTCATGGCCCAAAAGGAATTGGCTTTGCTTTTATTCGAAAAAACTCAGGATTGCAACCTATTTTATTGGGAGGAGAACAAGAAAAAGGCATGCGAGGCGGAACCGAATCTATCTATCAAGTAGCGGGAATGGCAAAGGCTTTAGAGATTGCATATGCTAATTTAGATGCAGAAAGAAAATATATTTCTGATTTAAAAAAATACTGCATTAATCAATTAACTCAAGCATTTCCAAATTCAAAAGTAATTGGTTCAGAGAATGGATTTTATAATATTATCAATGTTATTTTACCTTTCTCAGATGAAAAATCAGGAATGTTATTATTTCATTTAGACATCAAAGGGATAGCGGTTTCAAGAGGAAGTGCTTGTCAATCGGGAAGTAGTAATCCATCCCATGTCTTGGCTGAAATCCTTTCTCCTGGTGAGTTGACCAAACCAAGTTTGCGAATTTCATTCAGTCACTATAATACTAAAGAAGACATTGATTATTTAATTGAGGTTCTCGCGACGGTATAAATTCATTTATAATTTCTTTTTTCTTGGGCGTTCCCTTTTTTGCTTCGTGGCCTCGCAATTGCAGGTCGGGCTATTCGCTGTATCTTTTTAAAGGGAGACTTCGAGTTCCTCAGTCTCCTTTTAAAAAGGATGTCGCTACTATCCCTAACGCGGGAGCAATAACAATTTCAAAATTCAAAATTCAAAATTCCTTGTTCAACATTCCAAGTTCAATAACAATTTCAAATTTCAAAAACCTTATATTCCCTTATATTCCTTATATAGTTCAATAACAATTTCAAAATTCAAAATTCAAAATTGAAAATTCGTTGTTCAACATTCTAATTTCGTTGAACCAACATCATAATTCATCACTTAGAATTCATAATTCAAAAAAACTTTACTATTTACAAAACTTTAAATCAGCGAGTTAAGAAAAAGAACGT
>CAYWFQ010000061.1:0-12606 GCA_964457505.1 uncultured Flavobacterium sp.
ATCCTTATGATTGCAAGTGTTTTTAAAAAATCTACACCATTAAATTACGCTTTAATCGTATTTTTAGTGTTGTTTTTCTTTTTTATCTACCAAATTCAGGATACCTCTTGGATGTCTTCGGGTGTTTTACTACTTAAAAAAGGACTTACTTTTTTGGTGGTGTTGGCGTCTATTTTCTTGACCAGCTTTATTGGAAAACGTAACGGATTGACTAAAGACAGTAGCTATACCGCGATTTTTTTCTTGTTGCTCTTGTTGTTTTTCCCTACAATTCTGAATAATTTAAATATTCTTTTGGCTAATTTTTTTATTCTATTAGCCTTGCGTCGTTTGATTTCCTTGCAGTCGATGAAAGCGTCTAAAGAAAAAATATTTGATGCCTCATTATGGATTATTTTAGCATCACTTTTCCATTTTTGGTGTATTTTATTCTTGATTTTGGCGTTTATCTCCATCATATTTCACGTGTCAAGAGATTATACCAATTGGGTTTTGCCTTTTATTGCGTTCTTTACAGTTGCGATTTTCTTCACGTTTTTCACCTCTATATTCGGCATTAATACAGTAGTTTATTTGCAAAAAAGCACCCAAATCAGTTTGGCAATAGATTATTTTACTAATTCCACTCAAAATCTTGCCTTATCAATTTATGTTTCTGTGGCTTTATTTTTTGTTTTTTCAATGTTCATTACACTATCGCATCGTCCTTCAATACTACAAACATCGTATAAAAAAATCGTGGCTTCCTTTTTTATCGGGGTTATGGTTTTTCTCCTTTCAGCGAATAAAAGCAGCGATTTATTATTGTTAACTACGGCGCCTTTGGCCATTTTAGCGAGTGCGCATATCGAGTATTCGCAAACTAAATTCAAACAAGAAATGGTCTTTACAGCAGTACTATTGTCTAGTTTATTTTTGTTTGTAAGCCAACTATAATTTTTGGCCGTAAGCTAAATCTCCCGCATCTCCCAATCCCGGTACGATATAACTATGCTCGTTGAGGTAATCATCAGTTGCTGCAATCCAAAGATGGCAGGTATCAGGTAATTCGTCTTCCAAATGCTCAATTCCCTCGGGTGCGGCAATGACTACTGCGATATGAATTTCGGCTGGAGTGCCTCTTTCCATCAATTGTTTGTAGACCGCCACAATGGATTGTCCTGTGGCCAGCATAGGATCTACTAACACCACCGTTTTGTTATTAATATCAGCAACCGCTTGGTACTGCACTATAATTTCAAAAAAATCGTCGTTGTTTGGATGGTGGCGGTAAGCCGAAATAAATCCGTTTTCAGCGGCATCAAAATAGTTGAGAAAACCATTGTGCAAGGTTAAACCCGCACGTAGAATAGAACAAATCACTAACGGATTTTTGATATACTGAGTCGCTTTTGTTCCCAAAGGTGTTGGAATAGTAACAGCTTGATAGTCTAAATTTTTACTTAGTTCATACGCCATAATTTCCCCAATGCGCTCCATGTTTTTTCTAAAACGCAGACTGTCGCTGTGAATGTTAACATCGCGAATTTGACCTAAAAAATGGTTCAGAACACTATTATTTTCAGAGAGTTGGTGAATTTGCATGATTTGAATTTTGTTGTTGTTGGCAAAACTTTAGTTGTTTTTCCGCCCTATAAATGTATAAAAAAGTATCTTTGTCTTTCAATATATAACGATATGTTTTCAAAATTAGCCTATTCAGTATTCGAAAAAAGTATCCAAGATTATCATCAATTTGATAACGTGGACCAACCGATTAACAATCCTTTTCCCAAGGACCAATTCGAACATTTATTGTATTTAAAAAACTGGATCGATACGGTTCAATGGCACTTTGAAGACATTATTCGTGACCCGAATATTGACCCAGTTGCAGCTTTAACATTGAAAAGAAGAATAGACGCTTCCAATCAAGAACGCACCGATATGGTAGAATACATTGACAGCTATTTTTTGCAAAAATACAGTCATGTTAATGCCAAATCAGAGGCTAAAATCAATTCTGAAAGTCCAGCCTGGGCTTTTGATAGATTGTCTATTTTGGCATTGAAAATTTACCATATGCAAGAAGAGGTAAGTCGTGCTGATGCTTCACAAGAACACAAAGATAAGTGCCAAGAAAAACTCAATGTTTTATTGGAACAAAGAACCGATTTATCGACTGCGATTGACGATTTGTTGAACGACATTGAAAGCGGCAACAAATTCATGAAAGTGTACAAACAAATGAAAATGTACAATGACGATGATTTGAATCCGGTGTTGTACCAAAACAAAAAGTAATTTGATGTTCAAAAACACTTTTTTTGCCAAAGAACCCTTGTTTCTAAAAGTAATTTATGTGCTTGCTTTTTTAGGGATTGTCTATAATATTTATTTACTGATTTTCACGAAGAACGATATTGATGCTTTAATTCAATTACTGAGTTCGGGATCTCTTTCGATATTACTCGTTCGAAGATTTTTGAAAGAACAGAAAAAAAACTAACTATAGTTTTTGAGTTTTAGAATGAAACAAAAACCGCAACATATAGCCGTCATGAGACTTTCTGCAATGGGAGATGTCGCCATGACGGTTCCTGTTTTACGCGCGTTGGTAAACCAATATCCCGAGCTTAAAATTACAGTGATTTCACGTCCTTTTTTTAAACCTTTTTTCAAGGACATTCCGAATCTAGATTTCTTTACTTTTGACGAAAAAGAGCGTCACAAAGGCATTAAAGGTTTGTGGCGATTGTTCCAAGATTTGAAAGCGTTGCAAATCGATGCTTTTGCCGACTTACACAATGTATTGCGTTCCAAAGTAGTGCGTAGTTTGCTTGCTATGAGCGGAAAAAAAATCGCTTTTGTAGACAAAGGTCGCGCCGAGAAAAAAGCATTGACACGCGCTGAAAATAAAATTTTCCAACCCTTGACCACGATGTTTGAAAGACACCAATTGGTGTTTGAAAGCTTGGGTTTTCCAATCGATTTGTCTCAGCCAAAATTTCCTCCAAAAGCTAAAATTTCACAACCTGAAATAGCAGCAATTGTTGCCCAGTCAAAAAACACAATTGGTATTGCGCCTTTTGCCCAATACGATTCCAAAGTCTATCCACTCGATTTAATGAAGGAAGTAATCGATACTTTGGCTCAAAATCAAGAACATACTATTTTACTCTTTGGCGGAGGCCAAAAAGAAAAAGAACAACTTCAGAATTTAGTAGGCGATAAAAATAACGTCATCAACATGGCAGGGAAAATCCCTTTTCAAGACGAATTAAATTTAATAAGCAACTTAGAAGTGATGTTGTCAATGGATTCGGGTAACGGACATATTGCGGCAATGTTGGGCGTACCGGTAGTAACGCTTTGGGGTGCCACCCATCCGTATGCGGGATTTTTACCTTTCAATCAATCGTTAGATAACGCTTTGGTTTCTGACAGAAATCTATTTCCGCAATTGCCGACTTCGGTCTATGGGAATAAAAAAGTAGCCGGTTATGAAAATGCCATGCGAACAATTCTTCCAAAACAAGTTGTAGCTCGAATAGCCGAAATCCTTAAGAGGTAAACACTGATTATTCTTTCACAAAACGAAATCAAGGAATTATCCTGCAAGGTCTTTTTTTGACCTTGTAGGTATCTCAATTTAAACCTACAAGGTTTTTAAAACCTTGCAGGAGTAAAAAACAAAAAAACGAGAAGCATCACTTCTCGTTTTTTTGTTTATTTTAAACTTAGCGTCCTAGCGCCCCCGCCTGCGGCAGGCAGGTTCGTGGCAATTTTAAACATCATCAAAATCCACACGAATCGAAGCTGAAGTTGGATGCGCTTGACAAGTCAAGATCAATCCGTCAGCAATTTCTTTATCAGTAAGAATAGAGTTTTTAGTCATTTCGGCCGTTCCTTCAGTGACGCGCGCTAAACAACTGCTGCAAATTCCGCCTTGGCACGAATACGGAGCGTCAATGCCTTGTTTTAAGGCAGCGTCCAAAATGGTTTGTTTCGCCGACATTTCAAAAGTGGTTTCTTCATCATCCACCATCACCGTAATTTGCGCGTGTCCGTCTAACGATTTTTCGATGGCATGTTCTTTGGTAGAAGTTGAAAACAATTCAAATTTGATATTGGATTCTTTAATGTTTTTTTCTTTCAAGGCATCAGAAACGGTGTTAATCATTTCCTCAGGACCGCACAAATAGAATTTGTCAAAATCCAAACTGGCGTGTTTTTCTTTCAAGATATAGTTCACGGTTGATTTGTCTATTCGTCCCGACAAAGCCCCGTCTGCTTTGGATTGGCTATACACATACTGAACAAATAAGCGTCCTACGTATTGCGATTGTAAGTCGTGTAATTCTTGATGGAAAATCGTTTCTTCTGGCGATTTGTTTCCGTATATTAACACAAAAGAGCTTTTTGGCTCATTTTTCAAAACCGATTTCAAAATAGAAATTGCAGGAGTGATGCCACTACCCGCTACAAAAGCAGCATAATTGCGTTGGCGATCCGTTTGCGGTTCAAAGGTGAATTTTCCTTCTGGCTTCCCCACTTCGAGTACGTCACCGGCTTTGAGTTTAGAATTAGCAAACTGCGAGAAAAGTCCGTTAGAAACCGCTTTTACGGCAATTCGTAATTCACCACTATCAGGAGCAGAGCAAATCGAATAGGCGCGACGAATTTCTTGGTTGTCCAGTGTCAATCGTAAGTTGATGTATTGACCAGCAATGAAAGTATAGTTGGGTTGTAATTCTTCAGGAACAGAAAAAAGAATCGAAACGGCGTCTTTGGTTTCGCGTTTCACTTCTTTAATAATTAATTTTAAAAAGGAAGACATAGTTGTAATTTTTGACAAAGATACTAAACCGTGGGGTTTTTAGAAAATGATATAAATCAGGTTTGAAGAATTTGCCACAAAGCCACAAAGGCGCAAATAATTTTTTGCTACGGATTAAAGAACGAACCTGATTTTTATATTCCAAGTTCAATCGAAAAATTATCATTAACCGAAATAGAATATGTAACTTTTTATTACTTTTAGCTTCTAATAACCCAAAATCTTAACCTGTGAATCACATTAAACATTTTCTCTCGCTGGAATGGAAATCGTTTTCCCGTTCAGCTTCTTTCGGAACCAATGTCGCCATTAAAATTTTAATGGCAATTTTAGCGTTACTGTATTCTTTCGCTTTGCTTTCTATGGGAATCGGTCTTTTTTACGGATTGAAAGAAAACCAATTAGATCCTTTAGTACAAGTCAATACTTTTTTGATCTACTATTTCCTTTTCGATTTAGCAATCCGTTTTTTATGGCAAAAAATCCCAGTGATGAACATTCGTCCGTTATTGATTTTGCCCATTAAAAAAAGCACTATCGTTCATTTTTCATTAGGAAAAACGGCCTTGTCTTATTTTAACCTAATGCACTTTTTTTTCTTTGTACCCTTTTCGGCGGTATTGTACATAGAAAATTATCCTGTTGGCAGTATTATTTCTTGGCATTTGGCGATGTTTTCAATAGTGTACATTAACAATTTCATCAATGTATTGTTTAGCAATAAAGACAATTTGTTTGGAATTTTACTAGCCATTGTTGTTGTTTTAGGCGGGTTACAACGATACGGTTACTTCGATATTACGGATTATTCCGCGCCATTTTTCGAAGGACTTTTCCATACGCCAGGCTTGTTTTTACTTCCTGTTGGACTGCTTTTAGGATTATATAAAATCACCTATGATTTCTTTAAAAATCAATTGTACCTCGATGCTGGATTAGCGACTAAATCGGCTGTTGCTACAACAGAAAATTTAACTTGGCTGAATCAGTTTGGTACTTTAGGGACATTTTTGAAAAACGACATCAAATTAATCAAACGAAATAAGCGTTCCAAAACCACGGTGGGCATGAGCATTTTATTTTTGTTTTACGGTTTTATCTTTTTTAACAACCCAACTCAGCCACAATTCATGCAAATTTTTGCAGGTATTTTTGTTTCGGGCGGATTTTTATTCACTTTTGGACAGTTTGTGCCAAGTTGGGACAGCCAATACTATCCATTAATGATGACTCAAAATATTTCGTACAAGAATTACCTAACTTCAAAATGGTGGTTGATTGTCATTGCAACTGTGATTTCGACCATTTTGTGTTCGTTTTATATTTATCTCGGTTGGCAGATATACCTGACCATTTTAGCAGGCGCTATTTATAATATTGGGATTAATTCCCATTTGGTTTTGTATGCGGGAGCTTATACCAAAACACCAATTGATTTATCCACAAGCAAAGGCGCTTTTGGCGACAAAAAAGCCTTTAATCTACAAACGACCTTAATTTCCTTACCAAAAATCGTTTTGCCTGTTTTGTTGTATGCATTAGGCAAATACTTGGAAGGACCCAATACCGGCTTAGCCCTTGTGGCAGGTGCTGGACTAATCGGTTTTGCATTACGCGACCGGGTTTTTTCTCAAATCGAAAAAGTCTATAAAGCAGAAAAATACAAAACCATTCAAGCGTACAAACAAAACAATTAATATTTAGTTTTTGGTTAGCAATATTTAACATTTTCTAACCTAATAAACTTTAACCTAATAAACTTTTTACCATGATCCAAGTCAACCAACTTTCAAAAAAATACAACGGGACTACCGTTTTACATATCGATAATTTAAGCATTCCAAAAGGACAAAGTTTTGGACTAGTGGGCAATAATGGCGCAGGGAAAACTACCTTTTTCAGCTTGCTTTTAGATTTAATCCAACCTACAACAGGCGAAATTGTCAATAATGAAATTCCAGTGCATACGAGCGAAAACTGGAAACCGTTTACTGCTTCGTTCTTGGACGAAAGTTTCCTAATAGGCTACTTAACTCCCGAAGAATATTTCTATTTCATAGGCGATTTACGCGGACAAAACAAAGCCGATGTAGATGCACTGTTAGCCAAACATCAGGAGTTTTTTAATGGAGAAATCTTAAACAACAAGAAATATTTACGCGACCTATCCAAAGGAAATCAAAAGAAAGTAGGCATAATTGCAACCTTAATTGGCAATCCCGAAGTCATTATTTTAGACGAACCCTTTGCTAATTTAGATCCCACAACGGTGAATCGTTTAAAAAAAATCATCAAAGAATTGGCTGAAAATCCGGAAGTAACTATTTTAGTTTCTAGTCACGATTTGCAACATACGGTGGAAGTATGCGACAGAATTGTAGCCTTAAATAAAGGCGAAGTGGTCAAAGACATTGTAACATCAGCTGAAACACTACAAGAACTCGAGGCCTTTTTTGCGGTTTAAGTTTCGATATTTCAAAAAGAAGCGTAATTTTACCCTTCTATATACTAAAAGTGGTATATAGAAGTTTAAGCTATAAATTGTTTCCGTTTGAAAATCAATAGATACCAACCTGTTTACGCCTTTTTAATTTTTGCTTTTTTAGTGGCTTGTTCTACTAAGAAAGATTCTTTTATGTCCCGAAATTATCATGCGTTAACTACCGAATACAATGTCTTGTATAATGGTGGAATTGGTTTTGACAAAGGGGTTGCTGACATTAATGAGAAAAGCAAAAATAATTTTTGGAAGCGATTGCCGGTAGAAAAAATGCAATTGTCTGACGGCTCGATTTCTGACACGGTCCACAATGCTAATTTTGAATTAGCCGAAACAAAGGCGACCAAAGCTATTCAAAAACATTCCATGAATATTGGAGGGAAAGAGCGCAATTATCAAACTGATGAGGCGTATTTAATGCTGGGGAAAGCACGTTATTATGACCAGCGATTTGTCCCAGCCTTAGATGCTTTCAACTATATTTTATACAAACACCCTCAAAGCAATAAGATCTATGAGGCTAAAATTTGGCGCGAAAAAACCAATATGCGATTAGGGAATGATGCTTTGGTGATTAAAAACTTGTCCAAATTATTGAAAGATTTCAAATTGAAACATCAATTAGAAGCCAATGCTAATGCTGTTTTGGCGGAAGCCTTTTTGAATTTAGAAGAAAAAGATAGCGCTGTTGCCAAACTGCAAATTGCCCAAGAATTCACTAAAATTAATACCGAAAAAGCCCGTTATCGCTTTATTTTAGGTCAATTGTATGAAGAATTAGGAAAAAGAGAAAAGGCATTATCGAGTTACCAATCGGTGATAGACATGAACCGAAAAGCGGATCGAGAATATGTTATTCAGGCGTATGCAAGAAAAGCGCAGTTGTTTGATTTTCAAAACGGCGACAAAGAGCAGATGTCAAAAATGTTTACCAAACTAGTTGAAAATCGGGAAAACCGACCTTTTTTAGACGTGATTTACCATCAAATTGGACTGTATTATGATAAAAACAACGAACCAATTGCAGCATTAAAAAATTACAATTTATCCTTAAAAAAAGCGAAAGACAATGCCTATTTGGCAGCGTCTAATTATAGAAATTTAGGAAATATGTATTTTAAAAGTACCGAATTTCCTTTGGCGGCTAAATACTATGATAGTACTTTGGTCAAGTTAGACAAAACCACAAGAGAGTTTGCACAAATAGAAAAGGTGCGTAAAAACTTGGATGATGTAATCAAATATGACGCCTTGGCCCATACAAACGATAGTATTTTGAAAGTGGTTGCCCTTTCTGATACTGATCGAATAGTTTATTTTGGCAATCATATAGAAAAGTTAAAAAAGAAAGAAGCACAGGAGGCACTGGCTATTAAACAAAAAGAAGCCATGGCAAATTTTGAGAAATCTGGAAATGGTGCGCCAGCTGGCGATGTACTTATAAACTCCAACGTTCGTGTGCGATCATTACCAAAATTAGACACCGGTTCTGGAACCGCAACCTTCTATTTTTACAATCCCACCACCGTTGCTTTTGGACAATTGGAATTTCAAAAAAACTGGGGAAAACGCAATCCGAATGGTTATTGGAGAACGTCAACTACAGCTGGAGATATTGCGATTGCAACTACATCAGATGACTTGGTACTAGAAGCTGAAAGTCCAAAAATAGCAGAAAAGGTAAATGATAAATATTCAGTTGCTAGTTATTTGAATCAGATTCCAACAGACAAAAAAGTATTGGACAGCATCAACCAAGAGCGCAATTTTGCCTATTACCAACTGGGAATTATCTACAAAGAAAAGTTCAAAGAATATGCTTTGGCTACAGCCAAATTGGAAAAAGTGTTGGAACAAAATCCAGAAGAAAAATTAGTTTTACCAACGCTTTATAATTTGTACAAACTGTATCAAATTACAGATACTAATAAATCGCTTGTTTTGAAAAACCGCATTGTGTCGGAATTTCCAAGTTCTCGTTATGCACAAATTATTAGCAATACAGATGCCAATAACACCAACGCCGAAACTCCAAAAAAAACATACAATCAATACTATAAATTGTTTCAAGAACAACAGTTTGTTGACGTTTTAGAAAAATTGAATACGGCAATTATTCAGTTTTCGGGAGATGAAATTGCACCTAAGTTAGAACTATTGCGAGCCAATACCCAAGCCAAATTATTTGGAGTGGTGGCCTACAAAAAAGCGCTAGAAGAAGTTGCAGCTCAGCATCCAAACACCGAAGAAGGCAAACAAGCCCAGGATATATTGAGCAATCAAATTCCAATTTTAGAAACTATCGAGTTTACCAAAACTGCTAAGAGTTGGAAAATACTATTTAAAGTTGGATTGAGATCAGACCTTCAGACTAAAGAAATAGAAGAAAAAATCAAAAAATTCATCGAAGACGAGAAAATAGAAAAACGCTCGTATTCCTATGATGTGTATACCGACAAAGAAAATTTTATAGTCATTCACAATATAAAATCAGAAGCCTATGCTAACGATATTATAAACTACATGACAGTAAATAAACAATATACAATTAATCAACCCGCTATTATCATTTCGAGTGATAATTATAGAGTAATCCAAATCAAGAAAAATCTAGACAGCTATTTAGCCTCAAAAAAGCAGTAAATTATGTTTGATAAAAAACCCAAATCCTACACCGACCTTTTAGGGAAAACGAACCGAATTGTAGAAGGAACAAGAATAAAAGGAAATATTTATTCGGTGGCCGATTTTAGATTGGACGGAGAATTGACAGGCAATTTTCAATGCGAAGGAAAGATTGTTATTGGCCCCGCAGGCATCGTCATTGGTGATATTATATGTAAAAGTGCCGACATCGAAGGAAGATTCAGCGGAAAAATACAAGTAGCTGAATTGCTGAATGTGAAATCTACTGCCAATATTTATGGCGAAGTGGCTGTAGGTAAATTATCAGTAGAACCAGGCGCTGATTTTAGTGCCACTTGCACAATGAAAACCAATCCGCCTACAGCGCCCAATGGAGAATAAAAAAAACAATAAACCATTTAATAAATGGCTGGCTTTGATAAACATTCCCATACAAATGGGAGTGATCATTTTTTTGTTTTCGTATTTAGGAAGTTGGTTAGACGAAGCGCACTCCAATACGGTCTTTTATTATCATAAAGTAGTCTTATTAATGGGTGTTTTTTTAGCATTATACAACACCATTCGACAAGTGAATGAAATCAATAAATCCGATTCCAATTGAGTTTTAATTTATTTCAAACCCCAAAACAACAAAAAGTGCTTTTGGCGCTTTGGATTACTTTTGTGGCGCTGTCTTATTTTCTCCATCAAGCGGCCTTTACATCTGCAGGAATTGTTCTTACTTCCTTCACTTATTCCCTTGTAAATTTGTATTTCTTGTTTGGTCTCTTTTCCATCGGAGTACTGGTTACTGTTTTTCAAGTTCGAAAGCGCAATTTTGATTTGGTTGGCATGTCTTTTTTGATTGCAACAACCGTTAAATTGATGGTTTGCGCCTTGTTTTTACGGCCAATTTTAAAAAGCATTTCTGTTACAGCAGCAATAGAAAAAACTAATTTTTTTATGATGTTTATTGTCTTTTTAGCAATTGAAACCCTAGTAACGATACTAATATTAAACGAAAAACAAAAAAACACCTCTAAAAGTCTCAAATAAGGCAAAAAATATTTTTTATATTCTTTTGAATATTAATAAAAAATGTACCTTTGCACCTAAATTTTAGAAACCAAAATAAACTAAGATATTTAACTGTTATGGTGATTTCAAACAAACCACTTAAATTTATACTTGTCGCTTTAGTCGCAATTCTTCCTTTTGTAAGTTTTGCCAACCCAACTGAAGAAAAAGAAGCAGCTCCAACAGAATCTACAGATGTTAAATCTGAAATAAAAGAGTTTATCAATCACCACTTACTTGACGCTCACGACTTTACCTTTAATGCAGATAAAGAAACAGGTGAACATAATGGTTTTTCTTTGCCTATTATTTTATGGGATAATGGATTTCAAGTTTTTTCTTCTGGTGAATTCCACCACGGAGAAAAAGTAGCAGAACACAATGGAAATTATTACGTGATTCATCACGAAAAAATATACAAAACAGACGCTTCAGGAAAATTAACTGAAGAACACGGACATCCAACAAACGTTAAACCATTGGATTTATCCATTACTAAAAGTGTAGTTGGAATTTTATTCGTTTCAATTTTAATGTTTATATTATTCAGTCGTTTAGCAAAATCATACGCTAAAAATGGCGGAATTGCATCAGGCGCGGGACGTTTCTTCGAACCTTTGGTTTTATACGTAAGAGACGAAATTGCGATTCCAAACATTGGAGAAAAAGCATATAAAAAATACATGAGCTACTTGCTTACGATCTTTTTCTTTGTGTTTTTCTTGAATATTTTAGGATTAACTCCACTAGGATTTAATGTGACAGGCAATATTGCTATTACCGCTTCATTAGCGTTATTGACTTATTTAATCACAACATTTTCTGCTAATAAAAATTATTGGGGACACATTTTCTGGATGCCAGGAGTGCCAACGCCAATGAAATTTATCTTAGCTCCAATTGAATTATTGGGAACTGTTATTAAACCATTTTCATTAATGATTCGTTTGTATGCTAATATCTTGGCAGGACACGTAGTATTAATGAGTATCATTGGGTTGATGTTTATTTTTAAAAGTTGGATTGGAAGTACTTTGTCATTTGGATTGGCATTTGCACTTTCTATCCTTGAAATATTAGTTGCGTTTTTACAAGCGTATATTTTCACGATGTTATCAGCTTTGTATTTTGGTGCTGGAAATGAAGAGCACCACCACGAGGAGGCACATCACTAAAAAGTTTAATGGTTGATTGTTTAATAGTTTAACCTTATAAACAATAACCGATTAAACCATAAATAAGAATGTTTAATTTTTAATATATATATTATGCAAATTCCAACTATTGTAGGAGCAGGATTAATTGTAATCGGAGCAGGTTTAGGTATTGGTAAAATTGGTGGTTCAGCAATGGACGCTATTGCTCGTCAACCAGAAGCTTCTGGAAAAATCCAAACAGCTATGCTTATTGCAGCTGCACTTATTGAAGGTATTGGTTTCGCTGCGTTATTCGCTGCTTAATTAAAACACAAAACAGAAGTTACAACGGTGGGTTGTAACTATTGTTTTTAAAAATTAAAACAAATACAATTGCGTAAAGCAATTTAAAAAAGCAGGAGTAAGAGTTGATTTAGATACCTCTG
>CAYWFQ010000062.1:0-12316 GCA_964457505.1 uncultured Flavobacterium sp.
AAGATAGATGGATTACTCTTAGAGTAGCTGCATCTACAGTAAAAACAATTAATAAAAATGGAATCGCTGCTGTTTTGAAAAAAGCACAAGCTCAAGGATTTATTAAATAATCGTTTCCTCAATAAATAGATAGCAAGATGGCAAAGAAAGGTAACAGAATCCAAGTGATTTTAGAATGTACTGAGCACAAAACAACTGGTGTTGCAGGTACTTCAAGATATATTACAACTAAGAACAAAAAAAACACTCCAGATAGATTAGAGATTAAAAAATTTAATCCAATCTTGAAAAGAGTAACAGTTCACAAAGAAATTAAATAATAATTAGAGATTAGATACCCTCGCAAATGATTTCATTTGAAGAGTATTAAATTTCAAATAACATTTGAATCATGGCAAAGAAAACCGTAGCATCGTTACAAACAGCTTCTAAGAGATTATCAAAAGCCATCAAAATGGTAAAATCTCCAAAAACTGGTGCATATACATTCGTTGAATCTATTATGGCTCCTGAAGCAGTTGATGAATTCTTGAAAAAGAAATAATTTACTTTTACAGTATATAGAAAAGCTACTTTCATTCGGAAGTAGCTTTTTTATTTTCTATATTTACCCTTCGAAAATTAAATTCATTTTCGAATCCCAAATCATTCTTATTTAAATACTGAAATATGAGTTTTTTCAAAAGAATATTCTCTTCTGAGAAGAAGGAGGAGAGTCTTAACGAACAAGAGAAGCAATCCTTAGACAAAGGTCTTGAAAAGTCTAAAACCACTTTTTTTTCGAAGTTATCCAAAGCGGTAGCGGGAAAATCAAAAGTAGATGATGAAGTTTTAGATAATTTAGAAGATATCCTTATTTCTTCTGATGTGGGTGTGAATACTACGCTAAAAGTAATCCAACGTATTGAAGCTCGTGTAGCTTCAGACAAATATTTAGGCGTGGGCGAGTTGAATCAGATTCTGCGTGAAGAGATTGCAAGTTTACTTTCTGAAACGAATTCAGGTGAGGCAACTGAATTTGTTACTCCAATCCAAACTAAACCCTATGTGTTGATGGTTGTTGGGGTAAACGGAGTAGGTAAAACCACTACAATTGGAAAATTAGCGTACCAATTCAAAAAAGCAGGACACAAAGTAGTATTAGGTGCAGCAGATACTTTTCGAGCAGCAGCTATTGATCAATTGCAAATTTGGGCAGATCGAGTAGGTGTGCCAATCGTACGACAAAATATGGGAAGCGATCCAGCTTCGGTAGCTTTTGATACCTTGCAATCTGCAGTGGCTCAAGATGCGGATATTGTAATTATTGATACGGCAGGACGTTTGCATAACAAAGTGAATTTGATGAACGAATTGACCAAAGTAAAACGCGTGATGCAAAAAGTGGTAGGCGATGCTCCACATGATGTTTTATTAGTTTTGGATGGTTCTACAGGTCAGAATGCGTTTGAACAAGCTAAGCAATTTACAGCAGCTACTGAGGTTACTTCATTAGCGGTTACTAAACTAGACGGAACTGCTAAAGGCGGTGTGGTTATTGGAATCTCAGACCAATTTCAAATTCCAGTGAAATACATTGGAGTGGGTGAAGGTATTGAAGATTTGCAAGTGTTTAATAAATACGAGTTTGTAGATAGTTTTTTTAAATAATTGAGTATGGGTTGGTCTTCTTTCGGAAAGTTAAGTCCTATTGCTTACTATTTTAGCAGTGTACTGTGTTTTTTGTTTGCCAATGTAATTCGTGATAAAAATGTGTCCATTTATTATTTGGCACTTGTACTTGGGCTGGTTTTATTCTTTTTGGGCTTGTATAAAAGAGTTAATTCTAAAAAATAACAGCATGAAACATTTATTTAAAGTTCTATTAATATCCTTAGCTTTTGTAGGTTGTAAGCAAAAAATCCAATCAAATGATATTTCTAAAATTAACGGGTACTGGGAAATTGAAAAAGTAGTTTTTGATCAAGGCGAAGACAAAGAATATGGCGCTAATCAGAATTACGATTTTTTCCAAATGGATAAAAATAATCAAGGGATCCGAAAAAAAGTAGCTCCTCAGTTAGATGGAACTTTTTTAGTCGATAATTCTTTTGAAAAAGTAAATGTTCGATTTCAAGAGGATAAAGTCTATTTGGATTATACCACTCCGTATATGAAATATACCGAAGAAATTATTGCTTTGACAGCAGACGAATTAGTGGTGTTGAATGCACAAAAAAAAGAATACCATTACAAGAAAGCAACTGCTATTAATATTTTGGGTGATGGCAAAAAGACTAAGTAATCAAAGTACCGTTGGTGATGTGTTAAAGCAAATTATTCAGGTGAATAAATTGCAGCCTGGAATGGATCAGATTGATGTGAAAGAAGCTTGGCAAAACTTAATGGGTAATGGAGTCAATAGTTATACTAGAAACGTTGCCTTACGTGGGAATACGTTGTATGTAGAATTAACTTCTTCGGTATTAAGAGAGGAATTAAGTCACGGTAAATCAAAGATTATAGCTATGATTAATGAAGAATTACAACGAGAGGTGATTAAGGATGTAGTTTTGCGATAGATTACTTGAATAATTAGATTTTTTTAGAAAGTTAGATAAAAAGAGAAACCCACTTCATTGAAGTGGGTTTCTCTTTTATAAAAATCTAAGAAGTCTAATCTTCTATAAATCTAACTCTCTAGATTAAAATTGCTCTCTTCCAGCAAAGTGAAACGCACCTTCGATTGCTGCATTCTCATCACTATCTGAACCGTGAACTGCATTTTCTCCCATAGAAGTAGCATACAATTTACGAATAGTTCCTTCGGCCGCTTCAGCAGGATTAGTTGCTCCAATTAAAGTTCTGAAATCGCTTACTGCATTGTCTTTTTCTAAAATTGCAGCAACAATTGGTCCACTTGACATGAATTCAACTAATTCGCCATAGAAAGGACGTTCGCTATGTACAGCATAAAAAGCTTGTGCATCAGCTACAGTTAATTGTGTTAATTTTAAAGAAACAATTTTAAATCCAGCATTGTTAATCATTGCTAGGATGTTTCCAATATGACCATTTTTAACCGCATCAGGTTTAATCATGGTAAAAGTTCTGTTTGTTGCCATTATTTTGTGTAATTATAAATTTAGAGTGCAAAAATACTACTTTATTTGATATTCTTGTAATAATAGGAATCTAGATTAAAGAATAATTTAAACAAATAAATTATTTCAGATTTAATTTTGAAATTCTGTTTCCAATTGAAAATTCCTTCAATTCATTTTCTAAGATACCAAATTCATCTTTTTTAACTCGCATATCGATTGTTTTGTTTTTCAAAAGAAAAATTTCATCACAAGTTTCGTTTAAAGTTGAAAAAATATGGGAAGAAATGAGAATAGTTTTCTCTAATTGTTTTAGTTGTTGTATGATTTCTGTAATAATCATGTTGCTATGAATATCAACTCCGTTAAAAGGTTCGTCTAAAATGAAAAATTTATTTTTTTGTAGCAGTAAAGCAGTAATGGCTAATTTTTTTTTCATTCCAGTAGAATAGTTACTAGCATATTCGTTTAATGGTAAATCAAATATGTTTTTTTCTATGCTATTTATTGGTTCAATCTTTCTAGCATTACATAATAAACTCAAATATTCCATGCCTGTTATTTTTGAAAAAAAATAAGGCTCTGTTTGTAAATAGCCAAGACTCGTTTTAGGATTTCCATATTCGCAACTAATTGTCCCGCTATGTTTTTCTAATCCAGAAATACAGTTGAATAAAGTAGTTTTACCTGCGCCATTTTCGCCAACAATTCCATATACCTTACCTTTTTTGAGATCCAAAGTTATATTTTCTAATATAATTTTATCTCCATATGATTTGGATAAATTTTCAATAGTAATCATTGTAAAATCTCTTTTAATTTTTTAGTAGACTCAATATATAGATAAGGAATTATTATAATTAAGATAGGTGGAAGCCATATTGTTAAGGCAATTACAATTCCAAATCGGATGTTTAATTTCTCAGGATAAATCGAATATTTAGCAAGCATAGTCATATAAATAAACAAATATCCAAGACATTGTATGCCTAAAATTATGTCGATTTTATTGTAAAAGAATATGCATAAACTAATGAGTATTGGTAAGCATAAAATGGTTGTATATCGCACAATCATTTTTGTTTTAGTGTAAAGAAATTCTTTTGGATTTAATGAATAAATCCAAATATAAAATTTGGTTTCTGAATTTGTAAAATAGGTCGTGCAACCCATTATTGTTACTATTAAAGAAAAAATACCTAAATTAAAATTGGAAACAACAATCGACATGATTGTCAAGAAGTAAGCAAATATATAGAGAATAAAATTAGTTCTAAAACCTATTGTAAATTCAAAAGGATATTTGAAGAAAGGAGTAGGGAGGTAAAAATTAGATTTATTTTTCAGAACAAACAATACAGAGAACACACAAAAAACTAATAATAAAATAGCAAATAAATAATTTTCTTGATAAACTAAAAATATAACAAACGGTGAGGAAATAATCCAATTTTCAATAATTCGCAGTTTTAAATAATCAATAGTAGAATAGGTGAGTTTAAGAAAGTTATTTCGTACTACTTCATTTGATTTTATTACTTGACTTAATGCTAACACAATATAGATAATATCGGCAAATTGTGTTTTATTAAATAATTGAAAAGACAGTATGCTAAATATAAACAATCCTAAAGTATAACCCAATATAGGTTCAACTCCCCATTCGGTCAGTTTTCTGTTAAACATTTTAAATTGTAGGGTAAAATACTTTATCATTTTAGATACTAATCTATTATAAATATATCCATAGAAAAATAATTAGTCTTTAATTAAATAATATGTTACTCTAATCTTTAAATAATTATAATTGAACTATTTCAAAACGTTGCTCCAAAGGTTGTAGTTTTTCTAGCAAAGTCGGAATCAAAGCTTCGCCATTTTCTAAATAGAATTCAGAGAAATTAGTTTGACGTTCTTGTAAACTTTGGTTGGGAAACAATTCGTTTTGCAATTGAGTAATACGTTCTAAAACCGCGGCTAACTTTCGTTTTTGTGCTTTTAGCAATCGTTTTTCTAAGTGTTCGATTCCTTTAATTTGTTTGATTTCTTGTGCTTTTAGTGCGCCAATGAATGAATCATCGGTTTGATTGGCAATTGTATATAGTGCTTCAAATTGCTTTTTGAGTTGTTCTTTTACGTTGGATAAATCCAAGTCGATTTCAGAAAGTGCCTTTGTTTTTTGATTAACCAAATCCTTTTGCTTGCTGAACAAATCAGCCCAAGAAAGGTCTAAAGCATCGACTTTTTTAATTTGCTTTTCAGTAGTCAATACAACAGAGTTGCGAACCAACAACATTGGAAAACTAATTTTGGAAGCATTGAAAAAAGCCTGTAGTTCTAACCAATACGCAATTTCTCCCGCGCCACCAATGTAACATAAATTAGGCAAAAGAACCTCTTGATACAATGGACGTAGAATAACGTTTGGACTGAATTTTTCAGGGTGGGTTTCTACTAATTGAAATAGTTCTTCTTTCGAAAAAGACAAGTCAGTATGGTTTACTCTATAACTATTATTTTCAAGGATGATTCGCTCTCGCAAGTCATTTTCAATGTAAAATAAATTGATTTCACGAGGGTTAACTTGAATAGTGTAGTCGTTTAGTTTTTCGATAGTTGCAGCAACTTCTTTAAACGAAGTTTGATTTTCTAATTCATCTTTAATATACGGAATTAGTGTGCTTTTTAGTTCGGCAACATCAGCGTCTACTATTACTAAACCGAATTCGCCAAAAAGTTCGTTAGCTAAAAACCGAGTAGCTTCAGCTAAAGTAGCATGTTCCAAATACGATTTTTGAAATAATTCTTTAATTTTTTGAGCGTTGGTACTGGAGCCTAATTCTTGTGCAAACACTTCAAAAACAGCATCCAACCCTTCAGTTGATAATCGGCCAACGGGTCCTGAACTGTTTATGTTCCAACGGAATTTTTTGCCTTTGAAATTGAAATAATTGATTTCTTCAAAATCATGATCTTCGGTTGCCATCCAATAAATAGGAACAAAATTCGAATTAGGATACTTCGCTTTTAGTTCAGTTGCTAAATTGATAGTAGAAATGATTTTGTATAAAAAATACAAGGGACCACTAAATAAATTCAATTGATGCCCCGTAGTGATTGTATACGTATTGTATTGCTCTAAAGCAGTAATGTTATTTTGTGTAGCTTTAGATGTAGTTGTGTTTTGGTATTGCTTTTGTAATTCGGCAACCAATATTTTTCGGTTTTTCTGATTGTAGTTGTTCCCTTTTTCGAGAATTTGTCCTTCAAAATTGGCTGCAGTTGGAAACCTATTGTACAAATTACTTAGATTCGGTTGTTGATCTAAATAATCCTTGATTAAAGTAGTGAAATAGCCTGAATTTTGATAGGATATACAGTCAGTTGGCATATTGGGTTTTGTTTGGAGTAAAAATACTAAAAAAATATTGGAACTAAATAGTTGTGGCATTCGAAAAATAGTAGCATTTTTATACTTTATTGAAAACGGATAATTCCCAAAATAAATGAGTGCTACATCAAAACCAACGAATTCTTTACAACACGTACTTTTTGGAAGCTTAATTGGAACTACGATTGAGTTTTTTGATTTTTATATCTATGCTAATGCTGCTGTATTAGTATTTCCCCAATTATTTTTTCCCGGAACTGATAGCACCATCTCAGTTTTACAATCTTTGGCGACATTTTCGATTGCTTTTTTTGCACGACCAATTGGTTCGGCAGTTTTTGGACATTATGGAGATAAAATTGGTAGAAAAACGACCTTGGTGGTGGCTTTACTGACTATGGGAATTTCGACGGTTTGTATCGGTTTTTTACCTAGTTATGCTAGTATTGGGATTGCTGCTCCGATGTTGTTAATGTTGTGTCGTTTCGGTCAAGGTGTAGGTTTAGGAGGAGAGTGGGGAGGAGCGGTCTTATTAGCCATTGAAAATGCACCGCCTAATAAACGCGCTTGGTATGGAATGTTTCCGCAATTAGGTGCTCCAATTGGTTTAATTCTTTCAGGAGGAACTTTTTTACTATTGACTAACACAATGAGTTCTGAAGATTTTTTGGATTATGGTTGGAGAATTCCTTTTATTGCTAGTTCTTTATTGGTTTTAGTTGGTTTTTATATCCGTTCAAAAATAACTGAAACAGCCGCATTTGAAACAGCTAAACAAGAGCAAGAAGAAGTTAAAATTCCATTTATAATGCTTTTAAAATCCTACCGAAAAGAATTGTTTTTTGGCACTTTTGCAGCGGTGACTACGTTTGTAGTTTTCTATTTAATGACGGTTTTTATGTTGAATTGGAATACTAAAGAGCTAAAATTTTCAAATAAAGAAGCGCTATTAATGCAATTGTTTTCAGTTCTGTTTTTCGCTGCATTTATTCCTATTTCAGCAGTAATTGCCGATAAAATAGGGCGTAGAAAAATGCTGATTTACGCTTCGGGAGCAATTGCTGTTTTTGGCTTGTTCTTTTCTCTGTTTTTAAATTCAGGAAGTACTACTTTAGTGACTCTCTTTTTGTGTTTAGGCATGGCTTTAATGGGATTTACCTATGGCCCTATCGGAACTTTTCTTTCAGAATTATTCCCAACAACAGTTCGCTATTCAGGTGCTTCTTTGACATTTAATTTAGCAGGAATTATTGGAGCTGCTTTTGCTCCCATGATTGCCATTTGGATTGCGTCTAATTACGGTTTGGACTTCGTGGGGTATTATCTCTCAGCCGCTGCCATTATTTCTGTGATTTCATTATTGGTCATTAGTAAAAAAGAGCATCAGTTTTAGTTGATTTTATCTTTTTAAGCTAAAATGTCCTTTGTATTCGGTATCAGTATTAGGGCGGGTAGCCGTAAACCAGTAATCATCTGCAGGTAGTTGGTTTCCTAGGTAAGTCCCGTCCCAAGTATTGTTTTGACTTAATTCTTTGATCAATTTTCCATAACGATCAAATATTTTTATTACGATATCATTTTCATTATCTGAAAATTTTATTTTCCAAGTATCATTGAAACCATCACCATTTGGAGTAAAAAATTTCGGGTACATCAAAAGATAAACAGTTTCATTAACAATCCCACAACCATTCTTATCTCTTACAGATACGGTATACTTTCCATTAGCTAAATTTGAAAATTCATTATTAACTTGATAATGGATTCCGTCTAATGAATATTCGTAATCACCAATCCCTGTTGTGTAAATAATAATACTATTATTAGTATCTGTCCAATCTTTAGTTTCTATAGAAGTAATAGTAGCTATAATTGATTTTTTAACAACAAAACTTTTAGTAGATGAGCAAGAAATAGAGCCATAATCATTAGAAACAAGAACTGAATAATCTCCTGGATTAGTTATAATTATAGAAGAGTTAGTGTCGCCTGTTGACCATAGATAATTTGTAAAATTAGAACCTGCATTGATAGTTATCGAACTTTTTTCGCATATAGGCATCAAATCATTAATTAAGATATTCGGTTTGGGAAAAAGCGATAATTTTAGTTCCGCAATTGCGAAACAAGGTGTGTTTGAATTGATGCGTACATAAATAATGTTTTCTCCAGGGAGTATGTTGTAATTATTTGGACTTGTTATTTTATCGCTGGATAATTCGTTTTCTGCGCCAATCAAAGTGGTGTAATAATTGAAACTATAATCATTAGGATTAGCTATTAAATTTGTATTGTAATTCATTAGATTTATAGCTTCAGTAGCATCATTTAAATTATCACAAAATGCTTTCGAATAATTATTTGCAGGCAAACTATTTATTAAAGAGACAGTTACATTTAATTTAATGCTACTCTCGCAATTATTAACGGTTTGAGTAGCGTAATACGTTTGGTTATTTTGTAAAGGAATAGTAATGTTCAAATTATTTCCATTGACATCATACCATTTAATAGTAGTTCCAGTAATTGAGATAGAAGACAGGGTAGGACTCTGACTTGCACAAAAAAATTGATTCGAATCTACAAAAGGAGTTGCAGTATTTTGAATATTGATGCTTACAGGAACTCTGTCGCTTTCACAACCATTCATGGTTTGCGATGCGTAATAGGTTGTCCCGTTTTGTAATAAGGATGTGTTCGCTAAATTATTTCCATTGGTTAACGCGTCATACCATTTTATGTTTTGACCCGTTATAATTACGTTGTTTAAAGTAGTATTTTGCTGAATACAGAAATTTTGCGGGGATGAAACTGAGGTAATAGATTGGTTTGAAATATTTACTATTTGGTTTTGTGTCACACTGTTATTATTAGAGTCAGTGTATTTCCATACAATTGTATGAGTTCCTTGAGAAAGATTAGTAATTGGATTAGAAGTTGTGGCTAGTATTAAACCATCACAAGAATCTGTTGCTGAAGGAATAAGTATTATAGTGCTACAATCACCATTTATAGTTGGTAATGTAGTGATGTTAGGTATAGGTGGATTAGTATCTCCTATAATTACATCGGTTGTAAGTGTACTATCACAATCACCAGTCCCTGTTATTGCACAACTGTATTGACCGCTATTTGATATAGATGTATTCGGTATTATAGGGTTTTGAAGTGTAGAACTAAAACCATCAGGTCCAGTCCAATTGTAATTGGTTCCTCCTGATGCTTTTAATTCTAGAGCAGTACCACCACAAATAGGAGAGTTTGATGTTATTATTGTTGTTGAAAAGCAGTCTTTAAATTTTATCAGAAACGCATCAAAAATACCATGAATATTATTTTGAAATGCATCTGATGATGCGATATTTGAATTGCTATAAGTCCATCCGGAAATATAAAAAATCCCATTTTTGTAATAAGAAATATCACCAGAATAATCGGATACTTGCCCTCCGTAATAAGTTCCCCAAATCCGTTCACCAGTAGGCTTAAATTTGACTATGTATAAATTGGCATACCCTTTTAGGTTTTCCTGATAGGAACTAATTGTAGAAATATTATTATTACTTGTACCGCTACTGTAAAAATAGATTGAATTATTTTCATCTATATCTATCGAATTTTTTCCCCAAAGCCCATCATCTCCCTTTCCACCGTAAAATGTGCTCCAAATTAGATTTCCATTATTGGTAAATTTGGCTAGATAAGAATCAAAGCTTCCTCCGTTGTTTGGTTGAAAAGAATTTGTTTTTCCTATGCCATCAATACTTCTGGTATAACCGGTTATGATAAAGTTATTTTCGTTATCAACTTTAATGCTAGTGTTATAATCATAATCAGTACCACCATAATAAGAACCAAATAATCTTTGTCCATTTGTATTGAATTTCACAACAAAAGTGTCATTCCATAATATAGTGTCATAATGAAATACTTCATTGTAAGCGCCAGTGGTTGAAATTCCATTAAAACTACTAGTTGTTCCTGAACAAAAAATATTATTATTTGTATCGACATCAATTGAAGAAATCCAATCGTGTCCGTCATTGCCTCCATAATATGTTGCCCATAATCTTTGTCCATTTGCTGTGAATTTTGTTAAAAAGCCCTCTTCACCCTGATTATTGCCATATGAAGCTTTGGGGACAACAGATTTAAAACTATTGACTGTAGCAATATTGTTTATACTATGAGATGTTCCTGCGACAAGTATGTCTTGGTTATGATCAATTTTAATAGTTAGTATTTGATCTATGCCTTCTCCTCCATAATAGGTACCCCATATTCTTTGCCCACTGGAATCAAATTTAATTAACATTCCATCGTACCAATCATTATAAGTTGTCTGATGTGAGCCAGGTGTGGCAATGTTAGTTGTGCTGCTTGTATATCCTGTTGCATAAATGTTTTCATTTGAGTCAAAATCGATCGCCATAAAGATGTCATTATGGGATCCGCCATAATAAGTACCCCAAATTCTTTGCCCCTGTGAATCAAATTTAGCAATGAAGCCATCATTATAGAAAGTAAGATTTGATTGGGAACTTCCGCTAGTAGAGATGTTTGTCAAGCTATTAGTATACCCTCCAATATAAACAAATTGATTGTTTGTTTTGACGATTCCGTTAAAATTGTTTTCTTCTTCTTCTCCACCATAATAAGTTCCCCATAATCTCATCGGTACTGGGTCAATGACAACCGTTTTGTTAAATACATTTTCAGAACTTTTAAATCCATACACATTGTTCTTGATTTTGGTGTAACCCACAGTAATTTCCTTTTTACATTTTCCATCTTCTGTCCAACTAGCTGGAAGGGTTTCTTCCATTTTTCCAAAACGTGTTTTCAATAAAAGAGTTTCGTGATTTAATTCAGTTGTTACACCGCTAAATTTCAACTGAATATCTTGAATGTTTCCTTTTGGATGGACTACAAAATTATATTCTACAGTTTTTAAAGTATCTTTTGGAATTGAAAAAATGACATCAATGTTGGGGTAAATGTTTTTGTAGGTTATTTGTTTGTATTGATGTACGTGGGTAATCCCTTCGGGTTTATTGGGGACATTATAATAGTTGTCGTAATCGTTCGACTTTTCTTCTGTGATAAGTTCTACATTGGTGTTTGCATTAATAAAATCAATGTCAATTCTGTGAAAACTATATTCTAAAGTATAATCAGGTAGATTTTTGTTATTGTGTAATGAAACTAAAGAGTTTTGTTCTTGATGGTGATGTTTTTTAATTCGTTTCTTTATTTCGTAAACATCATAAGAAAATCCCTGTTTTTTTAATTGGACATTCAATCCACTAGAGTTTAAAAGATATTTTACGGCATCGTTAGATTTTCCGTTTTGATCGACAATTTGACCTTTGTTTTCTTTAAATCCGATAGATTGGTTTTTGTTTTGCGCTATCGTCAGTATAGAGGTTAATAATAAAATAAAAAATAGGCTATATTTCATTAAATATGATTTGAGTCTTGATGTAAATATAAAATAATTACCCTTAAACTTTTATAATTAATACTCTTTTTCTTAAATAAACATTAAATATCCTTTATTTTTGTTTTCAAATAGTATCCCTTTGAAAACAAAACTATTCTTAGTTACTCCACCATTTACACAACTGAATACGCCGTATCCAGCAACGGCTTATATCAAAGGTTTTTTGAATACCAAAAATATAGCATCTGTTCAAGCTGATTTAGGAATAGAAGTCATCTTAGCTTTGTTTTCGAAAAAAGGACTACAAGATTTGTTTCAGGTTTCTAATTTTCAAGAACACGAATTTTCTGAAAATGGCAAACGTATTTTTGCCTTACAAGACGAATACGTAAAAACTAT
>CAYWFQ010000063.1:0-3001 GCA_964457505.1 uncultured Flavobacterium sp.
GCCATCGTTCCTGAAGGGAAAAACAATCCCGCTTCCATTCCGAATAGCGCTGCGACTTTCGCTTCTAATTCAATTACCGTTGGATCTTGTTTGTAGACATCGTCGCCCACAACAGCATTGAACATATAACGTAACATTTCGTGAGTAGGCTTGGTAATCGTGTCGCTAACTAAATTTATTTCCATTTTTATGATGTTATAGTGAAGGACGAACAATAGTCGAATTGTCTTTCCTTAAAAAAGTCTTATTTTTGCCTCACAAAATTACATAATTTATGACAACTACCGAACAAATAAAAGGTATTGTAGAACGCCTTGGTGCGTTGAGGAGGTATCTTTGACGTTGATGCCAAATTAATTGAAATTTCAAACGAAGAAGAAAAGACCTTTGCTCCCGACTTTTGGAACAATGCCAAAGAAGCCGAAATCGTTGTTAAAAATCTGAGAAACAAGAAAAAGTGGATTGAAGATTATGACAAAGCAATCGCTCTCAATGACGAATTGCAATTGGCCTATGAATTCTACAAAGAAGGAGAACTTTCAGTAGAAGAATTAGACGAACAATTTCAAGCTACCGAATTGCATATTGAAGGAATTGAATTCAAAAATATGCTTTCAGAAGAAGGAGATACTTTGAGTGCAGTACTCCAAATTACAGCTGGTGCCGGAGGTACAGAAAGTTGTGATTGGGCGTCCATGTTGATGAGAATGTACTTAATGTGGGCTGAAAAACAAGGGTACAAAGTCAAAGAATTGAACTTCCAAGAAGGCGATGTAGCGGGAATCAAAACGGTAACATTGGAAATTGAAGGCGATTATGCTTTTGGTTATCTAAAAGGTGAAAATGGAGTACATCGATTAGTTCGTATTTCGCCTTTTGATAGCAATGCCAAAAGACATACGTCGTTTGTTTCAGTTTATGTATATCCCTTAGTAGATGATACCATTGAAATTGACATTAATCCAGCGGATATTGAAATTACTACTGCTCGTTCCAGTGGTGCTGGTGGACAAAACGTAAATAAGGTTGAAACCAAAGTACAATTGGTACACAAACCTACTGGAATTCAGATTCAATGTTCCGAAACACGTTCGCAACACGATAATAGAAACCGTGCCATGCAAATGCTTCGTTCGCAATTGTATGAAATTGAGTTGAAAAAACAACTCGCTCAACGTGCCGATATTGAAGCGGGTAAAATGAAAATTGAATGGGGTTCGCAAATTAGAAATTACGTAATGCACCCCTACAAATTAGTAAAAGACGTTCGAAGTGGGTTTGAATCAACTGATGTCGATGGCGTCATGAATGGCGAAATCGACAATTTCTTGAAAGCCTATCTGATGATGATGGGACAAAAAGAAGAAGATTAAACTGTAGTAGTACTCAAAATACAACTCCTCAACTTTCTAAAAAAGAATAGTTTGAGGAGTTTTTTATTTTCAAAAAGTTGCTCATTCAAAAGGAATTGAGTTTATTTGATAATTATACTACCAAAAACCAACCAAAAAAATATGAAATCGTACTCTATTAACGAAATTAACGAAGTACTTCAGGGAACTATTGTGGGATTAACCAACCCAACTATTACTGCTCCCGAGCAATTAGATGCAGCTTCGGAAACCGAAATTTCCTTCATTGGACATAAAAAATACGAAAAGAATTGGGCTACTTCAAAAGCCTGTGCTGCTGTAGTCAACGAAGATATTAGCATTGAACCAGGAGACAATCGCGTTTTTATCAAAGTGAAAAATGCTGATTTGGCGATGTCGCAGGTGTTGGAACTTTTTGCTCCACCGAGTCCCGTATTTCATGTCGAAATTCATCCCACAGCCGTAATTGATGCTAGTGCTACTATTGGAAAAGGTTGTAAAATTGGTGCTAATGTTTATGTTGGACCTAAAACAACTATCGGAGAAAATACTACCCTTTACCCTAACGTAACCGTATTGGACGAATGCACTATTGGAAACAATACCGTTATTTGGTCAGGAACCGTGGTTAGAGAGCGTTGCCATATTGGTCACGAATGTATCATTCATCCCAATGCGACTATTGGTGCTGATGGATTCGGTTTTAGACCCGACCCACAAAGAGGCTTAGTGAAGATTCCACAAATTGGTAATGTAATCATTGGCAACGGAGTGGAGATTGGCGCTAACTCTTGTGTAGACAGAGGTAAATTCAGTTCAACAGTGTTAGGTGACGGCTGTAAAATTGACAATTTAGTGCAAATTGGTCATAATAGTAAACTAGGTCGTTTTTGCATTATGGCTGGAAACTCTGGATTGGCAGGTTCAGTAACCTTAGGCAACGGAGTCATCATTGGCGGAAGCGCTTCTATAAAAGATCACACTACGCTTGGCGACGGCGCTATTGTTGGTGCAGGTTCAGGTGTGGTAACTAATGTTGATGCAGGCAAAACCGTTTTGGGTTACCCAGCCGTTGACGCTAGAGATGCGCTAAAACAATGGGCCATTTTAAAACGCCTTGTAGAAGATTCCAAAAAATAAATAGGATGAATAAAGTAATTAAAAATCATCATTTGGAACCACTTTTCAAATGATGATTTTGTATTTTAGCCTTTTAAATATCATATACCAACACTATAAATGGATTTGAATTTCAATAAAAACGAAGACCACAATAAGCTATTGCTTTCTGAACTGCGAAAAAAACTTGGCGAAGTAAAATTAGGCGGCGGTGAAAAACGCATCCAAAAATTACATGCCGAAGGAAAAATGACAGCGCGTGAACGCATTGATTATTTGTTGGATGCCAATGAAAAAAGTATTGAAATTGGCGCCTTTGTTGGCGAAGGAATGTATAAAGAACATGGCGGTTGTCCGTCAGGTGGTGTGGTAGTAAAAATAGGTTACATCAAAGGAAAACAATGCATTGTAGTGGCGAATGACGCGACTGTTAAAGCAGGAGCTTGGTTTCCAATAACCGCTAAGAAAAACCTACGTGCGCAAGAAATTGCCATGGAAAATCGCATTCC
>CAYWFQ010000063.1:3101-6785 GCA_964457505.1 uncultured Flavobacterium sp.
AAAGCCGCTATTGGCGAAAGCATTGATAACGAAACATTGGGTGGAGCAACAACGCATTGCGAAATCTCAGGAGTGACCGATTATAAAGCCAAAGACGACAAAGACGCTTTGGACAAAATAAAAAACATCGTTGATAAAATTGGCGATTATAACAAAGCTGGTTTTAACCGAATTAAGTCAGAGAAACCTGCTCAAGACGAAAATGAATTGTATGGCGTACTTCCAAAAGCGCGTACCGATCAATACGATATGATGGAAATCATCAAGCGAATGGTGGACAATTCCGAATTTGAAGCCTACAAAGAAGGTTATGGTCAAACTATTATTACGGGCTATGCTCGAATTGACGGTTGGGCTGTAGGAATTGTAGCCAATCAACGAAAAGTAGTAAAAACTAAAAATGGCGAAATGCAATTTGGTGGCGTGATTTATTCGGATTCAGCCGATAAAGCCACTCGTTTTATAGCCAATTGCAACCAGAAGAAAATTCCGTTAGTGTTTTTACAAGACGTTACCGGTTTTATGGTAGGCAGTAAATCCGAACATGGCGGAATCATTAAAGACGGTGCCAAAATGGTGAATGCCGTTTCTAATTCGGTGGTACCAAAATTCACTGTAATTGTTGGCAACTCTTATGGAGCAGGAAATTATGCCATGTGTGGCAAAGCCTACGACCCGCGATTAATTGTAGCTTGGCCAAGTGCTGAGTTAGCCGTAATGGGTGGCACACAAGCCGCCAAAGTATTGGCACAGATTGAAGCCAATTCGCTAAAAGCAAAAGGAGAAGAAGTCGATGAAGCCAAAGAAGCCGAATTGTTTGCCAAAATAAAAACCCGTTATGACGAACAAGTGTCGCCTTACTATGCCGCCTCCCGATTGTGGACGGATGCCATAATTGATCCTATAGATACGCGTACTTGGATTTCGATGGGAATTGAAGCTGCCAACCACGCTCCTATTGAGAAACAATTTAATTTAGGGGTGATTCAAACATAAAATAAAAAGAGAGGTAATCACCTCTCTTTTTATTTACATTACTATTAATTACCCTATACTTTGATCTCGTATTACTTTACCTGTAGCAGTTCGCTTAAATTCAGGTACAAATACAATTTCTTTCGGTCTTTCGTATTTGTCCAATGCCTCAAAAATAGATTCTTCTATGGTCATAGGTTCGCCTTCCACATACAAGATTAATTTTTCTCCTAAAAGTTCATCGTTTTGTCCGTACACAAAGAAACAATTTGAAATTGATGAAGCTAGTTTTTCTTCAATTTGCTCCGGAATTAATTTGATTCCACCGCTATTAATTACGTTATCAAAACGGCCTTTCCATACAAACTGTGTATCTGAAATTAATTCGGCTAAATCATTGGTTACAATTTTTTCACCACTAATTTTATGAGCGTCAATCACTAAACAATGTCTGTCATCTTGAGTGACTTTTACATTAGGCAAGACCGTAAATGCCGACTCCCCTACTCGTTTAGCTGCAATATGGGTAATCGTCTCAGTCATACCGTAGGTTTCATAAATTTGAGACGGTATTACAACTAATTCGTTTTCTAGCGTCTTATTGATTTTGGCACCACCAATGATTAACTTTTTGATTCTATGCAAGTCCTTCAAGGAGTTTTTAGCTTGTAAAGGCACCATGCCACAAAAATCAAAATCCCCTTTTACGCGCTCCATCGGATGCGAACTTGGTGCTACAAATTCCATATCCAAACCTAAAATAAACGCTCTTACAAACATCATTTTTCCTGCTACATAATCCGTTGGCAAACAATGAAGCACTTTTTGACCCGGTTGCAAACCAAAAAAATCTCCAGTGGCTAAAGCCGAATTGACCATCGCTTGTTTGTCAACACGTATAATTTTTGGAGTTCCTGTAGAACCCGATGTATTCATTTCTAAATAGGGTTTTGGATCAAACCAATCCAAAATAAATATTCCCAACGGTTTTTCATAATTTTCACCTTCTTTAATAAAGGAATAAGCTACACGTAGTAAATCTTCTTTGGTAAAGCTAAAACCGTTTAATTTGAATTTGTTATGAACGTTTTGATAAGTTACTGCATTCATTTTATACACTATTTAATTATTGATTGAAATTCGGCCTGTCAGTTTTTCACGCCAGTTAGTCCATTGGTATTTTTTGGCAAAAAGCAAAAGTAAAATTGGAAAAATAATGCTAATTGGCAAAATAATATCAAAGAAAAGGCTTGGATCTGAGGTGCTTTTTAATATCGAATGGGTTTGAAATGCGGTCCAATCAGAAGTGACTAACAAAGCCGCAATAAAGTTATTGGCAAAATGAAACCCCAAAGCCAATTCCATTCCGTCATCCATTAAAGTCATTATTCCGAGGAACAAACCTGTTCCAATGTAATAGATCAGAATACTATACCCCATTTTATCAACCTCAGGATTGGCGATATGCAACAACCCGAAGATAACTGAAGTCATGAGTAAGGGAAACCATTTATTATGAGACAAATTGCCGAAACCTTGCATGAGATAACCTCTAAAAATTAATTCTTCGCTGCCAATTTGAAAAGGGAATAATACCAGTCCAATTACAAATAATAGCATAAAAGGAATCCAATTGAACTGAACTATGAACTCTTCAGGATATAATATATAGAATAGAATTGTAGAACCAATGGTGATTCCTGCCCAAATCGAAAACGAAAAAAATACTCGGTTCCAATCTATAGCCTTTCGAGACGTAATAATATTTAAAAAAGATTGTCTATGAAAAAACCGAACTAGTGCATACAATTGAAAGAAGACGAAAACAAATGACAACAACATTAGAAATAAACTAAGGTTGGGTTCTAAAAATCCCATTGTAGCTTCATAGGTAGTAGGATAAGCGATTTTTTCTTTATAGGACTTGATATAAACTCCTAAAATAAAAGGCAATTGACCCACCAAAGAGGCACAAAAAAGAATAAATGACCCAACTAAGTATTTCCAAAATTGATTTTCTGAATGAATTCCTTGTGCTATAAACATTGTGACAATTAAAAGATTCTTAGCCCTAAAATACGATTTTAAATTCAATTTTCTTTACTTCGCAAAAATTTTAACGAAAAATGATACAAATATACCATAACCCACGTTGTGGAAAGTCAAGAAATTGTGTAGCCCTTGTTGGTGAAAAGGAAACTGGGGTGGAAATAATTAAATACTTAGAAACGCCTCCTAGTAAGAAAGAATTAGCCGATTTACTTCAAAAATTGAACTTTAAACCCATTCAATTGGTTCGGGTTAAAGAAAGTATTTGGATTGAAAATTATAAAAATAAAACCCTGACTGATGATGCTATCATTCAAGCCATGGTAGAAAATCCTATATTAATTGAACGACCAATTGTCATAAAAGGCGACAAAGCCATTATTGGAAGAATTCCAGAAGAAGTAGCTCAATTTATCTAAAAAAGTAACCTTAACTTTTTTTTATGATTTGACTAATGTAACCTTTTAGCATTTTGATAGTCTAAACCCCATAACTAAAATCATTATTGATGAAAAAAATAAATGCTATCGCATTAATTGCACTGTTTTTAAGCAGTATTTTAACTTTTGGTCAACAAGCACCAATTGCAAAAACAAAATTAAAAATAACCGGGAAAATTGTTGAAAAAACAACAAAACAGCCTTTAGAATACGCAACAAT
>CAYWFQ010000063.1:6885-12283 GCA_964457505.1 uncultured Flavobacterium sp.
TAACCGGGAAAATTGTTGAAAAAACAACAAAACAGCCTTTAGAATACGCAACAATCACCCTTAGACTGCCTAACAATCCTAAAGCTATTTCAGGAGGCATAACAAACAATAAAGGAGAATTTTCGGTAGATGCTGTATCAGGTACCTACGACATCTCTATAGAGTTCATTTCATTTAAACCAACCGAAATTAAAGGAAAGAACATTGAATCCAATACCAATTTGGGAACCATTTCTTTAACAGAAGACGCAGCTCAATTGAATGAAGTGGTAGTTCGTGCTGAAAAAACTACTGTGGAAATCAAACTAGACAAAAAAGTATTTAACGTTGGAAACGATTTAATGGTTAAAGGTGGAACCGTGAGTGATGTACTTTCGAATATTCCATCAGTATCTGTGGATGTTGAAGGAAATGTGAGTTTGAGAGGAAACGAAAATGTAAAAATTTTAATTGATGGTAGACCGTCAAACGCCATTAATATAGTGGAAGCCCTTCGTATTATTCCAGCAGATGCTATTGACAAGGTAGAAGTAATTACCAACCCATCGGCGCGTTACGATGCGGAAGGTGGTGGTGGTATTTTGAACATCGTTTTGAAAAAAGGAAAAAATCTAGGTTTCAACGGGACATTCATTGCTACTGGTGGTATTCCAGATAATAATGGTTTGAGTGGAAACGTAAACTACAAAACTAAAAATGTGAGTTTGTTTACTACTCAAGGCTATAGTTTTAGAAGTAATCCTGGAAATATGATTAACGAAACTACCTATTATAATTCTGATAATTCCATTCGTAATTTCATAGTTGAACCAAGAGAAAACGACCGATATGGAAAAGGATATAATGGTAATTTTGGTATTGATTTAGCGATTGACAAGAACACGTCTTGGACTAACACCATCAATTATAGAAATAATAAAGGAGACAATACGGATACTGTATTTCAAAATTACTTTACTTCGACTAATGCATTTGATTATACAAAAAACCGAATCAACAAAGAAAATAGTGATAGTGAAAATATTGAATACACAACTAACTTCACTAAAAACTTTAAAAAAGAGGGACATAAATTCAGTATTGACGGATCTATTTCTTCTAATGATGATAAAAATGTGGCTGTTGTAACCGAAACAGGAACCAATACTACCGGAACTAAATTAGACAATACTATAAACAATCAGAAACAAGATAGAATCTTGATTCAAAGTGATTATGTTTTACCCTTAGGTAAAGGGAGTCAATTTGAAGCTGGATATCGTGGGGATTTTTCAGAATTAGTTACTGATTATCAAGTAAAAAATGAAGGGATTATCAATCCAAATTTTACTAATGTATTGGAATACAAAGAAAAAGTAAATGCTTTATATACCCAATATGGTTTTAAACAAAATAAAGTCTCAGTCCTTTTAGGTTTGCGCTACGAAGATTCAAATATTGAGATTAATCAATTAGCTACTGCTGATTTTAATACCAAAAAATACGGCAACTTATTTCCAAGTGCTTTCTTTACCTATGAAATTTCAGATAAAAGCAGTACTTCTATCAGTTATAGTAGAAGAATTCAGAGACCGAGAGGTAGAATGTTAAACCCATTCAGCAACCTTTCTAGTAACATCAATATTTTTGTAGGTAATCCCGATTTAGATCCTTCAATGACTGATGCGATTGATTTTGGATATATTAAACGTTGGTCTAAATTAACATTAAGTACTTCATTGTATTATAACAAAACCAGTGATGTATTTCAAATGGCTCGAAGAGAATCAGGGAATTTTGTTAATGGCACACCTATTATTATTACATCGCCAATTAACATTGCTACAGAATTCAGAACAGGATTTGAATTTACCTTAAATTATTCTCCATACAAATGGTGGAAATTGAATTCTAATTTCAACTTCTTCCAAAGTGATACCGAAGGAGATTTTGTATATACTAACTTTAATAATGTAGTAGTAAAACAAAATTTTAATAATAGTGCTACTTCTTGGTTTAGTCGTTTGACCTCTAAGATTACTTTACCATCTAAAATTGATTGGCAAACCAATTTAATGTACATGGGTGGTCAAACCAATGCACAAGGAAAAGTGTTAGGCAATTTTAGTGCTAATTTAGCTTTTAGCAAAGATGTCTTGAAAGACAAAGGGACACTTACTTTAAATTTCAATGACGTATTTAATGGAAGAAAAAGAATCATGGAAACCTATCTTCCAGGTATTTTGAGTTCAAGAGCTGAAATGCAATGGAGAGTTAGACAGGTAACTTTATCATTTACCTATCGTTTCAACAAAGCTAAAAACGAAAGAGAAAAACAACCTAAGAAAATGAACGAAGGTGGTGGTGATATGGAATTCCAAGGATAACAAAACCAAGACTGTCTGAAAAGGCAGTCTTTTTTTTAGGCATAAAAAAAGCTCCGAGATTCGGAGCTTTTTACTATAAGACAATCAGATTATGCTGATTGTTCTTCTTTCTGTTTTGCTTTCTTTTCTTTGTAAGCTTCCCAAGAAGCTCCACCAACCCAGTAAGACACGAATCCAACTAAGAAAAACATTAGCCAAAATCCCATTGTCAAAATGGTTAAGAAAAGTAAAAAGCCTAAGTACTGTGAAAAAGTAAACATATTTTCCGGAATTTGTTTGTATACAAGTACAAATGTAAGTTTATTATTTTGGTCAGCCAACAAAAAATAAAAAAACTAATTCAACTTTTTATTTCTTTAAGTCCGCTACAATTTAATAGTAGCAAAACATGTCATAAAAATGACCCAAGATTTATTTGAAAAAAGTAGGAATATATAATTGAGTAAGTTGATTACCAATTAATTCACTAGTTGCTCTTGGGAATTCAGCTGATACATCTGGCGATGCTGTCACTACAATTGCGGCAGGATGAAATAAATCCACTTCTATACCTTCATTGGGTAAATAGCCATAAAATGGTTCCGAAAAAGTTGTTTGACGTACAGTGCAAGCGATTGAATTGGAACTATTCGGATTCAAATCGGCTATCACCCTAAACTTACAATCTTTAGCGTTCAAAACCGATTGAGGTAAATTAATTGCCTCTCCATTCCCAGGCGAATTGATAATACCAATATCTGAAACCTTCGAAAGGGATGCTATATCCACATTAGTTGTATTATCGATAAAAGTATAAACAGCTTGTGCAAAAGTCTTACTTAAATAATCTTCCAAAGCTACTTTTTTAATTTTCATCGCTTTCATAATGACATCTACCCCTAAAATAAGTTCATCTGTTCCAACAACCATAATTTTTAAAGGCGGTAAAACTGGACGTTTTAAATAAGCAGTTACCGCTTGCTCGTCCGAAAAAGAGGATATAAAAGGTAATTTAAATAATTCAAATTTAAGTCCAAAAGCACGAAAAGCATTATACGTTCCAACCAAACCTAGCATTGAATCCAATGTAATCAAAGGTGTGTCAGCCTTAACGACTTCGTTTACAAACAAATATTCCTTATTCGGGATTAAATCGGAAGAAGGAATGGGATTCATACCAATCAAAATATCGCAATCAGCTATAGATGTTACAACATCAATATCAAGTTGTTGGTAATCTGTATCAGAAAAAACACGATTAGAAGCAGACTCCACCATAAATTGAGCTTGTGAATAGCGTTCCTTCAACAACTGTATGTTTCGGGGTGAAAAAGGAGCTCTTAAATCCTGATTTTGTGCTGTTTCTTTTAAAATACCAAATTTTAAACTCATTTCTTTTTTTAAATAGCTTTTGATTTCTGATTACAATTGAAAATTGAAATACTTTATATTTATTCAATGCGTGTATATAACAATACGTATTGACTTCCAAGTATATACCTTTTTAATAACATTGAATTGTGGATAAATAAGTTACTGATAAATGAAAAAACGCTTCATAAAAACATTGAAATCAATATATTTGCGACTTAAGTACCACTACACAAATGAATTATTTTAAGAAAGCAAATATACTACAAATACTCGTTTTTTCACTAGTTTTAAGCTCTTGTGGGAAAAACGAAACAGAATCTCTAGTCAAAGATTCTGAACTTCCTGAGAACGTCTTACCGAAAATGAGACCTTTGACCAATGAAGAACCTAAACTAAGTAAAGAGTATATCAATACTACCCGACAAAAAATTGCCCATTTTTATAATAAAAACTGGCCTGGAAAAAGTGCAAACGGGGCATTTTTAGTAGCCAAAAATGGTCAAATCGTTTTTGAAAAATACGATGGATTGGCGAACTTTAGTACAAAAGATTCAATCACTCCAGATACCCCTTTACACATTGCCTCAGTAAGCAAAGTATTAACAGCAACAGCTATTTTAAAATTGGTTAATGCTAACCGACTGAGTTTAGATCAGAAAGTCAACGGAATTTTGAAAGAATTTCCTTTTCCTGAAGTTACCGTACGAATGCTATTGAGCCACCGAAGCGGATTACGCAACTATGCTTATTTCACCGATAGAAATGATGGTGTTTGGGACAGACACAACCGATTGAGTAATCAAGACATCTTGACACTTTTGGCAACCAAAAACATTGGTTTAGAATCTCGAACCAACACGCGTTTTGCGTATTGCAATACCAATTATGCTATGCTAGCGCTTATTATTGAGAAAATTACTAAAAAAAGCTATAAGGCAGCCATGACCGAAATGATTTTTAAACCACTAGGCATGACCAATACGTTTGTGTTTGACTATGAAAAAGACAAAGATAAAATCGTTCCATCCTATAAAGCGAACCGAGTAGAAATTGGTAAAGATTATTTAGACGAAGTATATGGTGATAAAAACATCTATTCTACTGTGCGCGATTTATTAAAATTTGATCGTGCTAGAAATAGAAAAGATTTCTTAGAACCTGAATTGGCTAAACAAGTCTATGTTGGATACAGTAACGAAAAAGAAGGTGAGAAAAATTACGGATTGGGCATTCGCATGATTAATTTTAAAACAGGCCAAAATTTCTATTTCCACAATGGTTGGTGGCATGGCAATACCTCATCTTATATCACACTACCTAAAGATCAAGTAACTATTATTGCCTTGTCAAACAAAATGAATAAAAGCACGTACAACGTTAAGAAAGTAGCACCGCTATTTGGCGACTATCCATTTGAAACTGATACGGAAGAATAATTCGATGTACGATATACGATATACGATATACGATGTACGATATACGATGTAAGATGTACGTTTTACGATGTATGATTTACGAAGTATCTGGAGCATTTAAATAGCCCAATCAATTCGTTTTTATCCCTAAAAAAGATTTACATTTGCCATTCGGTTTTTGGAACGGTTCTTGACCATTCCAAAACAACATGGGGTCGACTGGTTTTGACAGCAAGTCGAATTGAAAAGTAAGCAGGTCGAGAA
>CAYWFQ010000064.1:0-12210 GCA_964457505.1 uncultured Flavobacterium sp.
TCATCCACCCAAAAGGCAAAAGCCTCGAAGCAATTCGGGGCTTTTTTTGTGGCTATAATTCTAAATTCCTACTTGCAATTTCGATGCAAAAGCCAAAAAAATAATTATCTTTGCCTAAATTACAATTTGCCTTTTGGTAGACCACACACAACTAACTACATGAGTTCAGATACTTCAAAAAGATACGCACAACGTGGTGTTTCAGCATCCAAAGAAGATGTGCACAATGCTATTAAAAATATTGATAAAGGATTGTTTCCTCAAGCCTTTTGTAAAATCGTTCCAGATTACTTAACCCAAGACGATAATTTTTGTTTGATTATGCACGCCGATGGAGCGGGTACTAAATCATCTTTGGCCTACATGTATTGGAAAGAAACGGGAGATATTTCGGTTTGGAAAGGGATTGCGCAAGATGCGTTGATTATGAATATAGACGACTTGTTGTGCGTGGGAGCAACCGATAATATTTTGCTTTCTTCTACTATTGGAAGAAATAAAAATCTAATTACTGCTGAAGTAATTTCGGCGATTATTAATGGAACAGAAGAATTAATTAAAGAATTAGATTCTTTTGGCGTGACCATTCATTCTACAGGTGGTGAAACCGCTGATGTCGGTGATTTAGTTCGAACTATTATTGTAGATTCAACCGTTACAGCAAGAATGCCTCGTGCTAAAGTAATTGATAATGCCAACATTCAAGCAGGTGATGTAATTGTAGGTTTGGCTTCTTTCGGGCAAGCTACTTACGAGAAAAGCTACAATGGTGGTATGGGAAGTAATGGATTGACTTCGGCACGTCATGATGTGTTTGGTAACTATTTGGCACAAAAATACCCAGAGAGTTTTGACTCGGCAGTTCCTGAAGATTTAATATACTCAGGTCAGGTTAATTTGACTGACGCTGTGGAAAATTCTCCAATTGATGCAGGACAATTAGTGCTTTCTCCAACAAGAACCTATGCACCAATTATCAAGAAAATTTTAGACACCTATTCTTCCAATGAAATTCATGGAATGGTGCATTGCAGTGGAGGAGCACAAACTAAAATTTTACATTTTGTAAATAATCTTCATATTATAAAAGATAATTTATTTCCAGTTCCGCCATTGTTTCAATTGATTCAAGAGCAATCTAAAACGGATTGGAAAGAAATGTACCAAGTATTCAACTGCGGTCACCGCATGGAATTGTATGTTCCTGAAGCGGTAGCCCAAGATATTATTGCGATTTCAAAATCGTTTAATGTAGACGCTCAAATTGTGGGTAGAGTGGAAGCTTCGGCTGCCAAGAAATTAACAATTTCAAGTGAATACGGTACTTTTGAGTACTAAATAATTTTAAATTTTTATAGATGTACGAATTAGTTTTTTGGCAGTACCAAGAAGGAATTTACTTGAATCATCAATTGGTTTACGAATCCTTGATTGAACAAGAAATGGTCGAAGGTTTAGAAGAATTGCCAGTAACTGTAATACTAAATCGTATAGCTAGTGTCTTTTCAACTTGGGAAAAGGTAGACGATAATAGTTGGAAAAATCCGAACGGGAAAGGCGCTTTTCAAGTGACAACTACTTCACAAAGTATTCAAATTGATTGTTATGGAACGGATGGAAAAACAATGGAATTATTAGCGACTACTTTGGAAGAATTTAAATGTCCGTGTTATGATCCTCAAGTGCCGGTGCGTTTTGATGACATGAATGAATAATAATTATTTTTTATTAAATACAATATAAATGAAAATCAATCTAAAAAACGGAATCGACAAACTACTTTTTGGTATGAAACAAAAAGACGTGGAAGCGATTTACGGCAAACCAGATCGCAATTATAAAGACGAAGATGATAACCAAATTTTAGTGTATAACAAACTAAAAGCGCGTTTGACTTTTTATCATGAAGAAGAGTTTAAACTGGGTTATATTGTAGCTTCTAGTGCTGATTTAGAATTATTTGGAAACACAATTATCGGAAAAAAAATAAGTGAAGTTAAAACAGACTTAGTGTCTAAAAATATAACCAAATTCACTCAAGAAGAATTTGATACGTTCGAAAATTATTTTAACGAAGAAAATTGGATTATTTTTCAAACAGAATTTGAAGAAGTAGTAAAGTTCGAAATAGGAGCTATCATTAATGCAAAAGATGAATTCGATTGGAAATTTGGGAAATAATTTCTAACGCTAGTAAATAAAAAAAATCCTCAACATTGTTGAGGATTTTTTATTTACTATTGCGTGTTTATTGTTTTGGAGCAGATGCTTTGTCTGAAATTTCCAATTCAAAAACTAAATTGGTGTTGGGTGGTATCACACCTCCAGCACCTCTTTCTCCATAGGCTAATTTAGCGGGAAGAAATAACAACATTTTATCGCCAATGTTCATCAAACTCAATCCTTCTAAAAATCCAGGAATCATCCCGTCTTTTTTGCCAGCTTCAAATGGAAAAGCTTGGTAACCGTTTTGATCCGCACGGGATTGATTAAATTGGCCAAATACTTTAGCAACGTCTTCGAAGTTACTATCAAATAAATTTCCATCTTCAAAATACCCTGCGTATTTGAAATAAATAGTACTTCCAGCAGCAGGTTTTACATCAGTTCCTTTTTGTAAAAGAACATATTGCAATCCTGAGGCTGTGGTTGTTGCCGTAGCTTTAGTAGTAGCTAAAAAAGCAGCTTTTTCTTTAATTACATTTCCATATTTTTCTAAATATACACGTTTATTTTCAGCTTGAATAGCAGCTTGTTTGGCTTTGTTTTCAGCGTCTATTGCCGCTTGTTTTTTAGCATCCTCAGCCTTATTTGCAAAGTAATCAGAAAATACTTTAACAGCATTAAATTTTAAAGCTAAGGCACCTTTGCGAGAAATAGTTATTTTGATAATTTGGTCGTTTTGCTCTATTTTATTCACTACTTCCATTCCTTGGGTAACATGTCCAAAAACGGTATGTACTCCGTCTAACCAAGGGGTGTCTTTGTGGGTAATAAAAAACTGACTTCCATTACTGGCTGGACCAGAATTTGCCATAGAAAGAATTCCTCCTTTATTGTGTTTTAAATCGGTAAACTCATCTTTGAAAGCATAGCCAGGACCACCTGATCCGTTACCCATAGGGTCTCCACCTTGGATCATAAAATCTTTTAGTACTCTGTGGAATTTTAAACCATCATAAAATGGTTTTCCTTTTAATTTTTCATTGGTTACAAAAGTATTTTTACCTTCTGCTAAACTAATAAAGTTGGCAACAGTAACCGGTGTTTTTTGGTATTCTAATTGAACTATAATAGTTCCTTTGCTAGTTACGATATTGGCAAAAATTCCTTCTGTCGTTTTAGGACTTGTCATTTGTGAAATAGCTGGTTTTTTTGCAGGAAGTCCTTTTTTTAATTTTTGTGCTTGTACACTTACGATTCCTAAAAATAAGAATATTAAAAATTTAAGTTTCATTTGGTCTAATTTATTTATTTCTATCTATTACTGTGCTTTTAATAATTCAATTTCAAAAATGATATTAGCGTTTGGAGGGATAACTCCTCCAGCACCCGCTTCTCCATATCCCAGTTTTGATGGAATGAAAATCACTGCTTTATCACCAAAAGAAAGTTGTTCTATTCCTTCGATAAATCCAGGAATCATACCATCTTTTTTGCCTGCTTGAAAAGGTATTGCTTGGTAGCCATTCTGAGCAGCTCTGTTAGTATCAAAAGTTCCAAAAGACTTGCATACATTTTCAATGCTGCTGTCAAATAAAGTTCCATTTTCTAAGTAGCCTGCATAGTGAATAAATATTCCTGTACCCGCTTTAGGTTTAGCACCGCCACTTTTTTTAGTGATTACAAATTGCAAGCCAGATTTGGTCTTGGTAGCCTTAGCTTTTAATTCAGCAAAGTATTTTACTTTGGTATCTATTACTGTTTTATATTTTTCATTAAAAATACGTTTGTTTTCTGCATCAATTGCGGCTTGTTTTTTTTGATTTTCGGCCTCAACGGCAAAATAATCATGGAATACTTTTACTGCATCAAACTTTTTAGCGGCATCTCCATTTCGAATGATGGTTACTTTACTCATATAATCATCTTGCAAAATCTTGTTTACAGCTTCCATTCCGTTACCCACAACATGACCAAAAATGGTGTGTTTTCCATCTAGCCAAGGTGTTTCAATATGGGTGATAAAAAACTGACTGCTGTTGGTTGCTGGTCCATTATTGGCCATAGCCAAAACTCCGCCTTTGTCAAAATGAGCATCAGTTATTTCGTCTTTAAATTTATATCCAGCATCGCCAGAACCTGTTCCAAGTGGATCGCCACCTTGAATCATAAAATTTTCTATCACTCGGTGGAATTTCAGTCCATCATAAAAAGGTCTGTTTTTTATTTTTTCATTGGTTACAAAATCATTATTCCCTTCTGCAAGTGATACAAAATTCGCTACAGTAATAGGTGCCTTTTCATAATCCAATTGAACGATGATTTCGCCCTTGTTGGTTTCGATTTTGGCATATAAACCATCAGGTAAATTGTTATTTTCTTCCTTACAAGAGTAAAAAGTAGCAATTACGGCTAAGGCTAATAGAACGCTTTTTTTCATTTCAAAATAGTATTTAGTTTAAAGAATCGTTTTCAGTTTCGGAAACGGGATTGACATCCGCTTTCATTTTTTGATCGTAATTGGCTTCCGACATAAAGTCACGAAGTGTAACAACGCAAAATAGCGGTTTGTTAGTGCCAATTTTCTTATTGTCGCCATGATATCCGTATCCGATGTGAGAGGTAAACAAGAAGTTGACTTTTTCTTTACGATGCATTAATTTAATTCCTTCTCGTAAACCAGTCATTATATTTTGTTTGTCAACAAAATAGGTTTGAGGTCCCAGTTCACTTTTAGAATAAATTACACGTCCTTTTAAGTCTTTTACTTCGTAATCAAATAAGGCAACATCTCCTTTTTTAGGAGTTGAAGTATCTTTCAAATTAACAGTTGCATACGAATACCAAAACCCTTTTGGAGAAGCAATAAATTTAATTTTTTTGTTTTGTCTAATCACACGTGCAATTTCGGCTTCTTCTCCTGCAATCAATTTTTTATTGCGATCAACAGATTGTTTCATGAAAGTTCCCGATGCATGCGAAATTGGTTTTCGTGCTTCTTGCTTACTCTGGCAACTGTTAAAAAAAGTAAGAATTAGAATAACTGCGAAAAATTGGTTTGTTAACTGTTTCATGATTTAGATGGATAAGTTTTTAACTAAATCTTCAAATTTTCGAATGGTATCTTCCATTGAATTATCTGATTTTCCTCCAGCAGCATTGATGTGTCCGCCTCCATTGAAATGATCTCTAGCAAATTGATTGACGTCAAAATCACCTTGGGAACGGAACGATATTTTAATGATTTTTTCGTCTTTATTTTCGATGAAAATTGCAGTGAAGATAATTCCTTTAATGCTCAATCCGTAATTTACAATGCCTTCGGTATCCCCTTTGACGTGGTCAAAAGAATCCAGTTCGTCTTGGGTTAAATACGTATAAGCCGTTTTATGTTCGGTAAAAATCTTCATGTTTTGCAATGCACGACCTAATATTTGCAAACGTCCAAACGAACTATTGTCAAATAGTAAAGTAGGAATCACCGTATTTTTTACACCTAAATCTATCAATTCAGCAATGATTCGGTGGGTAGTCCCTGTAGTTTTTGGGAAACGAAACGAACCCGAATCAGTTAAAATTCCGGTGTAAATACAAGTTCCGATATTTTCATCAATATCTGCTTTTTTGCCTAAAAAGGAAATGAAGTTGTACAACATTTCGCAGGTAGAACCAAAATTCGTATCCGAATACGTATACGTAGCATAATCATGCGGAAATTGATGGTGATCAATCATGATGAAAGGTGCTTTGAGTGAACTCAAAACGGTTTCCATGTCGCCTGTTCGGTGCAAAGCATTAAAATCTAAAGTAAAAATGATATCGGCTTCTTCCAAAATTTTAGTGCAAGCCGCTTTGTCTTTTTCGTATATTTTTACAGTGTTTGCTCCTGGAAGCCACTCTAAAAAATGAGGCATTTCGTTAGGAGAAATTACAGTAGGTTGGTGGTTGTTTTTTAGTAAAAAATGGTACAAACCAAGGGTAGAGCCCATGGCATCTCCATCAGGTCCACGGTGTGGAATTATGGCAATCTTTTTGGGAGTAGATAATAGCTCCTGAATCGCTTGAATATCTTGTGTTTTCATAGATTGCGAAATTACATTTTTTTAATTTAAACGAAAAATCATTTAAATAATTAACCTAATTTTCACATGTTTAGAAAAGATCCTGTTTGGAAGGATTGAATTTTTGGTACAAAAAGTATTTAGGACCTTTTACAATCTGTGAATGGTAAATTCCAACAGAACCTGAAGAAAAATAGGCTGCCAAACAAGCTATACCAATAAAGATACCACTTTCAATTCCGAATAATTCCAATCCCATTACAGTACACGCAACAGGAGTATGAGTAGCTCCCGAAAAAACGGCAACAAATCCCATACCAGCTAAAAGTGCTATTGGCAAAGGAACTACAACAGACAAAGCACTTCCTAAAGTGGCTCCCACAAAGAAAAGCGGAGTTACTTCTCCACCTTTAAAACCAGCACCCAAGGTAAAACCGGTAAAGAGTATTTTTAGGAGAAAATCATACGATTCGTTAGGGGTTGAAAAGGCTTTTACTATTTCAGGAACGCCAAGTCCAATGTATTTTGTGGTACCAATGGAATAAATCAGGATTGCTAAGACAGTTCCACCAATTACTGGACGAATCGGAGCATAAGTACTATATTTTGAAAATAAACGACTCCAAAAATGGGTTGTTCTAGAAAATAAAAGCGCTGCCAATCCGAAAAGGATTCCAACACCAATAGTCCAAAGTATGTTGGTCCAATTCATATTTGGAATACTTGGAATACTATAATGAGTATGTTGGACTTGCCACAACTCGACAGTATAATAAGCTGCATAAGCTACTACAAATGAAAGAAATACGCTTTTGATATTGATTTTACTGAAATAAACTACTTCCAAAGCAAACAAAGCACCCGCCAAAGGTGTGCCGAAAATTGATGCAAATCCGGCACTAATTCCTAAAATCAAAATTGTTTTTCGGTCGTTTTTATCCAAATGAAATAACTTCGAAAATTGGTCGGCAATTGCGCCACACATTTGGACTGCTGTGCCTTCGCGTCCAGCAGATCCTCCAACCAAATGTGTAATTAATGTGCCAATAAGTACCAAAGGCGCCATTTTAAACGGAATGGGTTGCTGCGGATTTTCATACTCTTCTAGAAGTAAATTATTGCCTTTGCTTACTGAAGCTCCATAATAATGATACAATAGTCCAATGATTAAACCGCCAATTGGCAATAGCCAAATTAACCAAGCGTTATGCTCCCTAATTTTGGTAACCCATTCTAAAGCCACTAAAAAGAAAGCGGATGCCGAACCTGAAAAAAGTCCTATCAAAGCACAAATGACCAGCCATTGTAGGGAAAGACGAAGTGTTTTTGATAGGTTCATATTTGATTGTAGTGATTAATAACTGTGTCAAAAATAGGGTAATTTGACGAATCATTAATTATATGAAATAAAAAAAGCCGTTAACAAATGCGTTGACGGCTTTACTTTCTAATAAAAAACAATTCTTATTTTTCAGCAACAACTGCTGTAAACTCAATTTCTACTAAATATTCTGGTGCCACTAATTTACTAATTTCATAAAAACCGGTAGTAGGTTTAATATCTTTGAAATAGCTAGAATGTGCTGTTGCGACGGCTTCAAATGTATTAATATCTGTAGTAAATATACGAGTGCGAATTACGTCTGTCATACTTACATTTAAGTCTTCCAATACTTTTTCCACACGTTCTAATATATTTAAGGTTTGAGCGTGTGCATCGTCGGCTTTTACTTTTTCTCCATCTACAATGGCAACAGTCCCAGATACTTCAACAATGTTTCCAATGCGAACGGCACGACAATATCCCATTTTATCTTCCCATGGTGAGCCTGTCAAGATATTTTTTCTTTCCATTTTGTTACTTTTTTAAGCTTATTTTTAGTGATGCAATTTACAATAATCAAGCTAATTAAGAATTGATTTTGGCGATAAATACGGTTATATAGAGCAATGTTTTTCATATGATTTGTTAGAAATCTAGAACCGGAATGTGTTAAGAAATTTCTAATACGTGAATCTCAAAAGGTATTTATGCTATTTTTGTCACATCAAGATGTAGCAGTGTAGGGTATAATGAAACAATTACTAGTATTTATTGCGATTATTGGATTGGGATGGCAAGGACAAGCTCAAAGTGAGTTTACTGCTAAGTTCAAGGCAATTCCTGCAGCTAAGTTTCCAATTGCTCCCAAAAAAGCGACTGAACCCAAAAAAGCCGCACCTCTTAATTCGGATATTCCATCCATTAAAGCTCCCAATGTTTTTAATAGCCCTGATGCCAAGTTTACTAAACCCGCTCCTACAAAATCATATCAATTAGGAGAGACGAATTCCTTTTCTATGATTCAAAAAAATGAGTTCATTAAGCCAGGAGCAGAAGTGGAAGCACGATTGAATAAAAAAGACGAAGACCCGGGAGAAATTGTTTACCGAAGAAATCAAAATTTAGGTGATTTTAAAACTAAATCTACTAAAGCACGTGTAATGTATCGTGATGCTGCTTATGTTGACGGCGATATTATTAGGGTCTATTTGAACGATAAAATAATTGAGTCGCAAGTGACATTAGACGGCGTTTTTAAGGGGTTTGAAATTGAGCTTGTGAATGGTTTTAATAAAATTGATTTTGAGGCATTAAATCAAGGAACTTCTGGTCCAAATACAGCTGAATTCAGGGTGTATGATGACAAAGGAAGTTTGATTTCGGCAAGCCAATGGAACCTTGGAACAGGCTTTAAAGCAACAATTTTATTGGTCAAAGAATAAAAATATATTTTTTTTAAAATCCATTTTTCAATTCCGATTTTAAAAAGTATTTTTGCGCATGCAACACAACGTACTTATTTTAGATTTCGGATCGCAATACACACAGCTTATTGCACGTCGAGTTCGCGAATTAAATATATTCTGCGAAATTTTTCCTTACAACAATTTTCCAACAGATTTATCACCGTATAAAGCCGTAATTTTAGGTGGAAGTCCATTTTCTGTTCGTTCAGAAGATGCGCCGCACCCAGATTTATCTCAAATTAGAGGTAAAATGCCATTATTGGCGGTGTGTTATGGAGCACAATATTTAGCCCACTTTAGTGGTGGAGAAGTAGCTGCTTCTAATACAAGAGAATACGGAAGAGCCAATTTATCTTTCATAAAAGAAGACGAAGTTTTCTTCCAAGGAATTTCTCCAAACAGTCAAGTTTGGATGAGTCATAGTGATAGTATTAAAGCGTTACCAACGAATGGTGTAAAATTAGCTAGTACACACGATGTGGAATTTGCGGCGTATCGAATTGAAGGGGAAACTACCTATGCGATTCAATACCACCCAGAAGTGTTCCATTCGACTGAAGGAACTAAAATGTTAGAAAACTTTTTAGTTAACATTGCTGATGTACCTCAAAATTTCACTCCCAACGCTTTTGTTACTGATATGGTAGCCGAATTGAAAGAAAAATTACAAGACGATAAAGTGGTTTTGGGTCTTTCTGGCGGAGTAGATTCTACTGTTGCGGCAGTTTTATTGCACCAAGCTATTGGTAAAAACTTATATTGTATTTTTGTTAATAACGGTTTACTTCGTAAAAACGAATTCCAAAGTGTATTGAATCAATATAAAGGAATGGGATTAAACGTAAAAGGAGTAGATGCTGGAGATCGTTTTTTGTCAGAATTAGCAGGAGTGAGTGATCCAGAAACCAAACGTAAAATCATCGGACGTGTTTTCATTGAAGTTTTTGATGATGAATCACATTTAATTGAAGATGTAAAATGGTTGGCACAAGGAACTATTTATCCTGACGTAATCGAATCGGTTTCTGTAAAAGGACCATCGGCTACTATTAAATCGCACCACAATGTGGGTGGTTTACCTGATTATATGAAATTAAAAATTGTAGAACCTTTGCGCATGCTTTTCAAGGATGAGGTGCGTAGAGTGGGAGCAACTTTAGGAATTGATCCAGAATTACTAGGAAGACATCCTTTTCCAGGACCAGGATTATCTATCCGAATTTTAGGAGATATTACTCCAGAAAAAGTACAAATTTTACAAGATGTAGATTCGGTTTTTATCGAAGGATTGAAATCTTGGGGATTGTATGATAAAGTTTGGCAAGCAGGAGCAATTTTATTACCTGTAAACAGTGTAGGTGTAATGGGAGATGAACGTACCTACGAAAAAGTAGTGGCGCTTCGTGCTGTTGAATCTACGGATGGTATGACCGCTGACTGGGTGCATTTACCGTATGATTTCTTAATGAAAATTTCAAACGAAATTATTAATAAAGTTAAAGGTGTGAATCGTGTGGTGTATGATATTAGTTCAAAACCACCTGCCACAATTGAGTGGGAATAATTAGTACTTATAATTGAAAGTTTTTAATTGAAACGGTATCAGATTTTATCATAAATTTGATACCGTTCGATTGTTATAAAGGAATTGTTTTAAAACAAAATAAAATGAATTATTTTTTCAAAATATTGGTTATTTCGTTTTTGTTTACCAATGCAATTGGTGCACAAGAGACTACTACAACTCAGAATCCAAATAGTACATTGCAATTAGAAAAACCTTTGGTAAACCAAACTAAAAAGTTGGCTTTACTATTGCCGTTTAATTTGGCTAAACTGCAAAACGACACCGTAAATACTATTGCCGACCGCTTGAAGAAGGATAAATTTCTGAACATGACTTTGGATTTTTATTCCGGTGCATTAGTAGCGATTGACTCGGCGAAACAATTAGGAATTACGGTAGACGTAAGTGTATTTGATTCGGAAGAAACGAAGAATAATTCCAATATTGCGAACCTAATTAAGCAGAATAAGTTGGATGATTTCTCTGCAGTGATAGGGCCTTTTTATCAAACGAATGTGGAAAAAACAGCTGAATTGCTAACCACTAATCAAGTCGCTGTGATTTCTCCTTTGTCTAAGGAAATCGGAAAATCGTATCCTAATTTATTTCAAACCATTACTTCGCCAGTAATAATCCGTGCTGCTATTTTTGATTTTATGCGTTCCAAAAATGGAAATATAATTGCTGTAGTGGATAAAAAGAAAGCATCGGTTAAGAAGTATATGGTCGAAAATCAAAAAGACGTTCGATTAGTCAGTTTAACAGAAATTGGAGCATTAATTCCTGAAAGTTTGTCGAGTAAATTGCAAAAAAACAGAATTAATTATGTTGTTTTAGAGACGGAAAGTACAGTTTTGATTAAAGCAACGTTAAAACTACTTTTATCAAAACTAAAAGATTGTGCAATCCAACTTGTGATTTTGGAACCCAATGAAACTTTGGAAACTGATGAGATTGAGTTTGCTAACTTGGTGCAATTAAAATTACTTTATCCTGCTATGACTAGAGAAAATAATAGCCCAGAAGCTGCTATTTTCGAAAAGGATTATAAATTAAAAAATAAAGTAACGCCTAATGCTTTTGCTACGCGTGGATTTGATGTTACTTTCGATACTTTGATGCGTTTGTCGCAAGCTACTACTTTCGCAGAAAGTGCCTTAACTCAAGTAACGGAGCAAGTGGAAAGTAAGTTTGATTATCTCAAAAATGAAACAGGAGGTTTTGCTAACAAAGGAGTGTATATTTTGTATTACGATGCCGATTTGACGGTTAAAGTAGCAAAATAGAACAACATGGAAAAAGACCAAAAACAACTCATCAAATTAGCGCATACTAAAATGCCTTTCGGGAAATACGAAGGTTGGCATTTGATAGACTTGCCCGAGTATTATGTGGTTTGGTACAACAATAAGGGTTTTCCAAAAGGTGAATTAGGACAACAATTGCAACTAGTTTACGAATTAAAATTGAACGGTTTAGAGGATTTAATCCGTAATATAAAAAAGCGTTATCCAAAACCAATTTAGCGAATATCACTGCGCAATATTTGAATTATATAGAAGAGAAATAATAGCATAAAATTTTACATTTTCACATTTTTAAATTCGCATTTTCTCAATTTATAATTGT
>CAYWFQ010000065.1:0-12107 GCA_964457505.1 uncultured Flavobacterium sp.
CTGATGGTTATGATGATTCAGACATTATCCGTTTTAAAAATGCAAAAAACGAATTAGTTGAAGCTGTTGAAGTACGAACTGATGATACTATTTATTTAGTAAAAGTAAGTACCAAACTTTCAGATCGAATTGAAAACTATGATGAGGATGATGAAATCCTTAATGTAGCTGTTGAACCTATAAAAGAACTTGATCTAGACGAAGATGATTCTGATGAAGAATCTGAAGATGAAAATCTAGATAAAGCAGATAGCGATCCTGAAGACGGCGATGATGAAGACGACGATGATACTAATTTTGATGATATTGCTGACGACGATGATGAAGATGACGAATAATTATTAATTCGATCCCATACAAAAAAGGCTACCTATGAAAATAGATAGCCTTTTTTACTTTATATAAACCTTAGTCTTACAAATAGCGTTCTTCAAAAACTTTCTGATGGTGTTTCTGATGTCCAATTAACATAAAACCAAGGGCACGTACAGAAATAGGTTGATCTGATGCAATTCCTTTATTCAAAAGTTGTTCATCCGAAAAACTTTTAAATAGTAACAAATTAGAATGACGAACTGCCGCTAATTCTGTTAATAAATATTGTAAACCCCTTGTATTTGCTGAAGTATTATCAGCATAACTATTCTCGTCAAAACCAGGTAAAGGCGTAGTATCATTCCTAGAAATACGTAAAGCGCGATAGGCAAGAATTCGTTCCGTATCAATAATATGTTGGATTATTTCTTTTATAGTCCATTTTCCCTCTGCATACCGATAATCAAATTTGTCCATTGGTAAATTTTGAACAAACCGAATAAAATCATGTAAGCAAATTTCAAGTTCTTCAACTAACTCTACTTCTCCAGCTGCTTTAAAATAGGTTTCGCAATAAGCAGGATATTCATTTTGTTCTAATTGACTTGTTTTCATACTATTTAATTAAGCGGAGTTTCTACTAGCGTTGGTATTACCAAAAAGCGAGCGTGTTACGATTTTTTCGTATACTTTTATCAACTTTTCATCTGGATTTTTTTGTCTCAACAACTCATTAATCCTTGTTAAGCCATATTGCTGTATTGTCAACAAAGGCAACACAATACGCTCTCTAATTGCAATGGATGCTTTACCATCAGGATAGTTTTCCATTAACTCTTTGTGCCCCGCAATTTTTAACAATAGTCGTTTTGTTTCTAAAAATTCGTTATAAATGATTTTCCAAAAATCACCATATTCAGGATCCTTACTCATGTATGCAGTTAATGGAAAGAAGGATTTAGCTAATGACATCATACTGTTTTCCAATAAGGTTTTAAAGAACAATGAACCATCATATAATTCCTGTACTTTATCCCATTGATTTGTGTCTTCAAAATGCTTTAATGCAGTACCTACTCCAAAGAAACCAGGTACATTTTGTTTCAACTGACTCCATGAACCTACAAATGGAATTGCGCGCAAATCAGCGAAGTCTAAAGTTTCTGACTTACTACGTTTAGAAGGACGACTTCCAATATTAGTTTTAGCATAGTACTTTAGCGTACTCATTTTTTCTAAATAAGGAATGAATTTAGGATGATTTTTAAAACTTAAATATTTTTCATAACCCAATTCTGCCAATTGATCTAAAATAGCTTTTTCATCAACTGTTAATTCATTTCGTCCTTTAGCAAATACTTGATTGGTCACACCTGCACTTAACAAATTTTCTAAATTATGACGACAAGAATCTAAAGTCCCAAAATTAGAACTAATCGTTTGACCTTGTACGGTAACTTGAATCTCATTATTCTCAATTTTTGGCCCCAAAGAAGCGTAGAATTTATGTGTTTTACCTCCACCACGAGCAGGAGGTCCTCCTCTACCATCAAAGAAAATAGCTTTAATTCCGTACTTTCTAGAGATTTCAGTCAATGATTCTTTTGCTTTATAAATACTCCAATTGGCCATCAAATAACCACCATCTTTGGTTCCGTCAGAGAAACCTAACATGATCGTTTGCTTATTATTTCTTGATTCTAGATGTTTTGCATACGATGGATTAGTATACAACTTCTCCATAATTTCATGTGCATTTTGTAAATCATCAACCGATTCAAATAACGGAATAATATCAACCGAAGGCGCTGCCCAATTACTCAATTTAAAAAGAGCAAACGTTTCCATAACATTTAGTGCGCTTTCGTTATTACTAATAATATAACGGTTTGAACCAAACTCGCCATTATTGTGTTGAATTGTTTTGATAGCTTGAATAGATCCTAATGTAGAATTGGTCATTTCGTTCTGAAATGCAGCTGGATCTAAATCTCCAGTTACATTTGACAAAATATCAAATTTTTCCTTTTCAGAAAGTTCAAAATAATTGGCAGGAAATGTAGAACTTCCTGATTCTAAATAATAATTTACAACATCTTTAAAAACAGCATTATGTATTTTACTATTTTGACGAATGTCTAAAGTTGCAAAATGAAATCCAAATAAATTTACCTTAATTAAAAGAGCGTCTAACTGATCTACATACAAAGATTGATGCTGTTCAACAATTATTAATCGTATTTTTTTAAGTTGCGATTTAAATTCATCGAGAGTAATAAAGATTTCTCCTTTTGAATAAAAAACGGAACGATATAATTTTTGTTCTAATTCAGAAACCAAAGTATCTACACCCGAAAATGTCAACTTACGTTTCAAATTTCTCATTTCAATATAATAACATTTTAATATTGAAGTACGTAAGCGATCGGCTACTTTTAAAGTAATATCCGTGGTTACAAAGGGATTTCCATCACGATCACCACCAGGCCAAAAACCTAGTTTAATAAGCGGATTATTGATTGAATTTCCATTAAATAAATTTTTCTCTAAATAATGAACCATCTCACCTGCTGTTTCGTAAAAAACATTTTCAAGGTACCAAATCAAACTAACTGCTTCGTCATACGGATTGGGTTTTTCATTTTGAATAAAAGGTGTTTTCCCTAATTGCGCTAATAACTGTTTAATTCCTAGTAAATTATTATTTCGAATCGCATCAGTTAAATCGTTTATAATCCCTAAAACTGCACCCGGATAAAATTGGGTTGGATGGGCAGTTAAAACAGTTCGAACATTAAAGTTTTCTAAAAACTCCGTTAATTCAACCTGGTTGTTATTATTATCCGACTTTTCTTTAATGTCTCGCAAAGAACCTCTCCCTTCCATGTTATTTACTTTTGAAAAAGCGGCATCCTCAATGGCATCAAAAAGTACAATTTGACGTTCTATGTATTGAATAAAACGAAACATCAAATCAATCTTATCCGATTCAGAATCGGTTGGTAAGTATTTCTTTGTAAAAAAATCAACAATTTCTACCGGAGTTTCTTGTTTTTTAAATCCCGTATCGCAAACATCAGTAAATAAAGGAAGTAAAACCCCTGTATTGTCAATAGAATCAAATGGTAGCGTTATAAATACACTATTATAAATATGGTATTTAGAAAGTACATCTTGATTAAAACGTTCAATTTTAGGAAGCGTATACATAAATTAAGTAATAGTTAGTTGTTGTTGTAGTTGTAGTTGTAGTTGTTAAATCAAATGCCATAAAAAAACCCCAAGAATAAACTTGAGGTTATAATATATTATAGCGTCAAGTATTACATATTTTTAAAAATCGTATGCATCAAGCGCTTCTTATCATTTATACTTTCTTCCAATGAAATCATAGTTTCTGTTCTGTATACACCATCGATATCATCAATCATAAAAATTACATCTTTGGCATGCTTTGTATCTTTTGCTCTAATTTTACAGAATATGTTAAATTTACCAGTAGTAACAGAAGCAACTGTCACAAAAGGAATTTCATTAATTCGTTCTAAAACAAATTTAGTTTGAGAAGTATTGTTAAGAAATACACCCACATATGCTATGAATGAATAACCTAATTTGTCGTAATCAAGTACAAGAGAAGAACCCATAATAATTCCGGCATCTTCCATTTTCTTAACTCTAACATGCACTGTACCTGCAGATATTAATAATTTTTTTGCAATATCCGTAAATGGAACTCTAGTATTGTCAATCAACATATCTAAGATTTGGTGATCTACTTCATCTAAACGAAACTTACTCATAATTTTTTCAATTAATATTATTAATTAGCGAAAACAAAGTATAAAATTATACATAAAATTCAATTAAAAGATAATAAAACTATTTTTTTATCAATCCATTCACAAATTCTATGCTTTTATCTAAATAAAAATTGGCTTTTTGATCTAATTTAGGAATAGTGCCATAATCTTCTGAATAAATAGCTCCTTGAGCATCGTACTCAACATGACCAAAACGATTTTCTAAATCATCAATTTGATTAATATAAGCATTAAAACAAATTTGATTGCCAATCAATTCTTCTTTGTATTGTGCTGCAAAATTGATGATTTTTTCCTTACCATCATAATAAATTTTGATATTTTTATACAAAAAATCACAAAAAACGGGATTATTTTGTGAAATATTCAAATATTCATCGATTCTATTGCTAACTATATCGTTTTCGTTAATTGTAGTAAATGCCGAAACTAACGATATAAATACAAATTTTCTGGTTTGCTCTCTTTCATAATCATTTTGAAAATGACCGGCTTCAAATAGGATAGTTGGCACACCTAAAGACTGAAACATATCGCCAATACAGTTAATATTAAACGAATCATCAAATCGTCCTACTTGACCTGGAATACATTGTTGCAACTCTTTATTTATGCCAGCAATTACATTTATTGCTTTCATTCGAGTGGTATTAACTTCTCTTTCTTCGTTATACGAAGGCGCTAAAAAAGACATTGTAGCTGGTTTACCTGTATTGGCTACGCCGAAAATGGTTCGTTGATCGTGAAGATTAAAACAATAATCAGGTTTAAATCGCTCGAATGTTGCACGCAACAGCTTACTTTCAGGTTGTGTTAAATCCTGTGAATCCCTATTCAAATCAACCGAATTTGCATTTGCACGCGTATACAAAGTAGCTCCATCAGGATTTAACATTGGAATGCAACAAAAAGTATATTGGTTTAAGAATTGATTAGCTATATCAGTTCCGCTTTGCAAAAAGTTTAAAAAATCAAAAAGTCCTTTTGTAGTTGTACTTTCATTTCCGTGCATCTGTGACCATAGAAAAATTCGGGTTGCCCCAGATCCAATTTGGTATTCATAAATTGATTTACCTAAAACAGATTTACCAATTTCTTGCAATTGATTTTCTGTATTTAATCGTTGTAAAATGGGTTCTATATGCTCTAATGTAATGTAACGACCCTGAATCGATTGTTCTTTATTTTGAACAAATAACACTTCTAAATTCATAGTTTCTAATTTGATTTTACAAAAGTAAACATCTTTATATTTACAATTGTAAACTGATGATTAGATGTTAAATTCAATTATGTAAACAGTATTTGCGACAATTGAACTCTTTTAACCGGTATAGGAATTACCAATTGTAAACGAATTTATAATTATTATATAAATTACTATTATTCAGTGATTTAATTACTATTATCTAATTTAAAAATTTAATTTAATTTCAGTTATTTTATCTTTTTAACTACGATATTATAGTATGTTTTTATTATTTTTATTACATTTGTAAACAAAGTAATTTTAGATCCACTTCTACAATGGTAAACATCGATGATTTCGTAAAAAGATTAGAAACACTATTGGAATACTACAATTTAAACGCCTCTTCTTTTGCAGATAAAATTGGCGTACAACGCTCTAGTTTATCTCACCTCCTATCTGGAAGAAACAAACCCAGTTTAGATTTTGTATTAAAAATTTTGGAAGTTTTTCCGGAAGTAGATTTGTATTGGATCTTAAATGGAAAAGGAAGTTTTCCAAAAACAAATAACCTAGATACACTAAAGGTGCCTACTTCTATTCCAGTGAATGACACTTCAATAAATACCAATTTGTTTTCTGAAGTTCAAGAAATTAAAAATACTCTTCCTGTACAAGAAAAAATTACAGAAAAGTTACCTGAATCTGTTTCAAGCGAAATAGAGAAAATTGTTTTCTTTTATAAGAACGGAACTTTTAAAGAATATAAACCGAATTAAGATTCTTTTACACGATAGCCATATTCTGGAATTTTACCCGTCACACCTACAAAGTGTTGATTAAGCACTTTACAGTCTGCTTCATAATCACCTGAAGGGAGTAATGGCTGCCCAAATCGCACTTCTTTTTTACCAAAATCAAAAGCCACTGGAATAATTGGCACATTTGCTTTCAAGGCAATATAATAAAAGCCTGTTTTAAGTTCGCTTACGTATTTACGTGTTCCTTCAGGCGCAACGGCTAAACGGAATGTTTCTTTTTTATCAAATATTGCTGCAATAGAATCAACTTTATTCAAACCACCAGTTCGATCTAAGGCTGCTCCACCCATGTATTCAAAATAGGAGCCAAAAGGAAAACGAAATAATTCCTTTTTGGCTACAAAATTCATTTCAAGACCCACAATTCCTCTTGTGAAAATGCCTAAATAAAAATCGTGCGCACTTGTGTGAGGCATCACCATCATTACACACTTCTTTATTTTAGGATCAATGGTGCCAACGATCCTCCAACCCATGATTTTGATAAACAACCATTTGTAGAACTGCTTCTTCATTCTTTTAAAATTTATTGCAAATAAAACAATTAAAATCTTATTTTTGAATAAATCCCCACATTATGATTCGTAAATTCCTGAGTTATCTCATTCCCATAACTATATACAAAACCAAATCCAGTTGGAGTAAATCCATTGAAGTTACTTGGGCAAATGGTGAATTAATGATGGATTCTAAGAACACGAACTATTCCTACGGAAGTTTACAACGCATTTTACGATTGGGATTGAAAAAAATTGGCTTCCGCCAAATTAAAAGCATGAGTAAAATCCTAGTACTAGGTGTTGCAGGTGGTAGTGTAGTTAAGACTTTATCCCATGAAATTAACTTTAGAGGAGCTATTACGGGTGTAGAAATTGATCCTGAAATTATTAAAATTGCCAACTCTTATTTTCATCTAGATCAAATCCCAAACCTTACCATTTTGATTGCAGACGCTTTTGAATTTGTTTTACAAGCCAACGAAAAGTACGACTTAATTATTGTTGACATTTTTCAAGACACTAAAATGCCTGGATTTTTATTCGAAAATTTCTTTACCCAAAAGCTTTGTTTTTTACTTCAAGAAAAAGGCTTTATATTGTTTAATACCATGGTATTAAATAATAATGATAATCAAAGAAATAAAAAATATTGTGAAGAATTTTACCAACCCAATTTTAAATTAAAAACAATACCGCGTGTTGAAAATCACAATGAATTAATCCTAATTGAACGAATTAAATAAAATATTTTTTTAGTACCTTGTATTGGTGTAAATCAAACGTATAATGAGAAAAACAGTTAGAAAATTATTTTTAGGGAAGTCATCTAACGGATTACAAGCCGAATGCAATCCAATCCAAAAAAGAATTCAAAACATAAAATCCATTTGGAACAACGATCATCAAGATGACAACGGATTAGAGAAGATTTTAAGATTGCTCCTTTCCTCTTCTCTTTTATTATTTCCCGGTATCTACATCAAGTATTTTTCAAGAAAAAAAGGAATCGAATACCAAGATTTAGCAATTGATACTTACATTTTACTTAAGGTAATTTTTCCAATAGTCATTTTAATAAACCAATGGTACACTATTGATTGGGTGGTTATAGTTATGACGTATTTGTTTTTAGAAACTATATTTTACATTCCAACTTTAATTTTCGCTTCTGATTTGTTCTCTAAACCACGGTCGTATAGAAGGTCAATGCTATTATTGTTTTTTAATTATTTAGAAATTGTATTAGCGTATGCAGTTTTTTATTCCTGTGGTAACTATTTAAACAAACCTTTTGAGCATTGGTTTGATGCAGTATATTTTAGCGTAATAACTTCTTCGTCAATTGGATATGGTGATTATCATCCAGTGATGACCATGGGTAAGTTTCTAGTAAGCACTCAGGCATTACTTTTCTTATTCTTTATTGTCCTTTTTTTGAATTTTTTCTCAACTAAGGTAAAAAGTAAAGGGTATTTTGATCACGAAAATCAAGATTAATTAAAGCATTTTTCTAGCTTTTTCTAAATCTTCAGGAGTATCAATTCCAATTCCTACGTGAGTCGTTTCGACCATTTTGATGCGTTTACCAAATTCCAAATAACGCAATTGTTCCAGTTTTTCGGATGCTTCCAAAGATTGCATTGGCAAACTGTAAAAATCAAGTAACGCTTGTTTTCTAAAAGCATAAATACCAATGTGCTGAAAATAGCGTACGCCTACATTTTTCTCTCTTGGATACGGAATTACCGAACGGGAAAAATACAAGGCAAATCCGTTTTGATCTACCACTACTTTTACATTATTCGGATTATTGATATCGTCTTCATTGGTAATTTCTCGCATTACAGATGCTAAATCTACTTGTTTAGCCGAATCCTTTTTAAATACTTCTATCACTTTTTGCAACGGATCAATATCAATAAATGGCTCGTCACCCTGAACATTGACTACAATATCAACGTCTAAATGCTGAACTGCTTCAGCAATTCGATCACTTCCTGACTCGTGTTCTTTAATACTTTTAATGGCTTTACCTCCATTGGAAACAATTTCTTCAAAAATAATATCCGAATCAGTTACCACAAAAACATCATCAAACAGCTTGGTAGAAAGCGCTGCTTCGTAAGTTCTCAAAATGACTGTTTTTCCTCCTAAATCTTGAATTAATTTAGCGGGGAATCGCGTGGAAGCGTAACGCGCGGGAATGACTGCTATTGTTTTCATTCTTATGTGTAGTAATTAGTAGTATCAATATTAGATACAAATTTAATTAATTTTTTGACTTATTTCTTGTTGATTACTCCACAAAACTATCGTCTTTGAATCCAATCAAATACAATTTGTTTTTAGCCCGTGTCATCGCAGTATACAACCACCGAATATAATCGTTGTTAATTCCATCAGGTAAATACGGTTGTTCAATAAAAACTGTGTCCCACTGCCCTCCTTGCGATTTATGACAGGTAATAGCATACGAGAATTTCACTTGCAAGGCATTAAAATAATCGTTGTTTTTAACTTTCTGGAATTGCTTGAATTTGGTTTCCCCTTCGTAATCTTTCATCACTTCTTGGTACAAACGATTCGACTCTTCATACGTCAGTGAAGGTGATTCACTTTTTATGGTATCCAAAAGTAAAACCGTTTCTAATGGTTTTTGATTGGGATAATCGACCATTCGGATTTTTACTTTGGCAAATTGAAAACCATACAATTCTTGGATGCCAAATATTTCTAATACTTCTATAATATCGCCATTGGCAATAAATCCGGCTTCATCGGAATCTTTGAGCCAAAAGTAATTGTTCTTTACTACCATCAAAAAATCTCCCGTTGACAATTCGCTTTCCCGGTCTAAAATTCGAGTTCGGATTTGTTCATTATACTGATTGGCTCGTTTATTAGAACGAACAATGAATGCCGTATCTTCTATACTATAATTGCTGTATGCAGAATGAATAGCGTCTTGAATGTCATAGCCATCGGTCAAACGTACAATGTCTTTAAATTGATTCACGTCAAACTGAAAATCAGATATAAACGAATCTTTCAATAACTCCCTCAATGCTGTGGCATTGAATAAAATTCCAGAACTTTCCTCCTGACGCATCACTTCGTCTAATTCTATAGACTCTATTTCTTTATCATAATGCACCGCCAAAGTATGAGTATCTAAAGCTGGACTGATATCTAAATTGACGGGTGTTAGCTGGGCCGTATCTCCCAAAAGTATCATTTTACAATTGGTTCCCGAATACACATACGAAATCAAATCATCCAACAAAGAGCCATTCTCATAGAGTTTTGAATCTGAATTGGTATCCGAAATCATCGAAGCCTCATCAACAATGAAAATAGTGTTTTTGTGTTTGTTGGGCTGTAAGGTAAATGAAACGCCTCCTCCAGAAGATTTCTTTGGAAAATATATTTTTTTATGAATGGTAAAAGCAGGCTTATTCGAATAATTAGCAATCACCTTAGCCGCACGACCTGTTGGTGCTAGCAAAACATATTTTTTATTAATCTCTATTAAATTATTGACAATGGTAGAAATTACGGTCGTTTTTCCTGTTCCTGCATATCCTTTCAAAACAAAAATGGTATTGTTTTCCATTTCGGTTAAGAAAATGGCAATCTTTTGAAAAAAGATATCCTGCTTGTACGTCGGCTCAAACGGGAATTTTTTCTTTAAAAGGCTGTAAAATAAGGAGGAATTCATTAGGATTAATTTGATTGCAAAGTAAACAATTGCAATGACAAAAATCAATTGCAATTGGAAAAATCAATGATAAAAATAAATAGCGAGTTCCAAAATTAATTTGATTTCTTTATTGATTTTTGAAATTGATATTGAAATTGATATTGAAATTGCTATTGAACTTGATTTTTGCCATTGAAGTTGATTTTTCGTATGTTTGCATTGTTGAAAAAAATGATATGAACACAAACATCACCGAAAAGAGTTATAAAAAACTATCGATTCAAGTTGCCTTGAATGGATTATCTTTTTGTTGTTTCGATACACTCAACAATACCATCACTGCTTTCAACGAAATCCGATTTGATACGTTTCATAAAGCTACTAAAACCGAAGATTTGTTTGCAGATGCATTTAGTGATTTTCCAGAATTAAAGGAGTCGTACGATGAAATTTTAGTGATTCACAATAACAATCTTTCAACGTTTGTACCCGAACCTTTATTTGACGAAAACTTTTTAGGAAGCTATTTACAATACAACACTAAGGTTTTTGAAACTGATTTTTTTGCTTTTGACGAAATTGCCAATTGCCAAATGAACACCGTTTACATTCCGTATGTGAACATCAATAATTTTTTTATTGATCAATTCGGCACTTTCGATTACAAACATGCTAATACAATTTTGGTATCTAAATTACTGATTGGTTCCAAAAACAATCCAGAGAAAAAAGTATTCGTACATTTCAATTCGGGGCATTTTGAAATTATTGTAGTTCAAAACCAGAAATTATTGTTTTTCAATTCTTTTGACTACGCTACTCCTGAAGATTTCTTGTATTATATTTTATTTACTGCTGAACAATTGGGTTTAAATCCAGAAGAATTTCCTTTAGAATTGATTGGGAAAATTGATACTGAAAGTGACTATTACCAATTAGCTTATAAATACGTTCGCAATATATCACTACTAGAAGTAAGTGATTTACAAGCTAAAAATAATTTTTCAGAAGCAGAAAACAGAACTCATTTTATACTTTTTAATTCATGAGAATTATTTCAGGCAAATACAAAGGTCGCCGTATATTTCCTCCTAAAAACCTTCCTGTACGCCCAACCACCGACATGAGTAAAGAAGCCTTATTCAATGTTTTGAATAATCATTTTAGTTTTGAAGGACTTAAAGTATTGGACTTGTTCTCGGGAACAGGGAATATCAGCTTCGAATTTGCTTCAAGAGGAAGTTCGCCCATAACTTCTGTGGATGGTGATTTTGGTTGTGTTAAATTTATCAAACAAATTGCTTCTGAATTTGATTTCAATATTGCAGCTACAAAAAGTGATGTTTTTGCTTTCTTAGAAAAAAATAAAACTACTTACGACATCATTTTTGCAGATCCTCCTTACGGTTTAGACCAAAAAACGTTTGAGAAAGTTGTTACTTTAGTTTTTGAAAGAGGACTTTTAGAAGAAGAAGGTATGTTGATTATTGAACATTCCAAATACACTAAAATGGAACATTTGCCACATTTTTCTTTTCAGAAAAGTTATGGTGGATCTTTCTTTAGCTTTTTTGAGATTGCTACTTCAGAAGACGAAGTAGAATAGTTTTTAATTAAAAATAAAAAAAGCAGACCTATAAGCCGGATTCTGTCTCCGTAAAACGGAGCCTTATCATTTATCTAGATCTTACATTGCTGTAAGACTCAAGCTATCTACCCTTCAACAACGGACGAGAAGCCCTTAAATGCTGATATACT
>CAYWFQ010000066.1:0-12005 GCA_964457505.1 uncultured Flavobacterium sp.
TGCATTTATGATTTATTTGCCAATAGTAATGGCAATTATTGGACTTTTGTTCATGTTGGTTAAAAGAGCTTGGGTACTAAAACAAGACGCTGGAGATGGTAAGATGAAAGAGATTTCAGATTACATATATGAAGGCGCATTGGCTTTCCTTAAAGCAGAATATAGATTATTGACTTTCTTCGTTATTGGTGCAAGTGCCGTTTTAGCGGGGATATCTTTTATAGTGCCTACTACACATATATTAATAGTAGTAGCGTTTGTTTTTGGTGCATTCTTTTCTGCTTTAGCAGGAAATATGGGGATGAAAATTGCTACCAAAACCAATGTAAGAACAACACAAGCCGCTCGTACGAGTTTGCCTCAAGCCTTAAAAGTTTCATTTAGCGGTGGAACCGTAATGGGATTAGGAGTTGCTGGTTTAGCAGTTTTAGGTCTAACAGCTTTCTTTATTTTCTTCTTTCATTTCTTTATGGATGGAGTTTGGGGAGTTGATGGAACTGAAAAAATGACCATCGTATTGGAAACTCTTGCAGGATTCTCATTGGGTGCTGAATCAATTGCATTATTTGCTCGTGTGGGTGGAGGTATTTATACCAAAGCTGCCGATGTAGGTGCTGACTTAGTGGGTAAAGTAGAAGCTGGTATTCCAGAAGATGATCCACGTAACCCAGCGACTATTGCAGATAACGTAGGGGACAATGTAGGAGACGTTGCCGGAATGGGTGCCGATTTATTTGGTTCGTATGTGGCAACTGTTTTAGCTGCTATGGTTCTTGGAAATTATGTAATTAAAGATATGGGGGGTAAAATCGAAGACGCTTTTGGCGGAATCGGACCTATTTTATTACCAATGGCGATAGCTGGTTTCGGAATCTTATTTTCTATCATTGGAACGATGTTAGTAAAAATTTCAAGTGATGACGCTAAAGAAGCACAGGTACAAAAAGCCTTGAATATTGGAAACTGGGTTTCTATTGTTTTGACTTTAGTAGCCTGTTACTTTTTAGTTGAATATATGTTACCAACAACAATGAAAATGGAATTCTATGGAGAAGGATTGAAAGACATTTCATCTATGCGTGTTTTCTATGCAACTATTGTAGGTTTAATTGTGGGAGGTGCTATTTCATCTGTAACTGAATATTATACAGGATTAGGAACAAAACCAGTATTGGCTATTGTTCAAAAATCATCAACTGGAGCAGGAACTAACGTAATTGCGGGTTTAGCAACAGGAATGATTTCGACTTTCCCAACGGTAATTTTATTTGCTGCGGCAATCTGGTCTTCGTATGCTTTTGCAGGATTCTACGGAGTAGCTTTAGCGGCTTCGGCGATGATGGCGACTACCGCTATGCAATTAGCAATTGATGCTTTCGGACCAATTTCAGATAACGCAGGTGGTATTGCAGAAATGAGTGAGTTGCCAAAAGAAGTGCGTACACGTACCGATATTTTGGATTCAGTAGGTAACACTACAGCAGCAACTGGAAAAGGTTTTGCTATTGCATCTGCAGCGTTAACCTCTTTGGCTTTATTTGCGGCTTATGTAACCTTTACAGGAATTGACGGAATTAATATTTTCAAAGCGCCAGTTTTGGCCATGTTGTTTGTTGGAGGAATGATTCCAGTAGTATTCTCTGCTTTGGCAATGAATTCTGTAGGAAAAGCAGCGATGGATATGGTATATGAAGTACGTCGTCAGTTCAAAGAAATTCCAGGAATTATGGAAGGAACAGGTAAACCAGAATATGGTAAATGTGTTGAAATTTCAACTAAAGCCGCTTTACGCGAAATGATGTTACCAGGAATTTTAACGATTGGTTTCCCAATTGCAATTGTACTTTTAGGAAAATTAGTTTATCCAGAAAATAATCAATTAATCGCTGAAATGTTAGGGGGTTATATGGCAGGAGTTACCGTTTCAGGTGTACTTTGGGCGGTATTCCAAAATAACGCTGGTGGTGCTTGGGATAATGCTAAAAAATCTTTCGAAGCTGGGGTTGAAATCAATGGAGAAATGACATACAAAGGTTCTGATGCGCACAAAGCGGCTGTAACTGGAGATACTGTTGGAGATCCATTTAAAGATACTTCTGGTCCTTCAATGAACATCTTAATCAAATTAACCTGTTTAATTGGTTTAGTAATTGCGCCAATTTTAGGAGAAGGAAGTACGGGACATGCTCCAAAAGAAATGACTTGTACAGTCGAAATGAAATCTTGTGAAAAAGGAGAAATGATGGGTAATTGCGATATGAGCAAATGTGCTACCATGACTAAAGACGAATGTGCTAAAATGTGCGACAGTCTGAAATGTACTCCAGAGCAAAAAGCAATGTGTTTGTCTCATTATGATGCTAATGGTAAATTCATAACGAAAGAAGAAAAAGCCTGTTGTGCAAAAAAAGGAGAGGCTAAGAAACAAGTGAATGTTCAAATGACTAACGAAAATGGCAAAGTAAAAGCGACAGTAACTATTTCTGAAAACGGAAAACAAACTGTTCAAGTTTTTGAAGGAACAGAAGCTGAAGTAAAAGCCAAAGTAGAAGCGATTCAATAGTTTCACTTTCAATAAAAAGAAAATGCCTCAAGAAATTGAGGCATTTTTTTATAAATATAATTTTGTTTTGTACTAAAACAACCCGTTGATTTCAGCATCAATTTTACGAATGATATCTCCAAGGTCTTCTTGATTATCTACAAAATTAATGTTGTCTACATCAATAATTAACAATTTACCTCTATCATAAGTATGAATCCAAGCTTCATAACGTTCGTTCAAACGGCTGAGGTAATCAATAGAAATCGAGTTTTCATATTCACGACCACGTTTGTGGATTTGACCTACTAAATTAGGAATAGAGCTACGCAAGTAAATCAATAAATCAGGTGCTTTTACCAAAGATTCCATCAAGTCAAAAAGAGAAGAGTAGTTTTGGAAATCACGATTGGTCATTAAACCCATCGCGTGCAAGTTAGGAGCAAAGATGTGCGCATCTTCGTAGATCGTTCTGTCCTGAATGATTTTTTTTCCGCTTTCGCGAATTTGCATTACTTGACGAAAACGACTATTTAAGAAATAAATTTGCAAGTTGAATGACCAACGCTCCATTTGGTGATAAAAATCATCCAAATAGGGATTGTCAACTACGTCTTCAAAATGAGGTTCCCATTTGAAATGTTTAGCCAATAAATTGGTTAATGTAGTTTTTCCTGAACCTATGTTTCCTGCTACTGCTATATGCATTACGGTAGTGTGATTTTATAATTGATAAATTTGTAAGAGCGTAAAAATAGATAAAAATTAGTGTTTGCCATACATTTTTTTGAATGATTTATTCACAATTGAAGAATTCAACAGTTGGGTTTTTATTTTGCCTTTATTTTATGAATCGGTATTAAACCATTTGATTTTCAAACAGTCTAAAAATGGTATTTAACATTTTTTTGGTAACAAATCAAAGTTTATTCGACATATTTGCATCAATAATCAATAAAGCAATACCTGATGAAAAAAACTATTTTATTATTTTTATTTGTATTAATGTGTACTAACGCTATAGCTCAAAAAGATTTTCAGGGTATGGCAGTCTACGAATCAAAAACCAGTACCGCAGATTTTAAAGCACGTTTTGAAGGAAATAAAAGCATAACTCCTGATATGCAGAAAATGATGGAGGAGCGAATGAAAAAAATGTTTGAAAAGACATTCGTACTTAATTTTGATAAATCGGCGTCCATATATAAAGAGGAAGAAAAACTAGAAGCTTCTAATCAAGGCGGAGGAATGCGAATGTTGGGTTCAATGACCGGTGGAGGTGGAACTTACTACAAAAATGTAAAGGATAAAACCTATAGCGTTGATAAAGATTTCATGGGTAAAGAATTTTTAGTTAAAGATTCGTTAGCTAGTTTGAATTGGAAAATGGAAGCGGAAACGCGAGTGATTGGCGGGTATACTTGTTACAAGGCTACTGCAGTAAAAGCCGCAAGTAAAACTGATTTTAGAAATTTCAGACCCAAAAAAGAGGAAACACCTTCGCAAGATAAATCTAAAAAAGAAGAAACAGCGCAACAAGACAAACCAAAAGAATCTCCTAAAACTAGTTTTATGGATGCGCTAGAATTACCAAAAGAAATTACAATTACAGCTTGGTACACACCTGAGATTCCTGTTAATCAAGGGCCGGAAGGCTATTGGGGATTACCAGGTTTAATTTTGGAAGTGAATGATGGTAAAACTATTATTTTGTGTTCTAAAGTAGTTCTCAATCCAAAAGAGAAATCTGAAATTAAACCACCTACAAAAGGTAAAGTAGTGAATCAAAAAGAGTACGACGAAACTGTAATTAAAAAAATGGAAGAGTTTAGAGAAATGAACCAAGGACGTGGTGGTAGTGGTGGATTTCAAATACGAATGGGACAATAAAATCTAAAATACTCTAATTAAAATTTGATTCGAATGAAAAAAATATTCCTGTTTATCATATTGTTAGTAATGCCTTTTGCTTACGGTCAGAACATTCGTTTTGAAGGGTTAGTTCTCGATTCTGAAAAAGCACCACTTGAAATGGCAAACGTTATGGCGGTGAATCAAACGTCTAAAGCGATGGATGCCTATGCCATTACTACAGATAAAGGAAAATTTGTTTTGAACTTGAAAGCCAACACGTCGTATTCAATAAAGCTGAGTTATATTGGAATGCAAAATAAAGAAATATCGGTAAGTACAAAATCAGAAAACATGGTTCAGAATATTATCATGGAGTCTGGTGGGATTGAATTAGCTGGTGTTGAAATTGTTCGAGAAATGCCTGTTTCTATCAAAGGAGATACTATTGTTTACAACACAGATTCATTCAAAACAGGCGAAGAAAGAAAATTAGAAGATGTATTTAAAAAACTTCCTGGATTTGAAGTGTCATCAGATGGACAAATTCAAGTAGAAGGGAAGCAGGTTCGAAAGCTTTTTGTAGACGGAAAACCATTTATGGAAGGAGACACCAAGTTGGGTTCTAAAAACATTCCTTCTGATGCTGTAGATAAAGTACAAGTGATGCGTAATTTCAATGAGGTTTCGCAAATGAAAGGGATTGAAAATAACAACGATGATATTGCCATTAATATTAAACTCAAAAAAGGAAAAGATAAATTTTGGTTTGGTGATATAAGTGCTGGTGCTGCTAACGATAAAGGGTACATTATTAATCCAAAATTATTTTATTATTCTCCAAAAACGAGCGTTAATACCATTGTAAATTTGAATAACATTGGAGAAGTCTCTTTAACATCCGCCGATTTTTTTAGAATTACTGGAGGGGCAAGAAATACTATCGGTAGAAACGGAACTTCATTGAACCTTAATCGAAATTTCTTCGGATTATCAGGAGGGGATAATGTTGCTAAGATGACGGATAAATTTGGAGCATTGAATTTGAATCATTCCTTCTCAAAAAAATGGACAGTTTCTGGATTTGGAGCCTATTCTTCAACCTATAACCAGTCTATAACTAATTCAGAGCGCGGTATATTTCAACCCAATACCACTGAAATAACTACTCTTGAAAACAGAAAAAATCAAACCGATTCAAAAAATATAGCCTTCATTTCTAAATTCGGATCCAAATTTAAACCTAATGATAATTTTCAATTGGATTATGATGCATTTTTGAGAAAAAATGGGCAACAAGAAGATAACGTTAACCAAACGAATTATACGACATTTATTAATTCGAACCCAGTTAATAGTTCCAATTCGATCTTTTCTTTTCAAAAACAAGACCCCGTTTCATTCAATCAAAGTTTAAATTTGTTTTATACTCAAAATCCAAAAACCACTTGGGTAGTAGAAATGCAACACCAATATGAAGACGAGGATCCATTCTATAATCCACAACTTTCTGTAAATCCGTATCAAAATAGCACCACATCAAATCCGAATGACCCAAGTTCAATTTTTGTCAATCAAAGTACATTAAATATAGAGCAATCTAGATTTGTAAAAACCAATAAATTTGACGCTAAATTGGATTACTTCTTTCAAATAAGTAATAAAAGTATCCTTAATCTAACACTTGGGAATACCAATGCTTTTCAAGCCTATAACTCTAGTTTATTACAAATATTAGAAGACAAGTCTGTTGTAGCAATTACTAACGAATCTTATAGTAATGATGTTCGTTACTCGTTTAACGATGCTTTCTTAGGGATTCATTACAAGTTCATGCTAGGAAAATTCACCTTTAATCCTGGGTTTTCGTACCATCAATACCGAACTAATAATACCCAATTTGACAAACCGTTTCAATTGAATTTCAACCGATTCTTACCAGATGTTTTTGCCAGATGGGATATAAAGAAATCTGAAAATATCACTTACAATTATAGTGTAAAAAATGGTTTCAACGATATCAACTCTTTGGTTGAAGGTTATGTATTTACCAATTTTAATAGTATTGCAAGGGGTAATTCTAGTTTAGAAAACTCATTAGTAACTTCACATAGATTAAATTACTCCAAGTACAATTTGTATAATTTCACAACAATTTTTGGAAATATATCGTACACAACTACTAAAAACCCTGTAGTTAATGGAATTTTATTCCAAGGAATTTATTCCACTTCCGAAAGATTAAATCTAGATGCTGAAAATGAAAATTTAAACGGTACTCTTTTCTATTCGAAAAGCTTTAATAAATATTACAAAGTTTCAGGGGGAGCCAATGCGAGTTGGAATAGAAATTTTGTATTAAATAGAGCAATTATTGGAGGTAATGTAAAAGAATTTATCCAAGGAATTGAAAATGTTAATCATGGATATAATCTAACACTTGGGACTCAATTTAAGCAGTTACCCAATATTGATTTAGGATATAGAATTAATTTTTCTGAACAAGCAAATACCGCATTTACAACACAGAGTCCGAATGTGAAATTAAATTATTATTTCTTGGAAGGAATGAACATTAATTGGGATTATTCGTTCAACCGATTCAAAAACGAAACAACTGGATTGACCAATGATTTTAAAATTATGTCAGCAAGTATAAACTACGCTAAAAAAGATGCTAAATTGGAGTGCAGAATTCAAGCAAACAATCTTTTGAACACCAAATCAAAGCTAAACAATTCATTTAGTGTAAATGGGTATAACGCTAATGAGACGATTATCCTTCCTAGGTTTGTCACATTTGTAATAAAATACAACCTATAAAAAAAACGAGTTTTCTAATTGAAGAAAACTCGTTTTTTAATTTTAAAATATAGAAGTTTATAATTTAAAAGCTGTTTTTACAGCATCTACAAAGTCTAATTTTTCCCAAGTAAATAAATCTACTGTAACTGTTTTAGTTAATCCGCCAGGAGCAGAGAAGGTTTTAGTAATCGTTTCAGGTGTACGTCCCATATGTCCGTAAGCTGCCGTTTCACTATAGATAGGATTTCTTAATTTCAAACGTTGCTCAATAAAGTACGGACGCATATCAAAAATACCTTCTACCACTTTACTAATTTCTCCATCAGTCAAATTTACTTTAGAAGTTCCGTAGGTGTTTACGTTGATTGATGTTGGTTTTGCCACACCAATAGCATACGATACTTGAACTAAAATTTCGTCACACAATCCTGCTGCAACTAAGTTTTTAGCAATATGACGTGTTGCATAAGCTGCAGAACGGTCTACTTTAGACGGGTCTTTTCCAGAGAAAGCGCCACCACCGTGAGCACCTTTTCCACCATAGGTATCAACAATAATTTTTCTTCCTGTCAAACCAGTATCTCCGTGAGGTCCTCCAATAACAAATTTTCCTGTTGGGTTGATGTGATAGGTAATATTATCATTGAATAAATGTGCATATTGAGGGTATTTCGCTTTAATACGCGGAATCAAAATGCTAACTAAATCCGATTTGATTTTAGCCAACATTTTAGCTTCTTCATCAAAATCATCGTGTTGCGTAGAAATTACAATCGCATCAATACGAACCGGTTTGTTGTCATCTGAATATTCAAGTGTTACTTGCGATTTAGCATCTGGACGCAAGTATTTGATTTCGTTATTCTCTCTTCTTAAGTTAGCCAACTCACTCAAAATCGCATGCGATAAATCCAAAGCCAAAGGCATGTAGTTCTCCGTCTCATTAGTAGCGTAACCAAACATCATTCCTTGGTCACCCGCTCCTTGTTCTTCTTTACTTGCTCTATCCACTCCTTGATTAATATCAGCTGATTGTTCGTGAATAGCCGAAAGGATTCCACAAGAATTAGCTTCAAACATGTACTCACTTTTAGTGTAACCAATTTTCTTGATTACATCACGAGCAATTTGTTGAACATCTAAGTAAGTGTTTGATTTTACCTCTCCAGCCAAGATCACCTGACCAGTTGTTACCAAGGTTTCACAAGCTACTTTTGAGTCGGCATCAAATGCCAAAAAATTATCAATTAATGCATCGGAGATTTGATCAGCCACTTTGTCTGGATGTCCTTCACTCACAGATTCTGACGTAAATAAATAAGCCATAATAGTTTAATTTGTTTAAAATTAAGCGAGGAAAAAATGGTATTGCTACGAAATGCTAAAGGGAAGTTCCTGCTTTAGCATTTTTTAACGAGGTTGCAATCAGTTCAAATTTTTCCTCTAGAATTAGAGTGCAAAGTTATAAAACCATTTTGAATTCCAAATCAAACTTTACTTTTTTTTATTTCTTAAAAACATTTTTAACCGAAATTAATTTAAAAACACCCAAAAATTAGCTAGCCAAGATATTTTGACGGATTCGTAATAAAATCAATTTATGATTGTATATACTTTTATAATTTGTTTGGAATGATAGATATGAATGTAAATTATTTAAAATTGGCAAACTAAATTTCAAAAATCAGAAGCAACGTAATAGTTATTTGCCTAAATATGCAGAAGGGAAATTTGTTTCTTTCAGAAATATGACGTTAATTTGCAGCTCAAAGTTCATATATACGTATTGAAAATGTTATAAAGAAAGGTAGAGGGATTAGACCCGATGAAGCCTTAGCAACCCTTCGGTAAATCGAAGAAGGTGCTGCATTCTACCACAGCAATGTGGAAAGATAACACGAGATTTTTTCTAGTTCCCATCTAGATTTCTTTCTAATATTTCCAACACAAATCAAAAATTACAACCGATTTGACATTGGAAAATAAAATCCAACACATACAAATACAAAATTTCATCACAGAAAGTGGTGCTCAATATCCTGTAATCAATTTGAGTTACCAAGTTTTTGGTCCAAGTTTGAATTCAGCGCCTATTGTTTTGGTTAATCATGCCTTGACCGGAAACTCTCAAGTGATTGGAGCTCAGGGTTGGTGGAACGATCTTATTGGCGAAAGCAAAACGATAGATATATTGAAATATACCGTTTTGGCTTTCAATGTTCCAGGTAACGGATATGATGGTTTTTCTATAGAAAACTACCAAGATTTTAATGCGAGAGATATTGCCAAACTATTCAATCAAGGAATTGCGATCTTGAAAATAAAGCAACTATTTGCTATTATTGGTGGTTCAGTTGGAGGAGGAATTGCATGGGAAATGGCGGCTTTGGAACCTAAAATCACGCAACATTTAATTCCAATTGCGACTGATTGGAAATCGACTGATTGGTTGATTGCGAATTGTTTTTTGCAAGAGCAAATTTTATCCAATTCGTCTAAACCTATCGAAGATGCTCGTATTCACGCTATGTTGTGCTATAGAACACCCGAGTCGTTTTCATCTAAATTCCAACGCACTACTAACGAAGAATTGGGCATTTATAATATAGAAAGTTGGTTAGCGCATCATGGAAATAAGTTGCAAAAGCGTTTTCAGCTTTCGGCTTATAAAATGATGAACCAATTATTAAAATCGATTGATATTACAAGAGGAAGAGATTCTTTTGCGACAGTAGCATCAAAAATTGAGGCGAATATTCATATTATTGGAATTGATTCTGATTTGTTTTTTACAGCAAATGAGAACCGAGCTACGTATGAAGAATTAAAAAAACAGAAAAAAAATGTATCCTATCAAGAAATCGTTTCCATTCATGGTCACGATGCTTTTTTGATAGAGTACCAACAATTACATAATTTATTGGCTACCATTTTTTAATGGTACAACCTATAAAACAGACACTATGAAGATTTTAAAATTTGGAGGGAAGTCATTATCTAACGGAGAAGGATTAGATAAAGTAGTTGCAATTATTTTAGACAAAGTAAATCAGGGCGAGAAAATAGCCGTGGTCGTTTCGGCACGTGGAAATGCTACTGACGAATTGGAAGAACTATTATCAATTGCATCTAAAAATGAAAGTTACAAGCCATTGTTAGAACAATTTAAATTGGAACAACAAAATGGGTTTGCGGATGTTGATTTTTCTGAAGAATTTACCGTTCTTGAAAAATTATTTGAAGGCGTAAGCTTAATTGGAGATTACAGCAGTAAAATTAAGGATCAAATTTTGTCGATTGGCGAAGTACTTTCTGCCAAATTACTTACCTCAATTTTGATTAATAATGGGGTAAATGCCCGTTTTGCTGACAGTAGAGAATTGATTAAAACCGATTCGAAATTTGGCGATGCACAACCAATTGAACAAGCGTCTAAGAAAAATGTAATTCAGTATTTCAAAGAAAATGAAGATGCCGTGAATATTGTAACCGGTTTCATTGCTTCGAATGCTAAAAATGTGACGACTACTTTAGGTAGAAATGGAAGTAATTATACTGCTTCTTTAATTGCTAATTATTTGAATGCAGAGGAATTACAGAACTATACGCACGTGGACGGTATTTACACTGCCAATCCTGATTTAGTTCCTGATGCTAAGAAAATTGATTATTTGACGTTCAACGAGGCAAATGAGTTGGCTAATTTTGGGGCTACCATTTTACACGCTAAAACAATTATTCCTTTATTAGAGAAAAACATTCCACTTCGAATTTTAAATACGTTCAATCACGAAAATAAAGGTACCTTAATTCGTTCTACCGCAAGCAAAGAAGGGATTAAAACGCTTTCAGTATTGGAGAACGTGGCGTTGGTGAATCTAGAAGGACGCGGATTGCTTGGAAAAACGGGAGTTGATGCCCGAATTTTTAAAGTGATGGGTGATAATGATATTAGTGTAAGTATCATTTCGCAAGGTTCTTCAGAAAGAGGAATTGGTTTGGTGGTAGATGCTGATAAAGCAACTACTGCAATGATTCAGTTGGAAAAAGAATTCGAAAATGATTTCTATTCGAAAGACGTTAATAAAATTTCGGTGACTGATAATGTATCGGTGATTTCGATTATCGGGCAAGATTTGAGTACTTTCCACAAGCCTTATACAGCTTTGATCAAAAATAAAATTGTTCCGATTTTGTTCAACAACACTGTTACGGGTAAAAACGTGAGTTTGGTGGTGAAAAAATCCGAATTGAATCGTGCCTTGAATGTTATTCACGGAGAGATTTTTGGGGTTTCGAAAAAAATCAACATTGCCATTTTTGGACATGGTTTAGTAGGCGGAACGTTGATTAACCAAATTCTTGAATCGGCTACAGCCATCGAGAAAAGGAAAGATGTGAAGTTGAATATTTTTGCTATCGCCAATTCACAAAATGTACTTTTAAATAAAAATGGGGTAACACCCAACTGGAAAAACGAAATCCAAAACAAAGGGACGTTGTATTCTATTCAAGATGTTATTAAGTACGCCAATGAAAATCATTTGGAGAATTTAATTGCAGTGGATAACACGGCAAGTTCCGAATTTGTAGAGAACTACATTCCATTGATTGAGAGTAGTTTTGATTTAATTTCGTCCAATAAAGTAGCTAATACGTTAAGTTACGGTTTCTATAAAAAACTACGTAAAGTTTTAGCCGACAACCAAAAAACCTATTTGTATGAAACCAATGTAGGTGCGGGTTTGCCTCTGATTGATACGATTAAATTATTGCACCTTTCAGGAGAAAATATTACTAAAATTAA
>CAYWFQ010000067.1:0-12003 GCA_964457505.1 uncultured Flavobacterium sp.
AGAACAACTGGGTTTAAATCCAGAAGAGTTCCCTTTAGAATTGATTGGAAAAATTGATGCTGAAAGTGAGTATTACCAATTAGCCTACAAATACATTCGCAATGTATCGTTATTGGATGTAAGCGATATACAAGCCAAAAATAATTTTTCAGAAGCGGATAACAGAACCCATTTTATACTTTTTAATTCATGAGAATTATTTCAGGTAAATACAAAGGCCGACGCATATTTCCTCCCAAAAACCTTCCTGTACGCCCTACAACTGATATGAGTAAAGAAGCATTGTTCAATGTTTTGAATAATCATTTTAACTTTGAAGGACTTAAAGTATTGGACTTATTCTCGGGAACAGGAAACATTAGCTTCGAATTTGCTTCCAGAGGTAGTTCGCCAATTACTTCAGTAGATGGTGATTTTGGTTGTGTAAAATTCATCAAACAAATCGCTGCTGAATTTGATTTTAATATTGCTGCTACCAAAAGTGATGTTTTTGCTTTCCTTGAAAAAAACAAAACGACTTACGACATCATTTTTGCTGATCCTCCTTACGGTTTAGACCAAAAAACATTTGAAAAAGTAGTTAGCTTAGTTTTTGAAAAAGGACTTTTGGAAGAAGAAGGGATGTTAATTATTGAACATTCCAAATACACTAAAATGGAACATTTACCTCATTTTTCATTTCAGAAAAGTTACGGTGGATCTTTTTTTAGTTTTTTTGAGATAGCATCTTCTGAAGAGAAAACAGAATAATTTTCTTTACAAACAAAAAAAAGCAGACCTATAAGCCGGATTCTGTCTCCGAAAAACGGAGCCTTATCATTTATCTAGGACTTGCATTACTACAAGCCTCAAGCTATCTACCCTTCAACAACGGACGAGAAGCCCTTAAATGCTGATATACTTGATATTTCACCGCATAGAGTTTACCTGGTTTCACTACAGCATTACCTGTACATACTTTCTGTTGCACTTGTCCTAATCCATCTCGAAAAATCGAGACGAACCGACGGGTGTTACCCGCTATGCTTCTCTATGGTGTCCGGACTTTCCTCCCTCCTAATAAATCAGGACGGCGATAAGGCGGTCTGCGGTGCAAATTTACAACTTTATTTACGGTAAATCATAATTGATTATTTCGCTCTTTTATTTTACTTCTATTCCTATCGGGATTATTGTTAGTAAATTGGGGATAAGTACTCCTCTTTTGAAGCTAACACTATTGTTTTTTGAAATTTCAAATCCTATATTTGCTATCTAATAGGTTTTCAATGGAACAATTTATAGTATCGGCTCGAAAATACCGTCCACAAACATTCAAAGATGTTGTGGGGCAAAAAGCCATTACCAATACTTTACTAAATGCCATTGAAAACAACCACTTGGCCTCTGCCCTTTTGTTTACAGGACCTCGTGGTGTAGGTAAAACTACTTGTGCTAGAATTTTGGCACGAAAAATCAATCAACCGGGATATGATGATCCAAATGAAGATTTTGCTTTCAATGTATTTGAATTAGATGCTGCTTCAAACAACTCGGTAGACGATATCCGAAATTTGATTGACCAAGTACGTATACCACCTCAAACAGGACAATACAAAGTGTACATCATTGATGAGGTGCATATGTTATCTTCTGCCGCTTTTAATGCTTTTTTGAAAACATTAGAAGAGCCACCAAAACATGCTATTTTTATTTTGGCTACGACCGAAAAACATAAAATTATTCCAACGATTTTATCGCGTTGTCAAATATTTGATTTCAAAAGAATTACCGTTAAAGATGCTAAAGAACATTTAGCAGAGGTGGCCACAAGTCAAGGGGTTCAATTTGAAGATGATGCTTTGCATATCATTGCTCAAAAAGCTGATGGTGCAATGCGTGATGCTTTGTCTATTTTTGACCGAGTAGTTTCTTTTTGTGGTACTAATTTAACCCGTCAAGCTGTTACTGAAAATCTAAATGTTTTAGATTACGAAACGTATATCAATGTGACTGAATTGATTTTGGAAAACAAAATTCCAGAATTATTAGTTGCTTTTAATGAAATTCTTGCCAAAGGTTTTGATGCGCATCATTTTGTTGCTGGGTTAGCTTCGCATTTTAGAGATCTATTGGTTTCTAAAAATCCTGCTACTTTATCTTTATTAGAAGTTGGAGAACAAGCACAGCAGATGTATGGCGTTCAAGCACAAAAATGCGATGCCAATTTCTTATTGAAAGGAATTGAAATTGCCAATGATTGTGATTTGAAATACAAAGTCAGTCAAAATCAACGACTGCTTGTTGAACTTTGCTTGATGCAATTGGCATCCATCACTTTCGATGGAGAAAAAAAAAAGTTGAGCAATTTATAATTCCGCCCACTTACTTTAAAAATTCAGGTTATTCCATAGTTGAGGTTGTTAAAAATACTGAAACTCCCAAAGTGACTGAAGAAACTATTGCTATTCCCTCGCCAGAAGAAATTAAAGAAGAACTTCCTGTCGAAGTAGTCGAAGTCACTAAACCTTTAGACGAACCTCTTATTGAGATTCCAAAACCTACTATTAGTACAAAATCTGAACCTAAAGTTTCAGCCCTGTCTTTATCAAGCATTCGCGCTAAAAAAGCCTTAGAAGAAAATTCTAAAACGTTTGTAAAAGAAACACTTCATTTGCCTACAGAGCCATTTAGTGAAACTGAAATGTTATTGCAGTGGAATAAATACGCACAACGTTTGGGAGATAAAGGGTATAAAATTATGGAATCGTTATTGTTAATCAACGATCCTGTTTTGAATGGTACCCATATTACCATTGAATTACCCAACGAAGGTTCAAAATTGGATTTTGAAAGTGAAAAATTAGGATTATTAGGCTATTTGAAAGGTCATTTACACAATCATGACATTACGATTGAAGTTATTGTCAATGAAAGTTTTGAAAGTAAACGCAGTTTTAATGATCAGGATCGCTACAATCGTTTGCGCCAAATTAATCCGAATATTGAATTATTAAAAAACACATTCGGATTAGATATTACTTAAGTTTTTTTTAGATTTTTCCGTAATACATTGCCTTAACAATTCCGTCTGCTAAACCAATCTTAGGCACGTAGATATTTCTAGCACCGCTCCATTTCATTGCATTCAAATAAATTCGAGTAGCGGGTATAATTACGTCGGCACGGTCAGAGTTCAATCCTAATTCTGAAATTCGTTGCTCATAAGTCAAGGAATTCAAAAAGGCATATTGTGAATTCATATAAATATACGAAAGTGGTTTATCTTGTGATTTTGCCGACATTTTAAACAACTTATTGATATTTCCACCCGAACCAATTAAAGTCACTTCATCAAACTCTTCTGTGTTGGTTCGAATCCATTTCTCGATTTCTTCCCAAACCACTTCATGAACCATATTGTTTAATAAACGAACTGTTCCAGCTTTAAAGGATCTAGAAACAATCATCTTACCGTCAGAAAATAGAGTAAACTCGGTACTACCACCTCCTACATCAACAAAAAGATAAGTTTTTTCTGTTTTAATTAAGCTATGTAAATCACTAGAAGCAATTATAGCTGCTTCTTTTTTACCATCAATAATTTCAATCTTTATTCCGGTTTTCTTTTTGATGATTTCAGTTACTTCTTTGCCATTATAGGCTTCACGCATAGCTGAAGTTGCAAAAGCTTTGTATTGCTCAACTTTATGAACTTTCATTAACAGACTGAATGCTTTCATTGCATCACACATTCTGTCTATATTCTCTTCAGAAATCGCTCCCACCGTAAACGCATCTTGCCCCAAACGAATTGGAACACGAACTAAGGAACTTTTGTTGAATTGGGTTTCTTTATCGTCTTGTTCGACAATATTAGCAATAAGCAATCGCATGGCATTAGAGCCAATATCGATTGCAGCATATTTTTTTATATTTAACATTCAATAAATTCTGAATTATAAAAATGGTGAAATAATTTACTTACTCACCTCCTTCTAACTGGTTTTTGTAATAATTATAAGTCTCTAATTGAGCTCTAAAAATAGGTTTATTCCCTCTTTGTCGGTATTTGTTATCCAAAAGATGAGAATGCAATCTTGCTTTTACATTACCCTGCCAACCTAAATCAAAGTTATCTATTAACTCTCTTTTAATATCTTCATCGTAAATAGGGCAAGTTACTTCAACTCTACCGTCTAAATTACGAGTCATCATATCAGCAGAAGAAATAAATACTTCAGGATCTCCAGCATTACCAAATATGTAAATACGTGAGTGTTCTAAATAATTATCAACGATACTTATAGCTTCTATATTCTCACTCAGCCCAGGTATACCTGGAATTAAAGAACAAATACCTCTTACCTCTAGTTTAATATTCACTCCCGCAGAACTCGCTTCGTATAATTTATCAATCAATTCAATATCTGACAAACTATTCATTTTTAACTTCATATAAGTAGTTTGACCTTCTTTAGCGTGAGCAATTTCTCTATTTATTAGCTTATTGAACTTATTTCTAGTAAAATGCGGCGAGGTAATAATATGCTGGTAATTGTAAATACGATAGTTGATTTCGAAAAATTCAAAAACTTTAGATACATCTTTTAGTATTTTTTGATGTGCTGTGAATAAAGTTACATCAGTATATACTTTTGCTGTAGATTCATTAAAGTTTCCGGTAGAAATGATACCGTATCGGTGAATTTTAGACCCTTCCAATCTTTCAATGACACATATTTTACTGTGCACTTTTAATCCTTTTACGCCAAAAATTAGTTCAATTCCCTCCATCTGCATTTGCTCAGAATAAAAAATATTACTGGCTTCGTCAAATCGCGCCTGCAATTCAATTTGAACAGTAACTTTCTTTCCGTTTTTAGCAGCATTAATTAACGAACTGATAATTTGGGAATTTTTTGCTAATCGGTATAGGGTAATTTTAATTGTAGTTACTGCTGGATCCAATGCAGCTTCTCTTAAAAACTTAATCACATACGAATAGGATTGATAAGGTGCACTAACCATATAATCCTTAACCGCAATTTTTTTCATTATATTTTCATCCAAACTCAATCCTGGCAAAGGCAAAGGTGGATTTGTTTTGTATAATAAATCAAATCTTCCAAGGTTTGGAAAATCCATATAATCCCTTCTATTATGGTATTTTCCACCGGGTATGATACTATCCGTAGCATCAATTTTCATATTAGTCAAGAAAAAGTCAAGTGTATCTTTGTCAATATTTTGGTCGTAAATAAACCGAACTGGCTCACCAATTCTTCTATCTTTTACACTAGATGCTATTTTCTCCAACATACTTTTACTCAAGTCACTATCGATATCCAACTGAGCATCTCTAGTAATTTTAATCATGTGAGCATCAACGCTTTCATAATCAAAAATATCAAAGATTTTATTTAAATTTAAACGAATAACATCGTCAAGCATAATGACGAATTGCTTTTCACCTTGAGGAGGTAGAACCACAAAGCGATTGATTGTTTTTGGGATTTCAATTACTGCATAAAGAACTTCTTTCTTGCTTTTTTTGTTGGTTTCTTTAGTACTTCTTTTCAATAATGAACGGAAGTTAAACGAATGGGTTTCAATTTCTTTTGAAAATCCATTAATTACTAATTTGACAGCCAAATAGCCTGATGTGTCTTTTAAAACAGGGAAATGATCCAAATCGTTTAAGATAATAGTAACTAACTCAGGACTAACTTTTTGTACAAAAAAATCTTTTAAATACAATTCTTGGTCCGGAGTTACATCATTCTCATCAATAGTAAATATATTTTCTTTCTCTAATCGAGCTTCAATATCACTTAAAATGGCTAAACTTTCTGCTTGTTGATTGATAACAATTTCAGTTATATCATGTAATAACTGACTCGATGAAATTCCGTTAAAGTATTTCTCACCTGAAATTCCATTTAAAGTTAATCTACGAATAGCGGCAAAACGAACTCTAAAAAACTCATCTAAGTTATTGGAGAAAATACCCAAAAAACGCATCCTATCTAATAATGGAACTGTGACATCTCCGGCTTCTTGTAAAACTCGCGCATTAAAGGCCAACCAACTTTTTTCTCTATCAATATATCTTTGTTGCAACACCTAATTATTTTAAATCTTTTGGAAAAATAGTTTTCAAGATCCTACCTTTTTTAATGTTAATCCATTGGTCTTCGTCGAATTGAATTGAAACAAATCCCGACGTTGGAACATTTGGTAAGATGCAATCTCCAAATTTATTAACAAAATTTGTAATAGCCTCATTATGTCCGAAAAGAATAACGTTTTCATAAAGATTATTACACGATTTTATAACTTTTTCCAATTGATATTCATCAAAAGTATATAAATCCTCTTTGTAGATTATATTCTCTATAGGGAACGAAAGGTTTTGAGCAAAAATCAAAGCAGTATCAGCAGCTCTTTTGGCAATACTGCTCCATAACAAAAAAGACTTAGGAATGAAAGTAGAAATAGTTGAAGAAACCAGATGTGCATCTACGATTCCTCGATGTAAAAGTGGACGATCTACATCTTGAAGAGGAGCTTCCCAACTTGATTTTGCGTGTCTTACTAAAATTAAATTTTTCATACTATATGGGGGATTATTAGTTAAAAATTAATGTATACATCAACAATATCTCTAACCCCTAATTTACGAAAGAATAAAATACAAAATACAAAATGATGAAATAATTCTTTTCATTCGCATTTAGAATGAAAAAATGAAACTTTAATTATAAAAAATAGAGCTTACTATCAAGGAGATAAACGGTCAATTTTCCAAGAAAAATCAGACTGAGCTTGGTATCTAATTCTATCATGAAGACGGTTAGGACGTCCTTGCCAGAACTCCACATCAAGAGGTGTAACCAAAAATCCACCCCAATGTTCCGGTCTAGGAATAACCATGCCTTCAAAATTAGATTCCAATTGCTTTAGGTTTTCTTCTAAGAATTCTCTCGATGGAACCACTTCTGACTGATTGGAAACAATAGCTCCTAACTTACTGCCGTCTGGTCTTGAAGCAAAATAATTGTCTGAAATAATTTCAGATGTTTTTTGAGCAATCCCTTTTATTATGACTTGGCGCTCCATACTATGCCAGAAAAAAGATAAACAAACGTTAGGATTATTGATAATGGCTTTGCCTTTTTCAGAATTATAATTGGTATAAAAAATAAATCCTTCTTCGTTAAATTTCTTTAGCAAAACCACTCTTGATTTTGGAAATCCATCCAAACCAATGGTAGCAACCGTCATGGCGTTGACTTCTTCATTGCCTCCAAAATCTTCAACTTCATGAAACCACCTTTTGAATAAATTAATTGGATCCTCAGGAATTGACGTTTCTAACAATTCGCTTTTATCGTAGGTTTTTCTGTAATCGCTTAAATCTTTCATGACTGGTTGTGTTTTACAATTCAAATGTTTTTCCGTCTTCTGCTAATTCAACATCTGAAAAAATAGTTTCTGCTTCTTCCTTAAACAATGCTATGCTTTCGTAACGGGTTGAATAATGTCCTAAAATTAATTTTTTTGCATTAGCTTTCAAAGCAATTCGTGCGGCTTCTTTTGCTGTAGAATGTAGTGTCTTTTCGGCTAAACCTTCTTCTGATTCCAAAAAAGTAGATTCATGATACAATACATCAACATTCTCAATAATTGGCAGTATAGCTTCGTGATACACAGTATCCGAACAGAAGGCATAACTTTTCGGTAGAATTGGGTCAAACGTTAATTCCGAATTCGGAATTAGTCTTCCGTCTTCCAAAGTGATGTCTTTACCATTTTTGATTTTTTGGTAATAACAACTTTCAATTTCATAATTCAACACCGCATCCATATTCAACTTGCGTTCCCCTACTTTTTCTTGGAACAAAAAACCATTGGTATATAATCGGTGTTTTAAGGGTATGGTTGTAACCAAAACTTTTTCGTCTTCAAAAATTACCTCACTTTCATTTGATTCTAATTCATGAAAATACAAACCGTAATTCGTCCACGAATTAGACAACCTCAATTGCAATAGAATAATTTCTTTAATTCCTTTTGGTCCATAGATATGTAAATCCGTAGTTCTTCCTAACAAACTAAAAGTAGAAATCAACCCAATTAAACCAAAAAAATGGTCTCCATGCAAATGCGAAATAAATACTTGATTGATTTTGGAAAACTTAATCTTATTCTTTCGAAGTTGCACTTGAGTGCCTTCTCCGCAATCAATTAAAAACATACGGTTTTTAATCTCCAATAATTGAGACGTTGGATTGGTAATCGTACGTGGTGTAGCGGCATAACAGCCAAGAATAGTTAGTTTCATTAAAATCCTAAATCGCGTTCAATTTCCTCCATTTCAATGATGTCATGCGCCTCTAGAACCGAAGGCACTACCGTTAATTGTGCAGGAACAGCGTTAAAATCAATCCCTTCTGCCACTACAACAAATGATTTCTTTGCTTTTTTATGTTGTTTAGATAACGGCAACAACAATTTTAAGTCGGTATTGGTAACCGATTTATTATGAGACAAATCGATAATTAAATTATGAGATTCAAAAGAAGCATTCGATTGTGATACTTTATCTAAATATGAAGTAAAATCTCCTTGAGTATCTTTTATAGTGATTGTATGTCCTTTTTGATCGACTTTCATAAAATAGGTTTTAACAACTTTTGTAAAGTATAATTTAAGTAATAGGCTTAAATTATTGAATTTTTGAAGCCAAAAGATAAATCACCGCCATTCGGATGGCAACACCATTTTCTACTTGGTCTAAAATAACGGATTGTTGAGAATCGGCAACATCACTTGTAATTTCAACTCCACGATTAATGGGTCCTGGGTGCATGATTACAATTTCTTTATCGAGTGAATCCAAGAGGTTTTTATCTACTCCGTATTGTTGTGCATATTCGCGAGTGGAAGGAAAATAATTGACATCCATGCGTTCGTTTTGTACGCGTAACATATTGGCTACATCACACCATTCAAGTGCTTTACGTAGATTAGATTCAACTGTTACTCCAAGTGATTCAATGTGTTTAGGAATCAAAGTTTTGGGTCCGCAAACTTTGACTTCGGCACCTTGCATTTGCAAAGCATAGATGTTAGACAAGGCGACACGTGAGTGTAAAATATCACCCACAATAACTACTTTTTTACCCGCTACATCTCCTAGTTTTTCTCGTATTGAATAACTATCTAACAAAGCTTGAGTAGGATGTTCGTGTGCACCATCTCCTGCATTAACAATACTTGCTTTTACATTTTTAGATAAGAAGTAAGCTGCACCGGGATTAGCATGACGCATGACCACCATATCGACTTTCATAGAAAGAATATTGTTTACGGTATCAATCAGTGTTTCTCCTTTTTTAACTGAAGACTGTGCTGCCGAAAAACTAATCACATCAGCAGATAATCGTTTTTGGGCTAATTCAAAAGAAAGTTTGGTTCGGGTACTGTTTTCAAAAAAGATATTCGCAATGGTAATGTCTCGTAAAGAAGGAACTTTTTTTATAGGTCTATTAATAACTTCCTTAAAATGATCAGCAGTTTCAAAAATTAAGTCAATATCATTTTTGTTAATGTATTTAATTCCTAATAAATGATTTACGCTTAATTCTTTCATTTTATTTACAGTTATAATTTTTTAATGATTGACTTAATTTATTTAATTGGTAATTAAATAAACCCCGTCTTCGCCCTCATTTTCTTTCCAACACACCTTTACTTTTTCATTATTGATTGCATCAACCTGTCTACCTCTATAATCAGGTTGAATAGGTAAATTGCGACTAAAACGTCTATCTATCAATACCAACAATTCAATTTCAGAAGGCCTTCCAAATGATTGAATTGCAGTTAAAGCAGAGCGAATACTTCGCCCAGTGAACAAAACATCATCAATGAAAATGACTTTTTTATTTTCTACAATAAAATTGATATTGGTTTTATTGGCTTCCAAAGGTTTTTCGGTCCTTCTAAAGTCATCTCTAAAGAAAGTAATATCTAAGTAACCTAAAGTAATTGAAGGAGTTTTGTACTCTTTTTCTAAAATTTCTTTCAAACGTTCTGCCAAGAAAACACCTCTAGGTTGAATCCCAACAAGAATAGTATCCGAGAAATCTAAGTGTTTTTCAATTAATTGACAAGCCAAACGATGTAGTATGATAGTAACTTCTTTTGCAGTAAGTAATACTTTTTGACTCATGATTAAGTGTAATGTTTGGTTGGGCAAATATACAAATTCTGTTTTATGATTGATAATTAAAAATAACAGAAAATAGTAGCTAAAAAAAAGCCTTGAAAAATCAAGGCTTTTTAAACATATAAAAGATTAAGAATACATTTTAGTTCTTAATTCTTTCACTTTTTCATCATCTAAATAATCGTCAAAAGTCATGTAACGGTCAATAGCTCCATTTGGCGTTAACTCCACTACTCTATTACCTACTGTTTGAGCAAATTCGTGGTCATGTGTAGTGAAAATCACAGAACCTTTAAAGTTTTTCAATGAATTATTGAAAGCTGTAATCGACTCCAAATCCAAGTGATTCGTAGGTTCGTCTAACATTAAAATATTAGCGCGTTCCATCATCATTCGAGACAACATACAACGTACTTTTTCTCCTCCTGATAATACACGGCTAGTTTTCAACGCTTCTTCTCCAGAGAAAATCATTTTTCCTAAGAATCCTCGAATAAACACTTCGTCTCTTTCTTCTTCTGTTTTAGCCCATTGACGTAACCAATCCACTAAAGTCAAATCATTCTCAAAATACGAATGATTTTCAGCTGGCAAATACGCTTGATTAGTCGTAATTCCCCAATCAAATGTTCCTGAATCAGCGTTCTGATTCCCATTTAAAATTTCGTAAAATGCAGTCGTAGCACGTGAATCTTTTGAGAAAAGAACGATTTTATCTCCTTTTGCCATATTCAAATCCACTCCTTTGAACAATATTTCGCCATCAATAGAAGCGCTTAAATTTTCAACATTCAGAATTTGGTCACCTGCTTCACGATCTTGATCAAAAATAATCGCAGGATAACGACGGCTTGATGGTTTGATTTCAGAGATATTCAATTTCGAAATCATTTTTTTACGAGAAGTAGCTTGTTTTGATTTTGCCACATTCGCAGAAAAACGACGAATAAATTCTTCTAATTCTTGTTTCTTTTCCTCAGCTTTTTTGTTTTGTTGTGCGCGTTGTTTCGCTGCTAACTGACTTGATTCGTACCAAAAGGTATAATTTCCTGAATAGTGGTTTATTTTTCCGAAATCAATATCTGAAATATGCGTACAAACTGCATCTAAAAAGTGACGGTCGTGAGAAACTACAATTACAGTATTTTCATAATTTGCTAAGAAGTTTTCTAACCAAGCGATGGTTTCAAAGTCCAAGTCGTTCGTAGGCTCATCCATAATTAATACGTCCGGATTTCCAAAAAGAGCTTGTGCCAAAAGTACACGCACTTTGATTTTTCCTTCCAAGTCGCCCATCATGGTATAATGATTGTCTTCAGTAATTCCTAGATTGGATAACATAGATGCGGCATCAGAATCTGCATTCCAACCGTTCATTTCTTCAAATTGCACTTGCAATTCTCCTATTCTATCTGCATTAGAATCGTTATAATCTAAATACAATTCATCCATTTCTTTTTTAACGGCATACAAAACCTTGTTTCCCATCATTACTGTTTCTAAAACAGTAAACTCATCAAACATATTGTGATTTTGATTCAAAACCGACATACGTTTTCCTGGCTCTAAATGAATATGCCCTGAAGTAGGATCCATATCGCCAGAGATGATTTTTAAAAAAGTAGATTTTCCAGCACCGTTGGCACCAATAACACCATAAATATTCCCTTGAGTAAAGGTGGTGTTAACTTCGTCGAATAAAATTCGCTTGCCAAATTGAACTGATAGATTATTAACTGATAACATGTCGTATATTTTTTTTGCAAAAATAGCAAAAAACTAAATAG
>CAYWFQ010000068.1:0-8164 GCA_964457505.1 uncultured Flavobacterium sp.
TAGGTTCGTTTAACTACAAAAAAATCCCCTTTTAATTTTAAAAGGGGATTTTTTTTGTAATTTTTACGAGTTGGGTTTTGAGGCAATATATTCAGTAGGAGTAAGTCCCGTTACTTCCTTAAATGCCATATAGAAATTGGAACGTGTTTTAAAACCTGATTGTTCTCCAATAGCTTCAATAGTGAGTCGATCCTTAGCATCGCTTTGTAAAAGATTAATAGCGTGTTCCACCCGAAGTTCAGAACGTAATTTATAAAACGAAGTTTTCATCAATATGTTTATACAATATGAAACGTGGTTTTGTGGCACTTGTAATGTTATAGCAATGGATGAAATTGAAAACTCCATATTTAAATATGGTTTATCAGTATATAAGTAATTTCTAATTTTTTCTGACAATTCAAATAGAGGATCATCTTTTGGGATAATTTCTTTAATTACATTAGCTGTTGAATTGTTTTTTTCCTTTTTAATCTTTTTTTCATTTACTTCCATTTTACGAGGCATTCCGTACAAAATATATGGAAAAAGTAACAAAGAAAGAGATAATATAAAATACGTTATTCCAGAAATAAGATGTAACGCATAGCTGTTAGAGAAGGCCTCTTTTGGGGAGCTATAAAAAGATAAAATAGTAATAATTAATAAGTATAGCGTAATTATAAACGAACATACTACCAGGAGACTCAACCATTTTAGCGAGACTTTATATTGTTTGTTTGGAATGGTATTTTCTTTTCGGATTATTGGGGCGTAAGAAATTAACAAATAGCCACAGTATATAATATAAATTAGAAACAATCCCACTCGAATTAAAAAACTCACATCGGCATTATAAAATAAATTAAGGTTTAAATACAGTAAACTATCAATGTTATTGATAATACGTTCTGCATTTTGCAATTTAATTTCAAAAGGTGTGAGTAGATAGGGGAATATGCCAACAGCTTGAATTAAAGCGGGAATAATATGAAAATAGTCTTTTTTAAATAGTGATTCGCAATCTGTTAAAGTTCCTCTTATGTAAAAAAACAAAAGCGGACCTAACAACAACTATAAGGGTGTAAAATGATTGTAAAACAAAGCTAACCAAAATGGAGATTGTCCAAATAGGACAAAATAATGTGTGATCCCATACAAGGAAACAATGATTAAAAACAATCCCACATAGATTGCGTTTTTGTTTTTCTTATAATTATTAATTAATAACAATAAACTAAGTGCCAAAGTTGAAATGGTAAGGTATAGTAACATGTTTTTGGATTTTTGCTTTGCAAAACTATACAAATGTCCGTTCTGGGACTTTAAATCAAGGAAATCAATTTGTCCTTTTTATGCAATTTTAGGACATATATACTTAAATCGAGGCTTATAAGACTTCTCTTATATAATAATTTTGCTGGAATTATTCAATTAAGAACCATAGGGTTCTAATTAGGTTTACCCCACAAAACACAAATTATTATGAAGAAAAAATTACTTTTTTCAAATCGAATTAAACATTTATTAACGGTTACTTTTCTTTTGGTTTCGTTTTTTTCTAGAGCTCAAAGAGTATTGTTTCTTAAAGACCAATCATCTGTTAGTTCAGGAGTACAAGCACTACATGATCATCTTGAATTAAATGGAATGACTGTTGATATTAGTGATTTTATTGAATATTCTTTCATCGGTTCGACTTTCAATGTTAATGGTGGAACTCCTAAAACTCTAGCTGATTATGATGTAATTGTCCATATGAATGGCGCTAGTTACTCTACTGCTATGGATACAAGAGGGCAAACAGCAATAATGAACTTCGTTCGTAATGGAGGTGGTTATATAGGTGGAGAATGGTTATCATATGAAAAATCTAGTCATTCAATAATGAATGATGTTATTTTGTTGTGGAGAGAAACAGGTGTTACTGAACAAATTCAATATAACAAAGTTATTGGTTTGTCGCATCCAATTACAGACAACTTACCAAGCAGTTTTGCCACAGCGTCATTATACGGTAGAAGCCCAGGTTTAGTATCGAGTGATTTTAGCCAAGATGTTACTGTACTAATGACCTCACCTAATTCTGGATCGCCTAAGCCATCTGTTGCAATTAGAGAGCTACAAAAAGGAAGAGTTGTTTTTTATGATCACACGGTTGGAAACTATGGTGGGACTCCATATTTAAATGACAATAATATGCTCGAACTTTATTTAAGTTCAATTAGATGGGCAAGTGGAGGAATAGATGTAACAGGAAGCTTATGTCAGGAATCTAACTCAGTTAATTTTAGAGTTGTATATAATAATACACAAGACCCTATCAGCACATATTCATGGACAATTAGTGACGGTACCACTTCTACTGCATCAAATATTTTAAATAAAACATTTTCTGCTTCAGGAGATTACACAGTTACAGTAAGTTTACGATTGCAAAGCGGGTCTACTAAGACCTTCAGTCGAAGTTTTAAGATTTCACCAACTCCTACAGTAGCTAATGGAGGAAATGATGTTTTCTTGTCCCCTGGAACCACCACAGCTACTCTGGTTGGAAACACGCCTACTTCTGGAACAGCTTCTTGGGTAAAAGTTTCAGGACCTAATAACCCAACTATGTCTGTATCGGGATCTACTCTTAGTTTATCAGGTTTAACAAATGGCCAATATGTTTTTAAATATACAATTACAGCTCAAGGAATTTGTGACCCTAAGTTTGACACAGTAAATCTTTACATTGCAGATGTTGCAAGAGTTTCAAGTTTAACAGCTTCAAATATTACAGGTAGCAGTGTAACATTGGGAGCAAATGTGACATCAGATGGTGGTGCTGCCATAACTTCTAGAGGATTTAAATACGGCACTACACCTAGTCCAACTACAAATCAAACAATAGTTACAGGTACGACAGGAGCTATGACTGCAAATATAACAGGCCTACAATCAGGGACTGTTTATTATTATATTGCGTTTGCTGTAAATTCAAATGGTACATCAACTACATCAGATGGAACCTTCACAACTACATCAGTGCCTCAAATTAACTTAACTAATTCATCATCGATTAGTACTATGTCGTCATGTATTGGAACTGCTTCTACTGCAAGTACCTTTACTGTATCAGGATCTAATTTAACCAATAATGTTATTGTTACAGTTCCAACCGGGTATGAGGTGTCCTTATCGAGTGGTTCTGGTTATAGCTCCAGTGTTTCTATAACAGCTTCAGGTACTTTAGCGGCTACAACGGTTTATGTAAGAGTAGCATCAAGTGCTACTGCAGGAACAATTAACGGTAATGTAACTATAGCTTCTACAAATGTAACATCACAAAACATAGCAGTTACTGCAACTATCAATAATGTTCCTAACCTACCTGTCGCTTCTGCAACTCAATTATTTTGTTCAGGAAGCACGATTGCAAGTTTACAAGCTACTGCCGGGACAGGAGAAACCATCCAATGGTTTGCTGCCGCAACAGGAGGAACAGCTTTGGCCAGTTCAACGGCATTAGTGGCTGGAACTACTTACTATACACAATCGGTTGCTAATAGTTGTGCAAGCACGCGTGTAGCTGTAAAAGCAGTTACTAATAATGCATTAAGTTTTGATAGTTCAACTAATTATGTTTCTTTAGGAGATACTATTGAAAACTTGGGTGATATCACAACTGAAGCTTGGGTATATTGGAAAGGATCATCATTAGCTTATTCAGAGATTTTGACTAAAGATGTTATTTCTGCTTTTGCTATCACAAGTGCAAATAAGTTACATGCTAATTTTGGTGACGGAAGCAATTGGATCGCAGGATTGGATTCGCAAACTAGTATTCCTTTGAATACTTGGACACATGTGGCAGTTACTCGTCAGAATGGTGTAGTAAAAATGTTTATCAATGGGGTGCAAGATGCAGCGACAATTACCAACACAGGTACTGGTCAAAATTCTGCACTGCGATTAATTGGAGGCAAAATGGTAGGCTCTTCTACTACTGGTACTATTTTTACAGGAAGGATTGATGAGTTGCGTTTTTGGTCAGTTGCGAAAACAGCGACCGAAATAGCATCTGCAATGACCACTAATTTAGTAGGAACAGAACCCAATTTAGTGGCTTATTACAACTTCAACCAAGGGATTGCCAATGGAACTAATACGTCCATTACATCTTTAAACGACGTAACCTCATCAGCCAATAACGGTACAATAACAAATTTTACTCTAAATAGCACTACAAGTAATTTTGTTCCAGGCTATTTCTCTAGTATCACAGGTACTAATACTGTTGGAGTAGGTTCAACAATTCAATTATCACATTCGGTTAGTGGAGGTACATGGTCATCGGCTACAACTGGAGTAGCTACGGTGAATACTAGCGGATTAGTAAGCGGTGTCTCTGCAGGAACTTCCGTTATCACATACACTTCTTGTGGTCAATCAACTACGTATACTGTAACAGTTGTTAACCCAAGCTTAAGTACTTCAGTATCTTCTTTAGCTGTTACTTCAACTTGTACTGGAGTTGCTTCCACTGCAAGTTCTTTTACTGTTTCAGGATCTAATTTAACTAATAACGTTACAGTAACAGCCCCAACAGGTCATGAAGTTTCATTGACAAGTGGATCAGGTTACGGTGCCTCAGTTTCAATAATTGCCTCAGGTACTCTAGCATCAACAACGGTTTATGTAAGGCTGGCTTCTAGTGTTACAGCTGGAGCTAAGAATGGCAACGTCACCGTTACATCTACTAATGCAACTACACGAAATGTTGCAGTTTCAGGAACAGTTAATAGTGTTGCTCAATTGAGTATTCAAAATTCATTATGTACATCACAAGGATTGTATTGGTCTACTTGGAGTAATGTAACTTCAACAACAGCTACTGGTACAATTGGTAATGTAGGTGTTACAGTACAACACTCTGCAGGAGGTCTATCTACTACTTCTACCATGTTTAGTCATGCAACATTCCCATCGCAATATAGCGTGCCTAACGGTACTACATTGCGAAATGATAAAGCGGGAACATTTACTTTTACATTCGATCAACCAGTAAATAATCCACAGGTTGCGTTTTCAAGTATTGGTAATCCAAGTAATCCAGTCGGTTTAACTACATCTGTACCTTATGAAAGAATTTGGAATGGCTCATCAATGACCTACACCGACTCTACTCACATGACGGGTAACGAAGGTTTTACTATTGTTCGTTTTCCAGGAACCCATACTAGTATTACTATTCAGTATGATAGAGATGAAACCTATGCCAACATTGCTTTTGGTGCTGAGAACTTTAACTGTTCTGCACCAACGGTTTGTCAAGGACAACCAATTACTTTAACAGCAACTGGAGGATCGGCTTATTTATGGACCCCGAGTACTGGACTAAGTGCTACTAATACTTCGTCAGTAATTGCAACACCATTAGTTACTACTACTTATACTGTTACAGATCCAAATAATTCGTGTGCAACTCCAGCAACTGCCACAATTAATGTTAATCCAGTTCCAACAGCACCAACAGCTTCTGTTTCTCAGTTATTTTGCCCAGGTAGCACCATAGCAAGTCTACAAGCTACTGCTAGCTCTGGAGCAACTATTCAATGGTTTGCTGCAGCAACAGGAGGAACTGCTTTGGTAAGTTCTACTGCCCTAGTTGCAGGAACAACATATTATGCACAAGCCGTAAATGCAAACGGTTGTGCTAGTACAAGAACAGCGGTTACTGCTGCTACTAATAATGCATTGAGTTTTGATGGTGTTAATGATAGAGTTAATTTAACATCTAATTCTATTCAAGATGGCGCTACAGCCTTTACTATTGAAGCATGGATCAAACCAAACAATTCAAATTGGGATAATGCATATCACGCTATTTTTGGAAATCAAACAGGAGGCCCTGCTAATACAAGAAATCCTTCCTTTTATCTTAAAGACGGAAAAATTCATATAGATTCATACGAAGATGGAACATTAACAAGATTCGATTTTTTAACTAATGAATCTTTAATTTCACAAAATGTATGGAGTCATATTGCTTTAGTTAAAGAGGGTACTACTTTTAAAGTATATATCAACGGAAATCTTGCAATTACAACTCCTGCGCCAAACGCCGTCAATATTACAGGACCGTACCAATTAGGTTTTATTGATAATTATTATGCAGGTTTATTAGATGAATTACATTTTTGGAATGTAGCAAGATCAGCTACTGAAATTGCAACAGGAATGAATACTACTTTAGTAGGAACAGAGACAGGTTTAGTTGATTATTATAACTTTAATCAAGGAATTGCTAATGGAACAAATACAAGTGTTACTACTTTATTAGATGCTACAACTTCTGCTAATACAGGAGCTATTACTAACTTTAACTTATCAAGCACATCAAGTAATTTTGTACCAGGATACTTTGCTCAAATTACAGGAACAAATGTTATAGCAGTAGGAGCTACTTCGCAGTTATCACATACATTAAACGGCGGGATATGGTCATCTGCAACACCTGCAGTCGCAACAGTAAATGCTTCTGGACTGGTTACTGGTCTTTCTGGAGGAACGTCGGTAATTACATATACATATTGTGGACAATCAACCATCTTTACTGTAACTGTTAAAGCATTACCTACCATATCTTCAATTTCAAATCAATTACTTTGCGCTAATGGGGCACCAACGCCTGTTAATTTTGTTATTGCAGACTTAGAAACACCAGTTGCCAACTTAACAGTAACAGCTACGTCTTCAAACTCAGCGTTATTACCAGTTTCAAATATAAGTTTTACTGGTGCAACAGGAGCGAGAACTATGAATTATACTACCCTTTCAGGAATTTATGGGACATCTACTGTTACTATAACGGTAGCGGATGCGGATGGAGGAATTGCTATTGAAAGTTTTGATATTCAGGTAGCTCCTGACCGTATTGTTAGTAGTTCAACAGTTCCAACTTTACAAGCTAGAACACCATTAACGTTAGACGACCAAATAGTAATTAATGAAACAGGAATTATTGATGGAGCTTTGGTTGTAGTTAGTTCAGGTTTTGTTTCTGGAGATGTACTTTCATATACGGGAACATTACCAACAGGAGTAACAAAATCTTACAACAGTTCAACAGGAGTGTTGACTTTTAATGGTAACATTACTCCTAGTGAATTACAAGCCATCTTTAGAGCAGTACAAATTAATACCACATCAACCAATGCGCAAGACAGAACCATTACATTTAATATGGGTTCAGCCTTACCATTTAGTGGAAACAATCATTTTTATCAATTTATTACTGCCTCAGGAATTAGTTGGACTAATGCAAAAACAGCTGCAGAACAGTTAACATTCTTCGGAAGACAAGGTTATCTTGCTACAGTTACAAGTGCTGCTGAAAATCAATTTATCTTGTCTAAAATTCAAGGACAAGGATGGATGGGAGCAAGTGATGAACAAACAGAAAATGTTTGGAAATGGATGACAGGACCTGAAGCGGGGACTCAGTTTTGGCAAGGTTTATCAAATGGTTCAGCAACAGGAGGTCTTTATAATAATTGGGCTTCAGGAGAACCTAATAATGCAGGAAATGAAGATTACGCCCACTTCTTAACTAATGGACAGTGGAATGATTATCCATTAACTCTAGGTGGAATATCTGGTTATGTAGTAGAATTTGGAGGATTGAGTAATGATCCTTGTGTAGTTACCTCCGCAACTAAAACAATACATGTAGTTGTTAATGTTGCACCAACTAACATTTCAATAAGCGCTAGTTCAATCAATGAGAATAATGCTGCTAATGCAGTTATTGGAACTTTATCAAGTACAGATGCAGATGCAGGAGATACGTTTACTTATACATTAGTATCAGGAACAGGAAGCACTGATAATACAAGTTTTAGTATTGTAGGGAATCAATTAAAAGTAACCCCAATATTAGATTTTGAAACAAAATCAAGTTATAGTATTAGAGTGAAATCTACAGACGCAGGCGGATTGAGTTTTGAGAAAGTGTTTACCATTACAGTAAACAATGTCAATGAAACACCAACTAACATTTCATTAAGCGCTAGTTCAATCAATGAGAACAATGCAGCCAATGCAGTTGTTGGAACTTTATCAAGTACTGATATAGACGCAAGTGATACGTTTACTTATACATTAGTATCAGGAACAGGAAGCACTGATAATACAAGTT
>CAYWFQ010000068.1:8264-11733 GCA_964457505.1 uncultured Flavobacterium sp.
TTAGATTTTGAAACAAAATCAAGTTATAGTATTAGAGTGAAATCTACAGACGCAGACGGATTGAGTTTTGAGAAAGTGTTTACAATTATTGTAAATAATGTAAATGAATCACCAATTTTAAGTGTTTCGCAAACCAGTTTCTACGGTGTAGTAAATGTAGCTTTTCCAACAATAGTTGTAACTAATTCTAGAGGGACTACTAATTCGTTTGTAATTCGTCCAGCATTACCAGCAGGATTAAATTTCAATACGGCAACAGGTACGATTACAGGAACAGCAACAGTAGCTTTAACTAGAACAAATTTTACAATCACAGCTACCAATTCAGACGGTACAGGAAGTGTAACATTTGCCATTTGGATTGACTTAGATACAGACGGTGATGGCATTGGAAATAATGTGGATTCAGATATTGATAATGATGGTATTCCAAATGAATCAGATTCAGACCCAGATGGAGACGGAACAATTACCAATGGAACAGATACCGATAATGATGGAATTAATGATGCAAATGACCCGGATATTGATGGTGATGGTATATTAAATAATTCTGATTCAGATGTTAACGGTGATGGAACAATTGACAATGGTCCTGACACTGATAATGATGGAATCAATGATGCGAATGATACTGATATAGATGGCGATGGCATTCCAAACATTAGCGATTCAGATGTTAACGGTGATGGCGTACTAGACAATGGTGCTGATACTGACGGAGATGGAATTAATGATACAAATGATTCAGATATTGACGGAGATGGTATTCCAAACACAAATGATTCAGATGTCAACGGTGACGGTGTATTAGACAACGGTACAGATACTGATGGCGACGGAATCAACGACAGTAACGACTTAGATATTGATGGTGATGGTATTCCAAACACTAGTGATTCAGATGTAAATGGCGATGGTACATTAGATAATGGTACAGACATTGATGGCGACGGAATTAATGATGCGAATGATTCAGATATCGATGGCGACGGAATTCCAAATACTAGTGATTCAGATGTCAACGGCGATGGAACATTAGATAACGGAACGGATACAGATGGTGATGGAATTAACGATGCTAACGATTCTGATATCGATGGAGACGGAATTCCAAACATAAGTGATTCAGATATCAATGGTGATGGCACATTAGACAATGGAACGGATACAGATGGTGACGGAATTAACGATGCGAATGATACAGATTTAGATGGAGACGGAATTCCAAATACTAGTGATTCAGATGTCAATGGTGATGGTACATTAGACAATGGAACAGATACCGATGGAGACGGAATTAATGATGCGAATGATACTGATTTGGACGGCGATGGTATTCCAAACACAATTGATTCAGACGTTGATGGTGATGGAATAATTGATAACGGAACGGATACAGATGGCGACGGAATCAATGACAACAACGATTCAGACATTGATGGTGATGGAATCCCAAACACAAGAGATTCTGACATCAATGGTGATGGAACATTAGATAATGGTTCAGATACTGATGGCGATGGCATTAATGATGTTAATGATACAGACTTAGATGGAGATGGTATTCCAAACACTAGTGACTCCGACATGAATGGTGATGGAACAATTGACAATGGTCCTGACACTGATAACGATGGAATCAATGATGCTAATGATCCTGATGTGGATAATGATGGTATTCCAAATACTAGTGATTCAGATGTAAATGGTGACGGAACAATTGATAATGGTCCTGACACTGATAATGATGGAATCAATGATGCAAATGATTCTGATGTTGATGGTGATGGTATTCCAAATACTAGTGATTCAGATGTAAATGGAGATGGAACAATTGACAATGGTCCTGACACTGATAATGATGGAATCAACGATGCAAATGATCCTGATGTTGATGGAGATGGTATTCCAAACACTAGTGATTCAGATGTAAATGGCGATGGAACAATTGACAATGGACCAGATACTGATAACGATGGAATCAACGATGCAAATGATCCTGATATTGATGGCGATGGTATTTCAAATACAATTGACTCTGATATTAATGGCGATGGTGTAATTGATAATGGAACGGATACGGATGGCGACGGAACTAATGACGCAAATGATTCAGATATTGATGGCGATGGAATTCCAAACATTTCAGATTCAGATGTAAACGGTGACGGAACAATAGATAATGGAACCGATATAGATAATGACGGTACTAATGATTCTTTTGATCTAGATATTGATGGCGATGGTATTTCAAATACTAGTGATTCAGATGTAAATGGTGATGGAACAATAGATAATGGTCCCGACTCTGATAACGATGGAATCAATGATGCTAATGACCCAGATGCTGATGGCGATGGCGTTACTAATATTCAAGAAGCCATTGATGGTACAAACCCATTAAAATCAGATACAGATGGCGATGGCGTTATTGACAGTACAGAAAAAACAGACGGTACTGATCCTAAGGATTCTTGTAAATTCATTTTAGCTAGTCAAACCTTATCACCAAGCGCTGCTTGGAATGCTGCAGACTGTGATGGTGATGGAGTTCCAAATGCTCAAGAAGTAATAGAAAGAACTAACCCTCTTGATCGAAGAGACTATAAAGACACTGATAGCGATGGTATTCCAGATTATATTGAAGTAGAACAAGGAACTAATCCAAGTTTAGCTAGAGATGGAAGAGATACTGATGGTGATGGGGTTCCTGATTATATTGAAAATCAAGAAGGAACTAATCCAAATAACAAAACTAGTTATTTAGATACCGATGGTGATGGTCTTTCAAATTATAAAGAAGGATATAATTATAGAAATCCAGGCGCTTCATTGGATACGGATCGTGATGGTACTCCAGATTATTTGGATTTAGATTCAGATGGGGACTCAGTATTGGATCGTAATGATGCTTTCCCAATCAACCGATTGGAATGGACAGATTCTGATAGAGATGGTACAGGAGACAATGCCGATACAGATGATGATAATGATGGTATTTTAGATGCTTGCGATGTAGATAGTAATGGTGATGGTATTCCAGATAACGGAACAGATCTTGATGCAGATGGTATTAATGACGGATGTGATACAGACAAAGATGGAGATGGTGTAAACAATACTTCAGACAACTGTCCAAACTCACCTAATACCGATCAAGCTGATAGAGATAATGATGGATTAGGAGATAGTTGTGATACAATTGAAATTAACGCATCACAAGCCATCACTCCAAACGGTGACGGAATCAATGACACTTGGGTTGTTTACAACCTAGGTAACCATCCAGGATCAACAGTTCGCGTATTTAATTCGAATGGGGTGCAAGTATTCTATTCAACTAACTACCAAAACAATTGGACAGGTAATTACGAAGGTAAAAATGAAATGTTGCCTGTTGGTTCATATCTGTACCAAATTGATTTAGGCGGCGATGGATCAATAGATGCTCAAGGCTGGTTATACA
>CAYWFQ010000069.1:0-8299 GCA_964457505.1 uncultured Flavobacterium sp.
AAAACAGCTAGTAGTGCAAAAGAATCAGCTGCTTATGACAAGCACGGTTCAATGTCTGCTGGACATGGAGCGCCGGCCGAAAAAGGAAGTGCGCAAACAAACAGAAACAAAGAATGGTGGCCTAATCAATTGAATTTAGATGTATTGCGTCAAAATTCAAATTTATCAAATCCAATGGGTGCTGAGTTTGATTATGCTAAAGAGTTCAAAACACTAGATTATGCCGCTTTGAAGAAAGATCTTCAAGCTTTAATGACACAATCTAATGATATGTGGCCTGCTGATTTTGGAAATTACGGTCCTTTATTTATTAGAATGGCTTGGCATAGTGCGGGTACCTATCGTTCAGGAGATGGACGTGGTGGATCTCGTGCAGGTCAACAACGTTTTGCGCCATTAAATAGTTGGCCAGATAACGTAAATTTAGATAAGGCTAGAAGATTATTGTGGCCAATCAAACAAAAATATGGAAGTAAAATTTCTTGGGCCGATTTAATGATCTTAACTGGAAATGTAGCTTTAGAATCTATGGGATTCCCAACCTTCGGTTTTGCAGGAGGTAGAGTTGATGTGTGGGAACCAGAATCAAATGTGTATTGGGGTTCAGAAAACAAATGGTTAGATCACGCTAGAAGCACTGAAGGGAAATTAGAAAATCCTTTAGCGGCAACTCAAATGGGATTGATTTATGTGAATCCAGAAGGACCTGCAGGAAATCCAGATCCACTTTTGGCAGCGAAAGACATTAGAGAAACATTCGGAAGAATGGGAATGAATGATGAAGAAACTACAGCTTTGAATGCTGGTGGACATACTTTTGGTAAAACGCATGGTAAAGGTCCAGCTAGTCATGTTGGTGCTGATCCAGAAGCTGCAGGAATTGAAGAGCAAGGTTTAGGATGGAAAAGTTCATACAAATCAGGGAAAGGGACTGATGCAATTTCTTCTGGTTTAGAAGTTACTTGGACAGGAAAACCGACGCAATGGAATTATGGATTTTTTAAAATCTTATATGACAACGAATGGGAATTGACTAAAAGTCCTGCTGGGGCTCATCAATGGGTTGCTAAAAACGGAAAAGCAATTATTCCTGATGCATTTGATCCAAATGTAAAACATTTACCAACGATGTTAACAACTGATTTATCATTCCGTTTTGATCCTGAATATGCTAAAATTTCTAAGCGTTTTTATGACAACCCGAAAGAGTTTGAAGTAGCTTTTGCAAAAGCATGGTTCAAATTGACTCACCGCGATATGGGACCTAAAACTACCTATTTAGGGCCAGAAGCACCTACAGAAGATTTAATTTGGCAAGATCCAATTCCTGCTTTGAATCACGAAGTAGTAAATGATAAAGATATAAAAGCATTGAAAGCTGAGATTGCAAAATCAGGTTTGTCAATTAGTGAATTAGTATCTACTGCTTGGGCTTCAGCGTCTACTTACCGTGGATCGGATAGAAGAGGTGGAGCTAATGGTGCTAGAATTCGTTTAGAGCCACAAAAACATTGGGCTGCTAACAATCCAAAACAATTGTACAAAGTGTTACCAGTTTTAGAGACTATTCAGAAAAATTTCAATGCTAAAAGCGCTTCTAGAAAAATTTCTATGGCAGATTTAATTGTACTTTCTGGTGTATATGCTGTAGAAACAGCTGCTAAAAATGCTGGACATGCAGTAAATGTTCCTTTTACACCGGGTAGAATGGATGCCACTCAAGAGCAAACAGATGTTAAAGGTATGGCGGAATTAGAGACAACAGAGGATGGTTTCCGTAACTACTTGAAAACAAAATACACTGTGGCAACTGAAGCCTTATTAGTTGATAAAGCTCAATTGTTAACATTAACAGCTCCAGAAATGACTGTTTTAGTTGGTGGTTTGCGTGCTATGAACGCGAATTATGATGGTTCTAAACACGGAATTTTCACTACTGAAAAAGACAAATTAACGAATGATTTCTTTGTTAATCTTTTAGATATTAATACAGCTTGGACAGCAGTTAATGATGATAAAGAAGTATTTGAAGGTAAAGACAGAGTTACAGGAGCTCCAAAATGGACTGCAACTCGTGCGGATTTAATTTTTGGTTCTAATTCTGAATTAAGAGCTTTGGCTGAAGTATACGGAAGTAACGATGCAAAAGGAAAGTTTGTGAACGATTTCGTTGCAGCTTGGAACAAAGTGATGATGCTTGATTTTTTTACAGCAAAAAAATAAGAATACATAAGATAGATTAAAAAAGCCGTCCCATTTGGGACGGCTTTTTGCATTAAATAGAAACTTAAATTATTTACTTTTTGTCATTTTAAATTGTTCTGACACGAATTTTTTAGCTTGTTTTCCTGAAATAGAAATGGTAATCGCTATTTTAGAATTGCGTTGGTATTTTATTTTTTGAGGATAGTCATTTTGTAGGTTTTCAAAAACCAATTCATTTTCAGTTTCTGAAAGTAAATTGAATACAATGGGTTTGTCGTTGTTTTGACCTTGGATAATGGTTTCGTATACGAGCTCGCCATCTTTTTCAATTAGCTTGCTATTTTCAAAATGCAAGGTGTCCTTTTCTTTGACGAAAAACGAACCTGCTACCAAAGTACTGTCGTTGGTTTTGGACCAATTTTCGGTTACAATTCCTTCTTTGGATTCATTTTTCCATTCTCCCACTAACCATTCGGAAGCTTTTATTTTTTCATTTTTAGAAGTAGTAGTACAAGAAAATAGTAATAGACATATTGCGGAAAAGAAAAAGTATTGACGCATTTTGTTGAATTTAAAGTGTTATTGTAACGAATACAATATTATGAAAAAGATTTGAATTAGCCCAGATGGAAGCGGCATCCTGTAGCGGTGGGGTTCGCCGATACAGATATAGCGGACAGCCGGAAGGAGCTCTTAAAAAATCTGAATTTCGGAAATTAATTCTGCAATCTTTTTTGTATTTTTGCCGTCCAAATAAAGGAATAAATACAATGTTAGATAGACTTCAAATAGTTAAGCAACGTTTCGATGAGATTTCGGATTTGATTATTCAACCCGATGTGATTTCAGACCAGAAGCGTTATGTCCAATTGAACCAGGAATATAAAAACCTAAAAGCCTTGGCTGAGAAACGCGATGAGTATGTTTTGTTAATGGCAAACATTGAGGAGGCCAATGAAATTATTGCGGATGGTTCGGATGCTGAAATGGTGGAAATGGCTAAAATGCAACAAGAAGAAGCTAAAGGACGTTTGCCGGAATTAGAGGAAGAAATCAAATTTATGTTGATTCCGAAAGATCCAGAAGATGCTAAGAATGTGATGGTAGAGGTGCGTGCTGGAACCGGTGGAGACGAAGCGAGTATTTTTGCAGGTGACTTGTTCCGTATGTACACTAAATATTGTGAAAGTAGAGGATGGAGAACATCCGTTGTGGATATGAATGAAGGAACTTCTGGCGGATTTAAAGAGGTGATTTTTGAAGTTACTGGTGAAGATGTGTATGGAACGCTGAAATTTGAAGCAGGTGTTCACCGTGTACAACGTGTACCACAAACGGAAACGCAAGGTCGTGTTCATACGTCTGCAGCGACTGTTATGGTTTTGCCAGAAGCGGAAGAGTTTGATGTTCAAATTGATATGAATGATGTCCGTGTAGATTTTTTCTGTTCGTCAGGACCTGGAGGACAATCAGTAAACACCACTAAATCAGCGGTACGTTTAACTCACGTTCCAACTGGTTTGGTAGCACAATGTCAAGATCAGAAATCACAACATAAGAATAAAGATAAGGCGTTAACGGTTTTACGTTCTCGTTTGTACGAAATGGAATTGGCTAAAAAGCAAGAAGAAGATGCTTCTAAACGTACTTCTCAAGTAAGTTCGGGTGACCGTTCTGCTAAAATCCGCACCTATAATTATGCGCAAGGTCGTGTAACGGATCACCGAATTGGTTTGACCTTATATGATTTGGGGAACATTATGAATGGTGATATTCAGAAAATTGTTGACGAATTGCAATTGGTGAACAATACAGAAAAATTAAAAGAAGCTAGCGAAGTTTTTTAATTCAATAGTAGATGAAAGTATAAAATAAAAATGCCCTCCTAAAATTATAGTGTGAGGCATTTTTTTTTTTTGAAATAAACACACAACAATGACAACACAACATTTAATTAATCAAATCCAATTAAAGAAATCATTCCTATGTGTAGGACTGGATGTGGATTTGAACAAGATTCCGAAACATTTATTGGAAACGGAAGATCCGATTTTTGAATTCAATAAAGCTATTATTGATGTGACTCATGATTTGGCGGTTGCCTACAAACCCAATACTGCTTTTTACGAAGCATACGGAATTAAAGGTTGGTTGTCGTTAGAAAAAACAATTCGGTACATCAACGAAAATCATCCTGACATTTTTACCATTGCCGATGCCAAAAGAGGCGATATTGGCAATACGTCTTCGATGTATGCCAAAGCTTTTTTTGAAGATTTGAATTTTGATTCAGTAACTGTGGCGCCATACATGGGTAAGGATTCAGTAGAACCTTTTTTAGCCTTTGAAGACAAACACACGATTATGTTGGCGTTGACTTCTAACGAAGGAGCGTTTGATTTTCAAACGTTGAATGTGAATGGAACGGAATTATACAAACAAGTTTTGGAAACATCCAAATCTTGGAAAAATAGTCACAACTTGATGTATGTTGTGGGTGCTACCAAAGCAGAATATTTTACTGATATTCGAAAAATTATCCCAGATAGCTTTTTGTTAGTTCCTGGAGTAGGAGCGCAGGGAGGAAGTTTGTCTGAAGTGTGTAAATACGGAATGAATGCTAATGTTGGTTTGTTAATTAACTCTTCAAGAGCGATTATTTACGCTTCTAATGGAACTGATTTTGCAGAAAAAGCAAGAGCAGAAGCTTTACAAGTGCAACAAGAAATGCAGGCTATTTTAGGCTAATGGAGTTTTAATTTCTATATTTACAAAAAAAGATCTTTTGATTAATTATACCATTTACGAAAATAAAGACAGCGACCAATGGGTGACTTTTGTCCATGGGGCTGGAGGTAGTTCGTCTATTTGGTTCAAACAAATTCGTGATTTTCAAAAAGAATACAATGTATTGTTATTGGATTTGCGTGGTCATGGATCTTCTCAAACTAACTTAAAAAAGGCTTTCAAACAAAAATATACTTTCTCGGCTTTGGCCAATGATATTTTGGAGGTTTTGAATCACTTGAAGATTGAAAAGTCTCATTTTGTTGGAATTTCGTTAGGTACTATATTAATTCGTCAATTGGCTGAAATGTACCCTGAACGCGTCCAAAGTATGATTATGGGAGGTGCTATTTTAAAAATGAATTTCCGCTCTCAAATTTTAATGGTCGTAGGGAATACATTTAAGTATGTTTTACCCTATTTGCTTTTATACCGCTTTTTTGCTTTTGTCATTATGCCGAATAAAAATCATAAGCAATCCAGAATCCTGTTTATTAATGAAGCAAAGAAATTGTACCAAAAAGAATTCATTAAATGGTTCAAATTGACTGCTGAAATCAATCCGGTATTGCGATGGTTTCGCCAAGTGGAATTGAATATTCCAACTTTATATGTAATGGGTGAGGAAGATTATATGTTTTTACCTGCCGTTAGAAAAGTAGTGGAGAGTCATTATCGAAGCTCTAAACTGTGTGTGATACAAAACTCAGGTCATGTGGTCAATGTAGAACAACCTTTGGTATTTAATGCGGAGGTGCTTTCATTTATTAAAATAAATCATTAAAAAAAATGCCGATAACTTTTTAAGCTATCGGCATTTTTAAACTAACCAAAACCAAAATAATAAATAACCAGTTTATTATCATTGCAAATATCATAAATGATTGATAATAAAAGTGTTAAGTTTTTGTTATTTGTTTGTTGGTGATTCGTTAAGTTTTTTCAATTTCTTAATAGGATACCACTGTGTTTTCTAGAATTTGTAATCAATTGTACTTTCCATTTTAAAAATAGTGTAAATTGCAGTTCAAAATTGTCATATTGCTAAACTGCTTTTTGATTTTTTTTGGAAAGTCCTATTCTAAAACTTAAATTAAAAAAAATGAAAAAAATCTATTTATTCCTTTTATTCTGTTTTTTCAATGTGATGGCGTCTTCTGCCGCTGTGGTAGATACACTTCAAGTGCCTAGTTTGGCAATGAATAAGACCTATAAAGCTGCAGTTGTTTTGCCTAATTTGTATGCGAAATCTAAAACCAATTTTCCGGTTCTCTATTTATTACATGGAGCGTATGGGCATTTTTCGGATTGGTTATCCAAAACGCCAAATAAATCGCTAATTCAAAATTTATCAGATCAATACAATATTATTATTGTAATGCCCGAAGGTGAAACCTTTAGTTTTTATTTGGATAGTCCAGTCAATAAAGGGAGTCAGTTTGAAACCTATATCACAAAAGAGGTAATTCAAAAAATCGATGCTACCTACAGAACCATTAAAGACAAAAAAGGACGTGTAATTACAGGACTTTCTATGGGAGGACACGGTGCTTTATCCCTTGCAACGAAGCATCCTGATTTATTTTGTGCCGCAGGAAGTATGAGTGGAGTTGCCGATATGAGTACGATGTTAAATAGAGATCCCAAAGACGGTATTTTTAAATTGATTGAACCTGTTTTTGGAAATAATCCTTCCCCTGATTTATTTAGTTCCAATGCTGTTTTAGGAATGGTTGATAAAATGAAGAACAATCAACTTCCTTTAATTTTGGATTGTGGTGTGGATGATTTTTTAATTGAAACCAATCGTGAATTACATCGTCGATTGGTGTATCAAAAAGTACCTCATGATTATACGGAGCGTCCCGGAGCACATACCTGGGAATACTGGGAAAATGCTTTACCTTACCATGTTTTGTTTTTTGATAAAATTTTTAAATCAATCAATAATCTCTTGTGAAATAAAAAAAGACCTTTCATTGAAAGGTCTTTTTGATTTTATGCAATCTTGTCTATTTTCAAATAGCCAATATGTTGCACATCTTCTATTAAAGGAACATCCGATTTAGTTATTTTTAAAGAATATTGGTCTTTAAAAACAGGAGCTAAAATATCAGCTACATTATAAATATCATCCACATCAATTCCGTATTTATCATCTATATGAGAGGTAGCTCCTTCAAAACTAAAGTGTTTGTAAAAGGTAGTAGCTTTGGCAACTTTAGAAGCTAACCCTACAGTTTCTGCGACTGCTAAAGTTTTATAATGGTATTCTTCGAATTCATTTTCTTTATACCCTCCTAAATTAATAAAATATAATTTTTCGTTAGTTGTAGAAGTTATTTTAGGTTCAATGGTGATAGAAAATTGATCAACGGCGGTTACTTCGCGCCAAGCATCAATGTGTATTTTGCCTTTGGCCTCAGGCCAAAAAGCTTTCATTTGGGGCACTAATTCTTTTAGAGAACTCCCTATGCCAAAAAAAATATCATGTTGTTCGGTATATCGGCCTTTGGGAGTACATCCCAGCATGACCATATATAATTTTAGTGTATTTGTCATAAAAACAAAAATAAGGTTTTTATAGGGTTTTGAATGGGCGTAGTTTGAAAATTTAATACAAAAAAAGTGCCTTCTTTTAGAAGGCACTCATATATAATAATTGTGAATAAATTACAAAGCTGATTTTACAGTTTTGATAATTCTAGCAGCAATTTTGTATGGATCTCCATTTGAAGCTGGTCTTCTGTCTTCCAACCAACCTTTCCATCCTTTTTGAACAGTAATTAATGGAATACGGATTGAAGCTCCTCTATCAGATACTCCATAAGAGAAGTCGTGGATAGATGCAGTTTCGTGTTTACCAGTTAAACGTAAATCATTGTAAGCTCCATAAACAGCAATATGTTCTTTAGTTACAGGACGGAACGCTTCGCAAATTCTTTCGTAAGTTGCTTGATCTCCACATGTTCTTAAAACACTGTTGGAGAAGTTCGCGTGCATACCAGAACCATTCCAGTCAGTATCTCCAAGTGGTTTTGGGTGGTATTCAATATAGTAACCATATTTCTCAGTTAAACGGTCTAATAAATATCTAGCAACCCAGATTTCATCACCTGCTTTTTTAGCTCCTTTAGCAAACAATTGAAATTCCCATTGTCCACAAGCTACTTCTTGGTTAATTCCTTCGAAGTTAATTCCAGCAGCAATACATAAATCAGCATGCTCTTCAACTAATTTTCTTCCGTGAGTATTTTTTCCACCAACTGAACAGTAGTACATACCTTGTGGTGCAGGGTAACCTCCA
>CAYWFQ010000069.1:8309-11417 GCA_964457505.1 uncultured Flavobacterium sp.
ATAGGCAGGCCCTCCAACTAATTTCCTCCGGTGGTTTTTTTTCCCACCAACTGACCAGTAGAACATCCTTGTGGTGCAGGGTAACCTCCAACAGGGAATCCTAAAGGCAATAAAGTTTTAGTATCCATGATGAAATATTCTTGTTCAAAACCAAACCAGAAATCATCATCTTCGTCGTCGATAGTTGCTCTACCATTAGAAGGGTGTGGTGTACCGTCAGCATACATAACTTCTGACATAACTAAATATCCATTAACACGTGTTGGATCAGGATAGATTGCAACAGGAACTAATAAACAGTCTGAAGATCCACCTTCAGCTTGTTTTGTTGAAGACCCGTCAAAAGACCAGTTTCCAAGTTCAGCCAAAGTTCCTTGAAAGTTTTCGTGCTCTTCAACTTTAGTTTTACTTCTAAGATTTTGAGTTGGTTCGTAACCATCTAACCAAAGATATTCTAATTTAATTTTAGCCATGATAATTTTATTTTATTGTGTGATTCAAAAGTTGGCACAAATTTAATTATTTTTTTATTGGTGTAAAAATATAGGGGGTATTTTTATATTATGAGTAGTTATTTTTCTCAAAACCTCATTTTATAGAGGGTATATTTAAAAAAATATAAATTTAGATGTAAATAAAAAATAATATCGCAATTACACTTCTCGAATTTATATTGTTTATATTTGCTTTGATAGTCAAATTGAGTATATAATATAAAAATTGTCAAAATGTCAACATTACGTTTTCAAGCCTTGAGAGAAGCATCTACAAGAAAGCCACTACACTTTGAAGAGGCCGAAAAAAAATCAATTATTTTTGGGTCTAATGTTTTTAATGCAAAAACGATGAAGCAATACTTGACTTCAGAAGCATATAAAGCAGTTCAAGGGGCTATCCAACATGGAACTAAAATAGACAGAAAAATTGCGGATTATGTAGCTATGGGGATGAAAGAATGGGCGCTTTCAAAAGGAGTAACTCATTATACGCACTGGTTTCAACCTCTAACAGGTACTACTGCAGAGAAACACGATGCTTTTTTTGAAACTTCGTATGATGGAAGTGATCCTGTAGAAAAATTTGGCGGAGCGCAATTGGTACAACAAGAACCAGATGCTTCTAGTTTTCCAAATGGTGGAATTCGAAATACCTTTGAAGCAAGAGGTTATACCGCTTGGGATCCAACTTCTCCGGCGTTTATATTTGGGACAACTCTTTGTATACCAACAGTTTTTATCTCTTACACAGGAGAAGCTCTAGATTATAAAACACCTTTGTTGCGCGCATTAACTGTAATGGATGATGCCGCTACTGAGGTTTGTAAATATTTTGACAAAAATGTTAAGAAAGTAACAGCTACTTTAGGCTGGGAACAAGAATATTTCTTGGTGGATCGTTCTTTGGCAAAATCACGTCCTGATTTAATGATGACGGGAAGAACTTTGTTAGGACACACATCTGCTAAAGGACAACAATTAGACGACCATTATTTTGGTTCAATTCCTACACGTGCATTGACGTACATGAGGGATTTAGAACAAGAATGTATGCTGTTAGGAATTCCTGTGAAAACACGTCATAATGAAGTAGCGCCGAACCAATTTGAGTTAGCTCCTATTTTTGAAGAAACCAATTTGGCAGTAGACCACAACTGTTTGTTAATGGACGTTATGGAAAAAGTGGCTGAACGTCATGATTTTAAAGTATTATTCCATGAAAAACCATTCAAAGGGGTAAACGGTTCAGGAAAACATAATAATTGGTCATTGGCAACAGATACTGGTGTCAACTTGTTAAGTCCGAGCAAAACGCCAATGAGTAATTTACAGTTTTTGACTTTTTTCATTAATACCATTAAAGCTGTAAATGACAATGAATCCTTACTTAGAGCGTCAATTGCAACAGCAAGTAACGACCATAGATTAGGAGCTAATGAAGCGCCACCAGCTATTATTTCCGTATTTATTGGCGATTCATTGACTAAAGTTTTGGCTGAATTAGAAGGAGTAACAACAGGAAAATTATCTCCTGAAGAAAAAACCGACTTAAAATTAAATGTGGTAGGAAAAATTCCAGATTTAATGTTGGATAATACCGATAGAAATAGAACGTCTCCATTTGCTTTTACAGGAAATAAATTTGAGTTTAGAGCGGTTGGCTCTTCTGCTAATTGTTCGAATGCAATGACTACTTTGAATGCGATTGTTGGCAAACAATTGCGTGATTTTAAATTAGAAGTAGATGCTTTGATTGATGAAAAAGGCATGAAAAAAGACGATGCTATTTTCAACGTTTTAAGAGAGTATATCAAACAATCGAAAAAAATTCTTTTTGAAGGCGATGGTTATAGCGATGCTTGGGAACAAGAGGCAGCTAAAAGAGGATTGAGTAATTACAAAACTACTCCAGAAGCCTTAAAAGCAAGAGCATCTAAACAAGCCTTGGATTTATTCTCTGAATTAGGAATTATGAATCATATTGAGGTAGAAGCACGATATGAAATTGAATTAGAAGAATACACTAAAAAAATCCAGATTGAAGGTCGTGTTTTAGGTGATATTGCTCGCAATCATGTGATTCCAACTGCGATTCGTTACCAAAACACTTTGATTGAAAACGTTCGCGGATTGAAAGAGATTTTCGGGAAAGATTTCGAAAGTGTTTCGAAAGAACAAATATCGATAATCAAACAAATTTCGGGTCATATCGAAGGAATCAATACGAAAGTGGAGGAAATGACTCAAGAAAGAAAAAAAGCCAATAGTCTAACAGATGCACAAGCAATGGCAGAAGCCTATTGCAACAAGGTAAAACCGTATTTTGACATCATCAGAAACCACTGTGATAAGTTAGAATTATTAGTAGATAATGAGTTATGGACATTGACTAAATACCGAGAATTATTGTTTACCAAATAAAATTAGTTACCTATTTTTAAAACCTCTTTTTAAAGAGGTTTTTTTAAATTACAGAATTAAATGATGAATCCGATAATTACACCCAATCAATTACTCGAAGCTGTACAAATCAACACAATAGTTTTGGTTGACGCTACTAACAGTCCGACAGCTTACCAGAATTACCAACAATCCCATTTACAAGGCGCTT
>CAYWFQ010000070.1:0-11365 GCA_964457505.1 uncultured Flavobacterium sp.
GACCTACTCGTGGAGGTGACTGGGATGATAATGGAGTTTGGAGACAAATCCATACGCAAACTTGGGCTCCTGATCACGGTGAGGTTAGAAATGCATGGAATTCATTGTTGTCAAATGTATACAAATGTAATTTGGTAATTGAAAATGGTGGTTCTGCTTCTCAAGTTGCTGAAGCTCGTTTCTTACGTGCTTGGTACTACTATAATGTTGTTGATTTGTTTGGTCAAGTACCATACAGACCAGCAGGTTCTAGTTCATTAGACGATCCTAAAGTATGGACACGTGCTGAAGCTACAGATTACATCATCTCGGAATTAGAGGCTATTGTAAATACATTGCCAGCTAGAACTGCTAATGATGCAAGTATTGCTAATAAAGATGCTGCTCACTTTTTGTTAGCTAAAGTATACTTAAACAAAGGTGTATTTAAAGCTACAGCTCCTGCAGGTCCTTATACATTTGATGCAGCTGATATGACTAAAGTGGTTCAACATGTAGATGCTTTGACTAATACTTTAGATACTACTGTAGGTTCAGGTTACTGGAATAATTTCCAACCTAACAACAATACATCTAACGAAATCATCTTTACTTCTAAGAATATTCAAGGTGGTGCTGGTGGAGGTATGCAGTCTAAATGGAGAATGTGTAATCACTACAACCAAACTCCAGACGGATGGAATGGATTTGCTACTGTAGCAGATTACTACAGTACATTCAACGCTGCAGATAAACGTGCTCACTTTGCTGTACCGGGTTATACTTATACTGTTGATGCAAATGGTAATGGTGTTGGTTTCTTACAAGGTCAAGTGTACAAAAATGGAACTGTAAGTTCTGCAAATGCATTAAAAGATAGAAATAACAATGCCTTGAATTTTACTTCAGCGGTAACTTTGATTACTTCAGGTGCTACACTTGAAACTGCTGGTGTACGTGGTATTAAATATGTTCCGGATGCTGCTAACTTAGGTTCTCCTGATAATGACTTGATCTTAATGCGTTTGTCTGATGCTTTATTAATGAAAGCTGAAGCGATTGCAAGAGGTGGTTCAGGTTCTGGATCTGCTACAATTTTATCTAATTTAGCTGCAAGAGCTGGTGTTACTGCTGCAGCTGCTACTTTAGATGGTATTTATGCTGAAAGAGGTAGAGAGTTATGGTGGGAAGGATGGAGAAGAAACGATGCTATTCGTTTTGGAAAATTCTTAGCTGCTAGAGCTTTAAAACCATACGCTTCAGATGCTAAATATGTATTGTATCCAATTCCTGCGGATGCTTTATTTAACTCTAATTTATCTCAAAATCCTGGATACTAATTCCAAGTTATTTTGATTAAATATAAGTAAGGAGGGCAATGCCCTCCTTATTTTTTTATAGAGCCTTAAAGAGGCTCTTTTTTTATGGGATTTAATCACTTTTTTAAGTATTTTTTAATTTTTTATCCGCCTAAATTTCCATAAATTGCTGCCTATTATTGATTATATATTTAATTTACTTAATTATGTTGCAACGCATTTTATTTTTTATTCTTTCTGCTTTTTTTATTGGTTGCTCTAACGATAAGTCTGATTCTCTTTTTACGAAATTAGACCCTTCTCAAACAGGTATTGAATTTACTAATGATGTAAAGAATGGAGAGAATATGAACATATTCAAATACCGTAATTTTTATAATGGAGGAGGAGTGGCTATCGGAGATATCAATAATGATGGTTTAGCGGATGTATTCTTTATTTCGAATCAAAATTCCAATAAATTGTATTTGAATAAAGGCAATTTTAAATTTGAAGATATTTCTGTTGCATCTGGTATCCAAGGTAAAAAAGCTTGGTCAACAGGAGTAGTAATGGTTGATATTAATGGGGATGGATACTTAGATATTTACGTGCTTGATGCAGGTAATAATATTGATGCGGTTAGAAAAAGCCAATTGTATATCAATAATAAAAATAACACATTTACTGAAAAAGCAGCGGAATACAATTTAGCGGATACTGGAATTACTACCCACGCAGCTTTTTTTGATTATGATAAAGACGGAGATTTAGATTGTTATATTTTAAATAATAGTTTTATTCCAGTAAGTAGTTTAAATTATTCTAATAAAAGGGAATTACGTGATAAAGACTGGAAAGTGGCTGATATTTTGAAAGGCGGTGGCGATAAGTTGCTGCGAAATGATAACGGAAAATTTGTGGATGTAAGTGAAGCTTCTGGGATTTATGGCAGTTTGATTGGTTTTGGATTAGGTGTATCTGTTGGGGATGTTAATGGAGATTTGTATCCAGATTTGTATATTTCAAATGATTTTTATGAAAGAGACTATTTATATATCAATAACAAAAATGGAACTTTTTCAGAACAAATTCAAACTTGGGCTACCCATATAAGTCAAGCTTCAATGGGATCAGACCTAGCGGATGTTAATAATGATGGTAAAGCAGATATTTTCACTACAGATATGTTGCCTGAAGGTGATGAACGTTTAAAAACTACTACAAGTTTTGACAACTATGATTTGTTAACTCGTAAATTGAATATGGATTTCTTTAACCAATACATGTCAAATGCGTTGCATATCAATGACGGAACTCATTTTACCGAGATTGCCAATTTTGCGGGGGTTTCTAAAACCGATTGGAGTTGGGGAGCACTTTTATTTGATATGGACAACGATGGGTACAAAGATATTTATGTGTGTAATGGTATTTATCACGATTTGACCAATCAAGATTTTATGGACTTTTTTGCCAATGAATTAATGCAAAAAATGGTGGTAACCGGTAAAAAAGAGGAAATGGAAACTATTATTGCAAAGATGCCAAGTACACCTATTTCAAATTATGCTTTTAAAAACAATGCTAATTTAACTTTTACAAACAATGCGACCAATTGGGGATTGGATACACCTAGTTTTTCAAATGGAGCAGCGTATGGCGATTTAGATAATGATGGTGATTTGGATTTAGTGGTGAATAATGTCAATATGGAATCCTTTGTGTATCGAAATAATTCAGAAAAAAATAAAGCGAATCATTTTGTAAAAGTGAAGTTAAAGGGCGATAAACAAAACACATTTGCTGTAGGTAGTGTAGTAGAGTTGTACTCTGGGAAAGAGACCATTCGACAAGAATTAATTCCTTCAAGAGGTTTCCAATCGTCTATTGATTATGTAATGACTTTTGGTTTAGGGAAGAAGAAAATCGATTCATTACAAGTGATTTGGCCAAATGGGAAATCGCAAACTGTGAAAAAAGTAAAATTGAATACAACTATTACTTTGGCAATGAAAGACGCTTCGGTTGATTATGTTGTGAAATCCAAACCGTCAAAAGCTTTGCTTAAAGAAGTGAAATCTAATTTTGTTGCGCATAAAGAGAATGACTACATTGATTTTGATTACGAAGGATTGATTTCTAAAATGCTTTCTCAAGAAGGGCCATCACTAGCTATTGGTGATATTAATGGAGATGGAAATGAAGATGTATTTATTGGTGGTGCCAAAGGTCAATCGGGTAAAATTTATGTCAATAATGGGAACTCCAATTGGAATATTACGGTTCAAAAATCATTGGAAACAGATGCCAATTTTGAAGATACTGCGGCTAGTTTCTTGGATGTTGATAAAGATGGTGATTTGGATTTATTTGTAGGTTCAGGAGGAAACGAACGAACAAGTCCTGCCGATTTTTCGAATCGTTTGTACTTGAATAATGGTAAAGGATTATTTGTTAAATCAACAGCAACAATTCCTTCGGCTAAGACTAATGTTTCGGTAATTGCTCCGTATGATTTTGATAATGATGGAGATATTGATGTTTTTGTGGGTAGTAGAAGCGTGCCAGGCGTGTATGGAATTGACCCTAAACATTTGTTATTAGAAAATGATGGTAAAGGAAATTTTACTAATGTTATTGATAAAAAAGCCTTTAAAATAAATGCAACTGGAATGATTACGGATGCGGTATGGGAAGATATTGACAATGATAAGAAGAAAGATTTAATCATTGTAGGTGATTGGATGGCGCCCCAAATTTTCAAAAATACAGGAAGACGATTGGCTGTTTTTAAATCAAATTTGATAGAGTATACTGGTTTTTGGAATTCGGTTCAGTGTGTAGATTTTAATAATGATGGTAAAAAAGATTTTATTTTAGGTAATAAAGGGTCAAATACTCCATACAAAGCCACGGCACAAAATCCAATGCGATTATTTACCAATGATTTTGACGGTAACGGTACGATTGAACAAATCACTACTCGAACTATCGATGGGAAAGACATGCCAATTAATTTAAAACAGGAATTAGCAAAGCAAATCCCGTCTATTAAAAAGAAAAATTTGAGTTACGGTGATTATGCTAAAAAATCAGTACAAGAAATATTTTCTGCTGAGGTAATTTCTAATTCGCTTCAAAAAAATGCAGTTATTCAAGAAAGTGTTATTGCTATTAATAAAGGCAATGGCCAATTTGAAATTAAGCTTATGCCAAAAGAAGTTCAATTGTCTTCTGTGAACACAAGTTGTGTAATGGATGTCAATAAAGACGGTGTTTTGGATATTGTACTTGGAGGTAATCAATACGAATTTAAACCACAATTTGGACGTTTAGACGCCAACCATGGAAGTGTTTTGTTAGGCAGTAAAATGGGAACTTACTCATGGCTTAGCTATCCAAAATCAGGATTTTTTGTTACTGGAGAAATCCAAAAATTAAGAATGATTAGAAATAAAAATAACACTACTGCAATCATAGCTGTACTCAATAATTCTACTCCAAAAATTTATACAACCAATGAATAATTTCATAAAAATAAGTATAGTATCATTGCTATTTATAGGTTGTTCAAAGAATGAGAATCAATTGTTTGAAAAACTATCGCCAGAGCAGAGTAATGTGAAGTTTGCGAATCAATTGGACGAATCCAAGAACATTTCAATCTTAGATTATCTGTATTATTATAATGGAGGTGGAGTGGCACTAGGAGATATCAATAATGATGGGTTGGTAGATATCTATTTCACGTCCAATCAAGGTAAAAATAAATTGTATCTTAACAAAGGCGAGAATAAATTTGAAGATATTTCAACAAAAGCGAAGGTTGAAGGCGACAGTGATTGGAATACGGGTTCCATTATGGCTGATGTAAATGGCGATGGTTATTTGGATATTTATGTTTGTGCCGTTGTAGGAATTCATGGATTTGAAGGTCACAACGAATTGTACATCAACAATAAAGACAACACATTTACCGAAAGTGCGGCTGAATACGGTTTGGACTTAGACAATTTTAGTACATCAGCAGCGTTTTTAGATTACGATAATGACGGCGATTTGGATATGTATTTATTGAATCATGCAGTACATTCAGAAGCGTCATATGGCAAAGCAGACATTCGAAATAAAAGAAGCTATGAAACGGGCGATAAATTATTTCGAAATGATAATGGCCATTTTGTAGATGTCAGCGATAAAGCTGGAATCTTTGGTGGCGCCAATGGATATGGTTTAGGAATTGCAGTGTCTGATTTTAATTTGGATGGAAATTCAGATATTTATATTTGTAATGATTTTCACGAAGATGATTATTACTATTTGAATAATGGTGATGGTACCTTCACTGAAAGCATGAAAGATTATTTTGGTCATACAAGCCGATTCTCGATGGGTGTAGATGCCGCTGATATTAATCACGACGGTTTTCCTGATTTAATGACCCTAGACATGTTACCTGAAGATGAAACTGCTTTGAAATCATCGGCTGGAGATGATAATCCACAAATGCTGAAATACCGTACGGAGAAATTAGGTTACCATTACCAATACACCCGGAATATGTTGCAAATTAACCAAGGAGGAAAACATTTTACAGAGACAGCTTTACTAAGTGGAGTAGCAGCAACAGATTGGAGTTGGAGTACTTTATTTGCGGATTATGATCAAGATGGTGAACAAGATATTTTTGTTTGCAACGGAATTCCAAAACGACCTAATGATTTGGATTACATAAAATACTATTCCAATTCGAACATTAAAACCAAGTTAAATTCGACGAAACTTATAGACAAACAAGCTTTGAAAAAAATGCCTTCGGCAAATGTACCGAACTATGTATTTCAAGGGTCTAAAGATTTACAGTTTAAAAACCGTTCTAATGACTGGATAGAAAATGATTCCATTATTTCTAACGGTGGAGCTTATGCCGATTTAGACAATGATGGAGATTTAGATGTTGTAACCAATAATTTGAATAGTGTTGCTACTATTTATATCAATAAAACGAACGAAAAGGCGAATTACTTGAAATTGAAATTGCATTTTGAAGCTAAAAATACTTTTGGAATTGGAACCAAGGTGATTTCGTATGTAAAGGGTAAAAAACAATACAAAGAAATTCAAACGACACGTGGTTTTCAATCCAGTTCAGAACCAATAGCGCATTTTGGTTATGGAAAAATTAGCCAAGTTGATTCGGTTCAAATTATATGGCCTGATAAAACCTACCAAACACTGAAAAAGGTCAAAACCAATCAGATGTTACTAATTGAGCCAAATAAAACCCGAAAAGTTTTTAATTACGCTAAATTGCATCCTAGGGTATTGCCGATTTTTAAAAAATCAGTGACTAATTTAGGGATTGATTTTATACATCAAGAAAATGATTTTGTGGATTTTACGGCACAAAAATTAATTCCATATCAGCGTTCCGATAGAGGTCCTGCTACAGTCGTGGGAGATTTGAATAATGATGGGAAAAGTGATGTTTTCTTTGGTGGATCGCAAGGAAAACAAGCAGCAATTTATTTTCAAAATGGAAATGGATTTACGAAGAAAAGTTTTGCTTCTATTGTTTCAGATTCGATTTACGAAGATGCCTCTGCCATTATTGCTGATTTCAATGGAGATCGTCAAAATGATTTAGTTGTAGCTTCTGGAAGCGGGCAATATGCTGCGGATTTAATCCCTAGAATGTATACGGGGAAAACATTAGCAAAATCAAATTTATTTGAAATAAAAGGCATGAACGCCTCGGTAATTAAAACTATTGATTATGATAAAGACGGTGATTTAGATGTCTTTATTGGTAATAATTCGAAATCAAATAGTTTTGGGAGAATGCCGGATTGCTATTTGTTAAATAATAATAAAGGAGTTTTTACAATTACACAATCAGCTACTTTTTCTGGCATTGGAATGGTAACAGATGCTATAGTTACTGATTTTAACAAAGATGGGAACCAAGATTTAATCGTTGTTGGTGAATGGATGAAACCAAAGTTTTTCGCAAATACAAAAGGAAATTTTAAAGAAGTTACCGAGAGTAAGTTGCCGGGCAATCAAAATGGATTATGGCAATCTATTACAGCTTTTGATATTGATCACGATGGCGATCAAGATTATTTAGTGGGTAATTGGGGAATGAATTCAAAATTCAAATCCTCTCAAGAATTTCCAATGAAAATGTATTATGATGATTTTGATGCGAATGGAACTTTTGAAACCATAGTTGCTGTTGAGAAAAACGGCAAGTATTATACTACGATGGGATTAGATGAATTAGTGGAAGAATTTAGTGGTATGTTGAAGAAAAAGTTCAACAATTACAAATTGTTTGCAGGGAAAACAGTCGAAGAAATTTTTGATATCAAAATGTTGGAAAAAGCCGCTTACTATGAAGTTCATAATTTGAAGTCGGGTTATTTGAGAAACGATAATGGAAAATTTACCTTTGTTCCTTTTTCTAATAAAATGCAAGTTGGGCCAATTACTAGTTTTGTGAAAGAAGATTTCGATGGAGATGGGAAAGAAGAAGTATTTACTGCTGGTAATTATTTTGGAGTGACTCCATACCATAGTCGTTTTGATGGTTTTTCAGGTGCTCTAATTAAAGACCAAAAAACAATTTATTTAGGCAATCAAATAGGAATTGATTTAACTAAAAAAGCGGTGCGACATTTGGATGTTATCAACTTAAATGGAAAAAAACACCTTTTGGTAACTATCAATAATAAAAAAGCGGAAGTATATGAACTTCCAAAGTCAAAGAAATAAAACAATTATTTATAAAAATGAAAACTAAAATTTATTTATTGGGTTTGATGATAGTTTTTTTTACGTCATGTAAAAAAAACCAGCCTATTGTAGTAACTACTGATGATTATTGTGCAGCTGTTGATACGGTTACCGCTATTATGGTTCACGATATTTTTTCGCCTCCTGTTGCAAGTAGAATTTATGTCTATCCTAATGTGGCAGCCTACGAAATTATCGCACAAAATAGCGCTAAATATGAAAGTCTGCAGGGGCAATTAAAAGGATTAGATTCAATTCCAGTATTAGATGCTAAAAGTGGTGTCAACCAAAAATTAGCTGCATTAATTGCACACATGGAAGTGAGTAAGCAACTCATTTTTTCGGAAGAAGCATTAGAAAAATACCGAGACAGTTTGTATGCTAAATGGAGTGGCGAAAATCAAAAAGAATTTGAAGTATCTAAAGAATATGCTCTCAAAGTAGTGGATCGTATTAAAACGTGGATGAGTAAAGACAATTACAAACAAACTCGTACATTTCCTAAATATTCTGTTCATACAGATCAAGCGGGAAGATGGCAACCTACGCCACCAGCTTATATGGATGGAGTTGAACCGCATTGGGGAGAAATTAGAACTTTAGTAATGGATTCAGCTTCGCAGTTCAAACCAAAAGCGCCACATCCTTTTTCTACGGATAAAAACTCTTTGTTTTATAAAGAAGCGAAAGAAACCTATGATGTAGGAAATTTGATTTCTACAAAATTACTAGCTATTGAAAACGCTAAATCAAATGTAATTCCTGAAGAATCTGCTATTGCAACTTTTTGGGATTGTAATCCGTATGCTACAGTAACGCAGGGCCACATGATGTTTGCGAAAAAGAAAAATACTCCTGATGCACATTGGATTAACATTACTAAGATTGCATTGAAAAAATCAAAATCTGATTTTGAAACAACAGTTTTTGCTTATACCAAAACATCCATAGGCATTTTTGAAAGTTTTATCAGTTGTTGGCACGAAAAATACAGAACCAATGTGATTCGTCCAGAAACTTATATTAATTTATATATTGACGAAGATTGGAAACCACAATTGCAAACACCTCCATTTCCAGAATATACGAGTGGACACTCGGTTGTTTCTTCTTGTTCGTCAGTTATTTTAACATCCATCTTTGGGGATAATTTTAGTTACACAGACGATTCAGAAATTCCGTTTGGATTGCCAAAAAGAAATTTCAAATCATTCAAACAGGCTGCTTCTGAAGCTTCAATGAGTAGGTTGTATGGAGGAATTCATTACAGAGCAGCTATAGAAAACGGAGTTGAACAAGGAACAAATTTGGGAAATTATATTAATAAAGAAATTAGTTTTTTTAAATCAAAATAAAATAAACAACTACAATGAACACTAAAATTAAAGGATCTATTTTTATTATTCTAATCGCTTTTATTGCTTGGTATTTTTTGCTTAAGCCTTCCGACTACACCATTCGGTTTGAAGCGAAAGCAGCTACTGGAACTATTTTTCAGGGAATTCAGGAATGGTCAGCTGCTAAGACAAAATCCAATGCTGAAAATTATACTACTCTAGAAAAAAGGAACTTCGATTTTATTAAACAAGAATTAAAAAAAGGGGACGAACATTTAGTCTATTCTTGGACGCTTAACTCAATTAATGATTCAACTACCAAAGTTACAGTTGATGTTAAAGATGAAAATCATAGTTGGTACAATAAACTTACCGTTCCATTTATCACAACTCCTTTTCGCGAAAAACAAATTGATCGTGTAAAAGATTTTAAAACTGGATTAGAAGAGCATTTAAAAGCATTTAAAGTACGCATTGATGGAGAAGGGGAAACAACTGCTGATTATGTTGCATATATAAGTCTAACAAGTGTTATGCAAGAAAAAGCGCAAACGATGATTAAAAATGATGCTATTATCACGGGATATTTGTTCAATAATAAAATTAAAATTATCGGAAAACCTTTTATTGAAGTAACTCATTGGGACAAAGACAAGGAAATATTACAATTCAATTATTGTTTCCCAATTCCGAAAGATGCCAAATTTGTTGCAAATCCCAAGGTGAAATTTAAAAATATACCTGCTGTTAAAGGATTAAAAGCGACGTATTTCGGGAATTTTAGAACTTCAGATAGAGCTTGGTTTGCATTGCTGGATTATGCCGATAAACAAAATGTTGTGCTAGATTCAAAAGTGGTTGAAAATTTCTTAGCCAATCCTTTTAATGGAGGGAATGAATTAGAATGGGAAACTAAGATTATAATTCCTTTTTCTTCGAAACAAGAATAAAAATTATATTTCATAATACTGTTAACTCGAAAACGTTTTCGCCTCATGCGAAAACGTTTTTTGCTTGAATTGGGTTTTAGATTGGGAATTTCAAACTACTTTTATGCGCTAACCAAATAAACCTAACCAAATGAGTGCAAAATTAAAACTAAATTTTTGGCAGATAATTAATATGAATGTTGGATTTTTTGGTATCCAATATAGTTTTGGTTTGCAACAAAGTGCTGTGAATCCTATCTATGATTTTTTAGGTGCTAATCCAGATCAAATTCCTATTTTGAATTTAGCGGGACCTTTAACAGGATTGTTAATTCAGCCAATAATTGGAGCAATGAGTGACAAAACGTGGCATCCGCGTTGGGGACGACGTAAACCGTATTTCTTTGTAGGAGCAATGATCTGCAGTGTGGCTTTATTATTATATCCTTTTAGTAGCTCACTTTGGATGGCGGCAGGTTTATTATTGTTATTGGATGTTGGTAATAATACGGCTATGGAACCATATAGAGCTTTCGTTGCCGATACTTTAGATGAAGAACAACAACCCACAGGATTTCAAGCGCAAAGCTTTTTTACAGGATTTGGACAGTTTTTATCATATATTTCGCTATTTCTATTCCCAATAGTATTTGTGGGTTATACAGGTGCATTACCTAATTGGATTTATGCATCCTTTTTTCTGGGATCGGTTTTGTCCATTACTTCCATTTGGTGGAGTATGAAGAAAACTCCGGAAATTCCGCCAACAGCAGAAGAATTAGTGCGTTTAAAAGCTGAACCATTAAATATTTTTTCTCCTTTTATTGATATTTACAAAGCAGTTTTGGAAATGCCCAAAGTAATGTGGCAATTGTTTTTAGTGTATTTATTTCAATGGTACGCCTTAATGTGTTATTGGCAAAACAACGCTAAAAGTATTGCGCTTTCTGTTTGGGATGCGACACCAAAAGACAAATCGCTTTATGAGAATGCAGTAGAATGGAATGGTTTAATTGGGGCT
>CAYWFQ010000071.1:0-11357 GCA_964457505.1 uncultured Flavobacterium sp.
AAATTTCTGAACGTGAGTTTGGTATTCTACAAAGTCAATTTGCGGGCGATAAGGGTAATAAGGAAGCTTCTAAAGAAGTTGGAGAAGAGAAGAGAAAGGAAAAAGAAGCATTGCGTATCCAACGCGAGCAAGAGATTGAAGAAAAACGCAAACAAGAAGAGGAACGTCAAGAAGTTATTAAGGCAAAAGCAGTAGTAACAGGTCCTGTTCAAGTGGGTAAAATCGAACTCAATCCCAAAAAACCTACAAGCGCACCAGCTGCTCCTGCGGAAGTTAAATCTCAAGTAGCGCCACAACAAGTTACTTCGGAAAAACCAGTTTCAGACAAAAAAGAAGTTAAGCCAGTTGAAGAGGTTGCGCCTAAACAAGATAAAAAAGTAGTTTCGCCTGAAGTGAAAGCAGAATCTAAATCAGACGATGCTCCAATTGACGAAACAATTACAACGCAATACCAAAAATTGTCAGGGGCTACTTTGACAGGTCAAACAATTGATTTATCTCAGTTTAATAAACCTAAAAAGAAAAAAGAAGATCCTAAAATTACTCCCAATAAACCGGGTGCGCCAGGTACAGGTGCAAATGCAGGAAAAAATAAAAGAAAAAGAATTGTAGCTAAGCCATCAACACCAGGTGAGCCAGGAGTTCCAAATCCTAATAAAATTACTCCTAATACTGGAGGCGGATTCAATGCAAACAGAGGTTCTAAACCTGGTTTCGTAAAAGGAAATAGACCAGCAATTGTTGCTAAAGTTGAGCCGACAGAAGAAGAGGTTAAAAATCAAATTCGTGAAACCTTAGAAAAACTTCAAGGTAAAGGAGGTAAATCTAAAGCAGCGAAATACAGAAGAGATAAAAGAGACACGCACCGTCAGAAATCAGATGATGAGCAAAGAGCTATAGATGAAGGAAGTAAAACAATTAAAGTTACTGAATTTGTTACTGTAGGTGAAATTGCTATAATGATGGATGTGCCTATTACTAAAGTAATTGGTACGTGTATGTCACTTGGAATTATGGTGACAATGAATCAGCGTTTAGATGCCGAAACATTAACTATTGTTGCTGATGAATTTGGTTATGAAGTTGAATTTATCACTGTAGATATTGAAGAGGCAATCCAAGTTGTTGAAGACAAAGAAGAAGACTTGGTGTTTAGAGCGCCTATCGTAACTGTTATGGGGCATGTCGATCACGGTAAAACCTCTTTGCTGGATTACATTCGTAAAGAAAATGTGATTGCTGGAGAGTCAGGAGGAATCACGCAGCACATTGGTGCTTACGGGGTTACTTTGGACAACGGGCAAAAAATAGCATTTTTAGATACTCCAGGTCACGAGGCCTTTACGGCAATGCGTGCGCGTGGAGCTCAGGTTACTGATATTGCCATTATTGTAATTGCGGCGGATGATGATATCATGCCACAAACAAAAGAGGCTATTAGTCACGCTCAAGCGGCTGGTGTTCCAATTATTTTTGCAATTAATAAAGTGGATAAACCTAATGCTAATCCAGATAAGATTAAAGAGAGATTAGCTGGAATGAACTTATTAGTAGAAGATTGGGGAGGTAAAATCCAATCACATGATATTTCTGCTAAAACAGGTTTGGGTGTGAAAGAATTACTTGAGAAAGTATTATTGGAAGCGGAAATTTTAGATTTAAAATCAAACCCAAATAAACCTGCGCAAGGAACTGTTGTTGAAGCATTCCTAGATAAAGGTAAAGGATATGTTTCTACTTTGTTAGTTCAACATGGAACGTTAAGAATTGGCGATTATATGTTGGCAGGTAAGCATCATGGTAAAATTAAAGCCATGCATGACGAAAGAGGACATGTAGTTAAAGAAGCGGGTCCTTCAACACCAGTATCTGTTTTAGGTTTAGATGGAGCTGCAACTGCAGGAGATAAATTCAATATTTTTGAAGATGAGAAAGAAGCTAAACAAATTGCTTCAAAACGTTCTCAATTGATGCGTGAGCAATCAGTTAGAACACAACGTCATATTACATTAGATGAAATTGGACGTAGAATTGCTTTAGGTCAATTTAAAGAATTGAATGTAATCCTTAAAGGAGACGTTGATGGATCTGTTGAAGCATTGTCTGATTCGTTCTCAAAATTATCTACTGAAGAAGTTCAAATCAACATTATTCATAAAGGAGTTGGAGCGATTACTGAAACTGACGTAATGTTAGCTTCTGCTTCGGATGCAATTATTATCGGATTTAACGTTCGTCCTGCAGGAAACGCAAGACAGTTAGCTGATAAAGAAGAAATAGATATCCGTTACTATTCTATTATTTATGCTGCTATCGACGACTTGAAAGATGCAATGGAGGGAATGTTAGCGCCAGAAATGAAAGAAGAAGTACTTGGTACTGCTGAGATTAGAGAAATATTTAAAATCTCTAAAGTAGGTTCTATTGCTGGATGTATGGTAATGGATGGTAAAATCACCAGAAACGCTAAAATTAGATTGGTTAGAGAAGGTGTAGTGGTATTTGATGGTGAGTTAGTAGCATTGAAACGATTTAAAGATGATGTGAAAGAAGTTACTAAAGGGTATGATTGTGGTATTCAGCTTAAAGGATACAATGATATTGAAGAAAGAGATGTTATTGAGGCATACCATGAAGTAGCTATCAAAAAGAAATTGAAGTAAGATTTAATTTTATATAAAAAATCCCGATGCAAATCGGGATTTTTTTTTGCTCATTGTACTCTATTTATTAGGTTTTATAAGTAATACGTTTTTATATTTTTTTTTGATCTCTGCCAAATTTCTTTCAGCTTCCATTCTTGTTTTAAAGTTACCCACCCAAACTTTGTAGTTGGGTGTGTTAAAAATTATTGTAGCATCTATTTCTTTGTATTCCTGTTTGAATAAAACTACAGTTTTTTTTGCTTTTTCACTTTCTCCACTAAAAATTTGAATTTTGTATCTGTCGCTCATGGCGATAGAGGAGTTTGTTTTTCGCTTTTCAATTAATAATTGTTCCAATTTTGAGTCGTTATTAATTGTATTTTTTCTGTTTTGGGCCTCTAAAAAACTGAATGGTAAAACAAACACGATTGCAGATAAAAGCCATTTTGAAACTGTTAAAATTCTCATAATGTGATGGTTTTTATGCAAAAGTAATATTTAATCAGGGAATGCTAACGGTCAAAGTTATTTAGAATTAATATAAATTGTATTTAAGACTATTTTAAGGTTTTGAGAATAGTTCTTAAGTCGTATTTTTGTGCAAGTTTAAAAAGAATGTATGCGTTTTTTATAAAAATCTTATATAGAAAACAGAGTACCAATTTTAGTAGATAATCATTATACTATATGAAAAAGGTGGGTAACCATAATTCGATCTTAAGGAAATTATATTTCTGTTTAGCTTTAATGCTAACTTTCTCTGTAACTTCATTTGCTCAAGATGCTGCTCCAGCAGCTGCTGATGCCGCAGCAGCTCCGGCTGCTACAACTGGAGGTGATCCTGTAGTGGGAAAAGAGCTTTTCAATGCGAACTGTGCTGCATGTCATAAATTAGATGCTAAATCTACTGGTCCTGCCTTAAGAGGTATTTCTGGTAAATATGAGATGTCTTGGATCTACAAGTGGGTTCATAATAGTTCTGATTTAATTAAATCTGGAGATGCTGCTGCTGTAAAAGTATTTGAAGAAAATAATAAAGCGGTAATGACTGCTTTTCCACAATTATCAGAAGCAGATATTGATAATATTATAGCGTATACTTCTACTCCAAAAGAAGAAGCTCCTGCAGCTGCTGGAGTTCCTGCTGCTGGTGCTGAAGGTGCTGCTGCAACTTCTGAAAACGGTTTGTCAAACAATATCATATTAGCAGCACTTGCTTTAGTAATGGCTATGCTAGTTGTGATGTTGTTTTTAGTAAACAATGTATTAAGAAAAGTAGCAAAGGCTAATAATATTGAAGTAGCTCCAAAAGAACCAACAACTCCAATTTGGAAAGCGTTTGTTAAAAATCAATTTTTAGTATTGGTTTCAGCTATATTCTTATTGTTATCTGGTGCTTATTTGGTTTATGGTTTCTTAATGCAAGTAGGTGTTGATCAAGAATACGCTCCAATTCAACCAATTCATTATTCTCACAGAATTCACGCTGGTGATAATGAGATTAACTGTAAGTACTGTCACTCTGCTGCAAGAGTAAGTAAAAACGCTGGTATTCCTTCATTGAATGTTTGTATGAACTGTCATAAAAACATTGCTGAAGTTGCTGAAACTACTGCTACTCCAGAGTACAGCAAAGCATTTTATGACGAGCAAATCCAAAAATTATATACCGCTGTGGGATGGGATAAAACAACTCAATCGTACACTGGGAAAACACAACCTGTAAAATGGGTTCGTATTCATAACTTGCCAGATTTTGTATATTTTAATCACTCACAACACGTTACTGTTGCTGGTGTTGAATGTCAAACTTGTCATGGTCCTGTTGAAGAATATGAGATTCAAAAACAATTTGCTCCTTTAACAATGGGCTGGTGTATTGATTGCCATAGAAAAACTGATGTTAAAATGGAGGGTAATGAATATTACACTAAAATCCATGAACAACTTTCTAAAAAATACGGAGTAGAGAAATTGACTGCTGCTCAAATGGGAGGTTTAGAATGTGGTAAATGTCACTATTAATCAAATTATTAAGTTTTTAATATTTATATATGTCATCAAACAAAAAATACTGGAAAAGTGTTGAGGAACTAGACGGAAATAGTTCTATTGTTGAGGCGCTTAAAAATAACGAATTCGTTGAAGAAATTCCTACAGATGAATTTTTAGGAAATAATGATGCCTTGGCATCCTCATCTACAACACGTCGTGACTTTTTAAAGTACGTTGGATTTAGTACTGCAGCGGCAACTCTTGCTGCTTGCGAAGGTCCTGTTCATAAATCAATACCTTATGTGTTGCAACCGGAACAAATTATTCCAGGTGTAGCTGATTATTATGCAACGTCTGTTTTTGACGGTTTTGATTTTGCTAATTTATTAGTTAAAACACGTGAAGGTCGTCCGATTAAAATAGATAACAACGCAATTGCTGGAGCGAAATTTTCTGCTAATGCAAGAGTTCATGCGTCTATATTGTCTCTTTATGACAGTATGCGTTTGAAAGAACCTAAAATTGCTGGAGCCAATGCAAGTTGGGCTGATGTTAATTATAAGATTGCATCAAGCATTGTAGAAGCAAAAGCAAAAGGTGGTCAAGTAGTGTTGTTAACTAATACTCTAGCAAGTCCATCAACTGAAAAGTTGATCGCTGAATTTATTGCTAAAAATCCAAATGCAAAACATATTGTTTACGATGCAGTTTCTTCTTCAGAAGCTTTAGATGCTTTTGAATCAGTATATGGAGAAAGAGCGTTAGTGGATTATGATTTTGCTAAAGCATCTTTAATTGTTTCTGTTGGAGCTGATATACTTGGAGATTGGCAAGGTGGTGGATACGCTGCTGGTTATGCTCAAGGTAGAATTCCTAAAAACGGGAAAATGTCACGTCATTTCCAATTGGAAGCGAATATGACTTTATCTGGTGCTGCTGCTGATAAGCGTTTGCCTATGTCAACTGCTAATCAAAAACAAGCATTAGTTCATATATATAATATTGTAACTGGATCTTCAGTTGCGGTAAGTTTAGATGATCAATTTAAATCAGAAGTTACTAAAGCAGCACAACAATTAAAGGCTGCCGGTTCAAAAGGAGTATTAGTATCTGGAATTCAAGATAAAAATGCTCAATTATTAGTTTTAGCTATCAATCAAAAATTGGCTAGTGAAGCTTTTACTACTTCTGGAACAAGACAAATAAGAAAAGGATCTAACGAAAAAGTAGCTCAATTAGTTAATGAAATGAAAGCTGGTAGCGTGCATACATTGATTATGAGTGGTGTTAATCCTGTATATACTTTAGCTGATAGTGCTTCTTTTGTAGAAGGACTTAAGAAAGTAACTACTTCAGTTTCATTTTCATTGAAAGAAGATGAAACGGCTTCTGTTACTACTATAGCAGCTCCAGTTCCTCATTATTTAGAATCTTGGAACGATTTAAGTTTGACTAAAGGTACTTATAGCCTTACTCAACCTACAATTCGTCCATTATTTAATACAAAACAATTTCAAGACGTATTATTATCATTAAATGGTAATGCGGGTACTTTTTACGATTATATCAAAGGTACGGCTGCTTCAATAATAGCAGGTTCTTCTTGGAACAAAGTGTTGCATGATGGTGTTTATGTTGGTGTTATTCCAACAGCAACTTCTGGTTCAGCGGATTATACTGCTGCTGCTGCTGCTTTATCAAAATCAAAAGCTGCCGAAGCATTTGAATTAGTTTTATATACTAAAACTGGTTTAGGTGATGGACAACAAGCTAATAATCCTTGGTTGCAAGAGTTTCCAGATCCAATTACAAGAGTTTCTTGGGATAATTATGTAACTGTTTCTAATGCTGATGCTAAAAAATTAGGATTGACAAATGAAATTGTTGCTAATGGAGGATTAAATGGTAGTTATGCTACTATAACAACTACAGAGGGTGCTAAATTAGAAAATGTGCCTGTAATTGTTCAACCAGGTCAAGCGGTTGGAACTGTAGGTTTAGCTTTAGGATATGGTCGTAAAGCTGCTCTAAAAGAAGAAATGGCTGTAGGTATTAATGCTTACGCTTTATATAAAGGGTTTAATAATGTACAATCTGTTTCCTTAGTTAAAGCTGATGGAGAACACGAGTTTGCTTGTGTTCAAGGTCAAAAAACGTTGATGGGAAGAGGGGATATCATTAAAGAAACAACTTTAGAGATATTCAATACTAAAGATGCTAAAGAATGGAATGAAGTTCCTATGGTATCTTTGGATCACAAAGAAGTAGAGTCAACTAAAGTTGATTTATGGGATTCATTTGATCGTTCAATTGGACATCACTTTAATCTTTCAATCGACTTAAATGCTTGTACTGGTTGTGGTGCTTGTGTTATTGCTTGTCACGCAGAGAACAATGTTCCTGTAGTAGGTAAATCAGAAGTTAGAAGAAGTCGTGATATGCATTGGTTGCGTATTGATAGATATTATTCTTCTGAAAGTACTTTTGAAGGTGATAATGAAAGAAAAGAAAATATTGCAGGTTTGTCAAGTTCATTGTCAACATTTAACGAAATGGAAAAAGCAGGGGATAATCCTCAAGTAGCATTCCAACCTGTTATGTGTCAACACTGTAACCACGCTCCTTGTGAGACGGTTTGTCCTGTTGCAGCAACTTCTCACGGACGCCAAGGTCAAAACAATATGGCTTACAACAGATGTGTTGGTACACGTTACTGTGCTAATAACTGTCCTTATAAAGTACGTCGTTTCAACTGGTTCTTATATAGCCAAAATAGCGAATTTGATTATCATATGAATGATGATTTAGGTCGTATGGTATTGAATCCAGATGTGAATGTTCGTTCTCGTGGAGTTATGGAAAAATGTTCTATGTGTCTTCAAATGACGCAAGCAACAATCCTAAAAGCTAAGAAAGAAGGAAGAGCTATAGTTGATGGTGAATTCCAAACAGCTTGTTCAAATGCATGTTCTACTGGAGCAATGGTGTTTGGAGATGTTAATGATACTGAAGCAAAAGTAGCTAAGTTGGCGGCTGATGATAGAATGTATCATTTATTAGAGCATGTAGGAACTAAACCAAATGTGATCTATCACGTTAAAGTTAGAAATACCTAGTAATAAAAATATTAATTAAGAAACAAGATAAAGGATTATGTCGTCTCACTACGAATCAAGCATTAGAAAACCTTTAGTTATAGGTGATAAATCTTATCACGATGTAACAGTTGATGTTGCAGCTCCCGTTGAAGGTAAAGCTAACAAACATTGGTGGATTGTGTTTTCAATCGCATTAACAGCTTTCCTTTGGGGATTAGGCTGTATTATCTATACTGTATCTACAGGAATCGGAACATGGGGATTAAATAAAACCGTGGGATGGGCTTGGGATATCACTAACTTCGTTTGGTGGGTTGGTATCGGTCACGCAGGAACATTAATTTCTGCAGTATTATTACTTTTCCGTCAACGATGGAGAATGGCTATTAACCGTTCTGCGGAAGCAATGACCATTTTCTCTGTAATTCAGGCTGGTTTGTTCCCAATTATTCATATGGGTCGTCCTTGGTTGGCTTACTGGGTATTGCCTATTCCGAATCAATTTGGTTCATTATGGGTAAACTTTAACTCGCCATTATTGTGGGACGTGTTTGCAATCTCAACTTACCTTTCAGTTTCATTAGTTTTCTGGTGGACTGGATTATTACCTGACTTCGCAATGTTAAGAGATAGAGCAATTACTCCTTTTCATAAAAGAATTTATTCTATCTTGAGTTTTGGATGGAGTGGTAGAGCTAAAGATTGGCAACGTTTTGAAGAAGTATCTTTAGTTCTTGCAGGTTTAGCAACTCCTTTGGTACTTTCTGTGCATACTATTGTATCTATGGACTTTGCTACTTCGGTAATTCCTGGATGGCATACTACAATTTTCCCACCTTACTTCGTTGCAGGAGCAGTTTTCTCTGGATTTGCAATGGTAAATACTTTACTTATTATCATGAGAAAAGTATCTAATTTAGAAGCTTATATCACTGTTCAACATATTGAATTAATGAACATTGTAATCATGATTACAGGTTCTATTGTTGGGGTAGCTTACATCACTGAGTTATTTGTAGCTTGGTATTCAGGTGTAGAATAGAGCAACAGGACCGTACTGGTGGGCTTACTGGTCTATGATGACTTGTAATGTGTTCTCTCCTCAATTCATGTGGTTTAAAAAATTAAGAACAAGTATTATGTTCTCTTTTATCATCTCTATTGTTGTAAATATTGGTATGTGGTTCGAACGTTTCGTAATCATCGTAACTTCATTACACAGAGATTACTTGCCATCTTCATGGACAATGTTCTCACCAACATTTGTTGATATTGGTATTTTCATCGGAACAATTGGTTTCTTTTTCGTATTGTTTTTATTGTATGCTAGAACTTTCCCAGTTATTGCTCAAGCAGAGGTTAAAACAATTTTAAAAGCAACAGGAGATAATTATATTAGAGAAAGAGCAAATAAAGAATCACACCATGAGTAATAAAGTAATATACGCCATTTATAATGACGATGATATATTGATGGATGCCGTTAAAAAAACACGTGCTGCTCATTATCATATCGAAGAAGTTTTTAGTCCATTTCCTGTTCATGGATTGGATAAAGCTATGGGACTTGCACCAACACGTTTAGCCATTTGTGCTTTTTTATATGGAGTTTGTGGTATTTCTTTTGGGACTTGGATGATGAATTATATTATGATTCAAGATTGGCCTCAAGATATTGGAGGTAAGCCAAGTTTTAGCTATATCGAAAACATGCCTGCTTTCGTACCAATTATGTTTGAAGAAACGGTATTTTTTGCTGCTCACTTAATGGTAATTACTTTTTATATGAGAAGTAAATTATGGCCATTCAAACAAGCTGAAAATCCAGATGTAAGAACAACAGATGACCATTTTTTAATGGAAGTTGCGGTAAATAATAATGAAGAAGAATTAGTTTCATTCTTTGAAAGTACTGGAGCTGTTGAAGTAAAAGTAATAGATAAGCATTAATCATAGTTATGAAAAGTATATTTAAAACAGCGTTTTTAATTGGTATGACTGTATTAGTTTCATCATGCCATGATAAATCTGCTCCAAACTACCAGTATTTCCCAAATATGTATGAATCAGTAGGATATGAAACCTACTCTGAGTCAGCTGCATTTAAGGATGGTAAAGAAGGTCAGCTTCCTGCTGCTGGATCAATTAACAGAGGTTTTGTTCCTTATGAATATGAAAATTCAACTGCTGGATATGAATTGGCTAAGGCTAATCTTAAATCTCCATTAGATTCTATTCAGAAAGATTTAACCAAAGGTCAAGAACTGTATGAAATTTACTGTATCAGTTGTCATGGTGCTGCTGGTAACGGTAAAGGAAAATTAGTTGAAAGAGAAAAATTTCTTGGTGTACCAAGTTATGCTGATAGACCAATCACAGAAGGAAGTATTTTCCATGTGATTACTTACGGTCTAAATTCAATGGGTTCTCATGCCAATCAATTGGATACCAAAGAACGTTGGTTAGTTGCTAACTACGTGCTTAAACTTAAAAGCGAATTATAATTGTTGAACAAACTGATCGTATAAGATATGTATACATTTTCAAGTAAATTAAAAACTTTCTCTTTAATCCTTATGGCTGTAGGTCTTTTAGGAATAGGTTATGGTTTTTATACTGCTCCTAAAGATATTAAAGAAGTAGAAGCACTTTTAGCTGCAGATAGCCACGGTGGTCATGGAGAAGCAAAACATGATGCTGAAGCTACACATGAAGTGAAAGCGGAGGCTCCTATTGAAAAAGGACATGAAGCTACAGAGGCACATGAAGTTGATAATTCTCATGAAGTGAAAACTGAAGCTCATGAAGAAAAAGCACATGAAGAAGCTACTACAAATTCTGAAGTAGATGCTCATGCAGAACACGAGGCTCATTTAACTCACATATTGCACCAATTGCAAAACAAACCATGGGCTGCATTGTATGTTGCTTGTATTTTCTTTTTATTAATTTCTATGGGAACTTTAGCATTTTATGCTATTCAACAAGTTGCACAAGCAGGTTGGTCTCCAGTATTATTTAGAGTTATGCAAGGTATTACAGCATACCTACCTGTAGGTTCTGTCTTATTCTTTGTATTCCTAATTTTATCTGGTTTGCATTTTAATCACTTATTTGTATGGTTAGGAGAAGGTGTTACAGATCCTACTAGTTCAAATTATGATCATATTATTGCTGGAAAATCAGGCTATCTTAATTTCCCTTTTTGGATTGTTAGAGCTGCAATTTTCTTACTAGGTTGGAATTTATATCGTTATTATTCAAGAAAAAACTGTTTGGCTCAAGATGAATCAAATGACAACTTGAACTACAAAAAGAATTTTAAAATGTCTGCTGGATTTTTGGTATTCTTCATCGTTTCTGAGTCGATTATGTCTTGGGACTGGATTATGTCAATTGATCCTCATTGGTTCAGTACATTATTTGGATGGTATGTTTTTGCTAGTTTCTTTGTAAGTGGTATTACAATGATAGCTATGGTTACTTTATACCTTAAATCAAAAGGATATTTAGAGTACGTTAATACAAGTCATATACACGATTTAGCTAAATTTATGTTTGGTATTAGAGTTTTCTCGGCGTATTTATGGTTCTCTAAATTTATGTTGATTTGGTGTGC
>CAYWFQ010000072.1:0-11351 GCA_964457505.1 uncultured Flavobacterium sp.
AGGTACACTTTTTTTTAAGTTTTTGGTGTGGACCAAAGAATATTCTTAAAATTAGGGAGTATCTACCTAGTTAATATTCAGGTTTGTTATTGGCTTTGTCAAAGTTTTTTGACTTTTTAGGGTATTTATTGTAGCTAATATCGCTTGGATTTTCAATGATAGATTTGATTGTGATCCAATCGCCAATTGCATGATTTGATGATGCTAATTTATAATCCAAAAGGTATTCTCCACAAAAGAAGTTACCATTTTCATCTTGTTCCATTATTCCTGTAAAAACTCCTTTTTGAAGCATTTTATCGTGTGAAGATTTAGACATAATCTCGATTTTTATATTTTTTAGACTGCAAACTTAATCAATTATTGTTTGTTTAGGCTGAAAAGGAGATTCTACTTACTTTTGCAGTATGGTAAAACAATTCCGTCCCAGCCCGAATGCGTTTAAAAATACCTTTTGTGTTTTTAACGAACTACCACTTTCTGCTATTGAAGGATTGTCGGTTCAGTATGAGAGCAAAGCAGGAAGTTCGTATTATTACACAAAAGAAGGAATGTATCGTTTGTCTAACCATTGGGGGAGACTGGCGAATAGCAAATGGCGTTTAGAGATGATGGAAGTAGAGTCGTATTCAAAATACAAATTAGGTTTTGCGCTTTGGACCCACTTTTATCCTGATAATGCAACTGAAAAGTTGTACTATTTGGAAGCCAATTTCGAAAAGAAAACGGTAAATTACCAACATAAGAACAATCCTAATTACAATCAAAAAGCAGTACTTAGAACGAGTTTTGAAACGACTAAAAGAATTAAACAGGTTCGGAATTTATTGGAACTAACTTCTTGGGCAAAGTATTTTGAGTATGATGATTTAGACGATTTAAGAATGAAGATTATTAACGGACTTATCTATACTGAAAAGTCGTTGGAAGAAATTAAACGGGAACAACTGTAACAAAATTATGGGAAGAAATAACGAAAGGAATATCAAAAAGCATAACGACAAATTGCACAAGGAGCAAGATAAAGTTAAAAAAGCGGCAATGGCTCGAAAAGAAAAATTGAAGCAAATTACCAAGCAATTCAACGCAAATAAGCAAGACGAAACAATTAATTAAGATATGGAAAACAACGATTTCAATTTGTTACAACAAGAAGTGCAAAAAATAATTGATTTAATTGCTGCTAAAAAAGGGAAAGAAGCCAATGATAAATTAGTTGAAATTAGCGCACAATTGGATGATTTTCTTGATTTTTCGGATGATGACGCCGACTTGATTGAAATTAGTCGCTACCAAGTGTTATTGAATCAATTGCATCAAAAAATTAACGCGCTAAATTAATTGCAATGCAAAGTTGTTTATGTGGTTCTGGAATTTTATTTAATCAATGTTGCCAACCCATTATTGGAGGAACTCAACGTGCAATGACTGCCGAAGCTTTGATGCGATCCCGTTATGCTGCCTATGCAATTCATAATGTTGATTATTTAATTGCAACCACACATCCTTCTGAAAGAGTTAATTATTCGAAAGAGGAAATCACATTTTGGGCAACTAATAATCAATGGCAGCGTCTAGAAATAATTGCTGTTACTTCAACTACTGTAAGTTTTAAAGCCTATTATTTAGACTCTAATAATCAGTTACAAGTGCATCATGAGCATTCCCGATTTGTGTTTGAAAATGGTAAATGGTTTTACGTAGATGGGGATTATTTCGGGAATTAGATTAATTAATCTTATCGAGTTCCAAATTCAATCGATTTTGCTCCGCTTCTAGATCTTCAAGTTCTTTTTCAAAATCCTCGATTTCTTTTTTTATTTTTTTAAGCTCTTCACTTTTTTCTGATGAAGTTCGTAATACTTTGAAGTCACTTGCCTTGGCTAGCTTTTCTTTTGCCGTATTTAAATTATCTTTGATAACGGCCATTTCGCTTTCAATTTCAGAAATACGATCGATAACACTTTGTTTTTTTTCTTTAGCATTACGTTCTTCTTCTGCTAATTTTTGTTCTATTTTTTCTTGTTCATCTTTTTTTCTCTCGATTTCCTCAAGTTCAATCCGTCTGTTTTCAATTTCTGTTTTTTTATTTTTTGCCTCTAACTCTTCGATGCGGTTGTTTTGGATAATCTTAAATACAACTGTAGTGATTATGAATATGATGGCTACAACGGCTATGAATCCATTTTTGGACAACCCTAAAAAAGCTGCATTAGAAGTAGATCGTGTAGGTTTAGGTGAGACAACTTCTTCTACTTGAAAAGGAGGAGGCGTAACGGCTACTAATTCAGATAGTTCTTCAACATCTTTTGCATACTTCCATTTTTCCATTCCTTCAAACCAAACTGGAGTGGTTTTGGCGATTTTCATGGCTCTTAATTCGTCAAAACTAAAAGGACCTGAACTTTCTGTCCCGTTATGTAAAAAGTATTTTTTCATTAGTGGTGTGTTTTTATTTCCCGATACAAAAATTTGCAAATATATTACCAAGTAACTCATCGTTAGTTACTTGTCCTGTAATCAATCCAAAGTGATACAACGCTTCTTTAATATCCAAAGCCATTAAATCGCTAGAAAGGTTGGATTCCAATCCAAATTTTACTTTTTGAATTTCGTCCAAAGCTTTGAGCAAGGAATCATAATGACGCGTGTTGGTCACAATGGTTTCATTGTTGCGCAAAGCGCCTGTATTGACAAAAGAAAGCAAGGTGTTTTTCAGTTCGTCAATGCCTGTTTTTTGTTTGGCTGAGATTAAAATTTGTTTCAGGTGTAACGTTTCAAGTTGTTGAAGCAAACGTTGTGTTTCTTCAGTTGAAATTAAATCCGATTTGTTGATAACAATTACTAGAGGTTTTAGCGGATACTTGTTTTTAACTTTTTCAATTTCAGTAATATATTCAGAACCTGAAACTTTAAACTTTAAACTTTCGAACAAATAAAGGACTACTTGCGCTTGCTCTATTTTCTCAAATGTTTTTTGAATTCCAATGCTTTCCACAACATCTTTCGTTTCGCGAATTCCAGCCGTGTCGATAAATCGAAAGCCAATACCGCCAATATTCAATTCGTCTTCAATGGTATCTCGTGTAGTTCCAGCAATGTCCGAAACAATGGCGCGTTCTTCGTTCAACAACGCATTCAGCAAAGTAGATTTTCCCACATTGGGTTCGCCTACAATAGCCACAGGAATTCCGTTTTTAATGACGTTACCTACCGCAAAAGAGTCAATCAGTCTTTTGAGAACAAATTCGATTCGGTTTAACAATTCATGAAATTGAGTTCGGTCAGCAAATTCTACATCTTCTTCGGCAAAGTCCAATTCCAATTCGATAAGCGAAGCAAAATTCAATAATTCTTCACGCAGTTTGGCAATTTCGTTAGAGAATCCGCCACGCATTTGTTGCATCGCAATTTGGTGTGACGCTTCGTTGTCTGACGAAATCAAATCCGCCACGGCTTCGGCTTGTGATAAATCGAGTTTGCCATTCAAGAAAGCTCTCAAAGTGAATTCACCTGCATCCGCCATGCGACAGCCTTTTCGAAGTAATAATTGAATGATTTGTTGCTGAATATAGGTAGATCCGTGACAAGAAATTTCAATGGTATTTTCTCCTGTATACGAATTAGGTCCTTTGAAAATAGAAACTAAAACTTCGTCCAAGGTTTTTCCATCATCAATAATATGACCTAAATGTAAGGTGTGGGTTTTTTGCTGTTGTAAATCTTTGTTTTTGATTGATTTAAAAACAGTTGCGCCAATTTCAATGGCATTTTTACCCGAAATTCTAATTATGGAGATTGCTCCAGCTCCCGAAGGTGTCGCTAAAGCTACGATGGAATCGTTGTGCATCATTTTTGATTGTTCTATAATGCAAATATAATAAAACTCTCGCTCTCTATTTTTATATTGTTGTTTGGGTAATTTTATTTGTTGGTGTATTGTAAATAACTGATAATTATCATAGTATGTAGGTTTTATAATGATTACCTTAGAGGTACTAAATTATAAAAAAACGATACAGATGAAAAAGATACTATTTCCTACCGATTTTTCAAAAGCAGCCAATAATGCTTTTGTTCATGCTTTAGAATTTGCAAAATTAGTTCATGGTGAATTGGTTTTGTTACACACCTTTGAATTGCCTGTATTTGACAATCAATTTTTTCCGGAGAATTATGCTGCAATTTATGATTCGGTATCGTTAAGCGAATTCGACATGTTTAAGGACGAAATTCCTAAACTGAGAGCTATTGCTGAAGCACATCATTTGGACAAAATTAAACTCTCTCACCGATTGAAAGACGGCGATTTGGTTACCGCTATAAACGAATCCATTAAGGAAGATACAATTGATTATGTGGTAATGGGAACTTTTGGCGCTACAGGATGGGATAGTTTTTTTATTGGAACTAATTCTGCATCAGTAGTTACAGAAGTTAGTGTTCCGGTAATGTGTATTCCTGCAGAGGCCCCGTTTACTTCGATAAAAACAATTGGTTTTACGACCCGATTTAGAACCAAAGATAAAAAAGCCTTACAATCCGTTTTAGAATTGGCACATAAAGCGAAAGCAAAAGTCAAATGTTTGTATGTAAAAACATCTGAATCCGATGTCGCCAAAGAAACAATAGCCAAATGGGAAGAGGAATTCAAATCGGAACCAATTGAGTTTTTTGTAATCGAAAGTGATGATGTTCAAGCCACAATTTTAGATTTTATTATGTACAAAGAGCTGGATGTATTGACACTATTGCCGTATAAAAGAGGTTTCTTTGAAGGCCTTTTTAACCCCAGTTTGACTAAAAAATTAGCAACTGATTTTGAAATTCCAATTTTGTCTATCCCTATGAAATAAAGGGTATTTGTCCCAACCTAATTTGGTATATTTGTGATAATAAAATACATTATGGAAGTATACCAAATCAGAAAAGATAATTATATAGCCCAATTAAATAGCCTTAATAAGAAATACAATAGCATTAGTTTTTTTAGACTAATGGCTATTGTATTTTTTTTGGTAGCATTGTATTATTTCGTTCAAACAAATCAAAATTATTGGGGTGGATTGGCTTTTTTATCTTTTGCAACCTTTTTGATTTTGATGCGTTATCATTCTACATTATTGATTCAAAAACAATTACTTCAGGCCTTAGTCGATGTGAATAAAAATGAAATAGCCTATCTCCATAGAAAAAAAATCCCTTTTGAAGAAGGTGTAGAATTCAATGATTTCAATCATCCCTACAGCTATGATTTGGATATTTTCGGAACCCATTCTTTATTCCAAAATTTAAATAGAACTGCTACTTTCATTGGAAAAAAAACCTTGGCAGAACGATTAACCACAATCTTATCCAATGATGAAATTGAGGAAAATCAAGCGGCAATTCAGGAATTAAGAGACCAATTAGATTGGCGTCAAGAATTTTTGGCTTTAGCCAAAGTCAGTCAAGATACTCAATCAAGTTATGAGAATTTACTAAAATGGAGTGTTTTCAACAGCCAACCAATTGCATTATTAAGCAGAATCATTTCTTTTGTTTTACCTGCTTTATTCATAGGTTTTTTAGTGACGTATTTAGTAACGTTCCATTCGATTTATTTGACTGTTTTGTCGTATTTGTTTGTTGGTAACATGGCATTTATGGGCTTGTTTTTTAAACGCATTCAAGCCGAGATTGCCCACACGGCCGATATAGACAAAACCATTCATCAATACAGTTTGTTGTTGCAAAAAATTGAAAGTCAAACGTATACCTCTAAGAAGTTAAAAGATTTACAAAAAAAGCTGATGTTTGAAAAAGTTCAAGCTAGTGGTCATTTAAAAGAATTATCGGAGTTGTTTTCGAAAATGGACACAATTGCTAATTTGATAACAGCGACCTTGTTTAACGGAACTGTTTTGTATCATTTTCACGTTTTACATTCTTTGATTGCATGGAAAAGAGAACATGTCAAAGCAGTAAAAAACTGGTTAGACGTTATTGGAGAATTTGAAATGCTCAATAGTGTAGCTAATTTTTCATTTAACAATCCTGATTTTGCTTATCCAAAATTGAATACTCATTTTGAAATTTCATTTACTGATTTGAGCCATCCTTTATTAAATCCAATCACAAGAGTAGGTAATGAAGTTGCGTTTCAACCCCAATCATTTATGATTTTGACAGGCTCTAACATGTCGGGAAAAAGTACTTTTTTGCGAAGTTTAGGAATCAATATGGTTTTGGCAGGAATAGGTTCGCCTGTTTGTGCTTCGGCGGCTAGTATTCATCCTTTGCCAGTTTTGGTGTCCATGCGATTATCCGATTCCCTTTCTGATAGTGAATCGTATTTCTTTGCCGAAATTAAGCGTTTGAAGCAAATTATGGATGCATTGCAAAACCAACCCGCATTTGTTTTGCTGGATGAGATTTTAAGAGGCACTAATTCGGACGACAAACGCAATGGAACGATTGAAGTGATTAAAAAAGTAATCGGAAAAAAATCCATTGGTGCTATCGCCACACACGATATTGAAGTGTGCTTGACTACAAATGAATATCCAAACATCTTAACGAATGCATGTTTTGAAGTGGAAATAAAAGAAGATGACCTACATTTTGATTACAAACTTAGAGATGGAATCTGCAAAAACAAAAGTGCTACTTTTTTAATGAAAAAGATGGGCGTAATTTAGAGCAAAGGTTTTAGTAAAGAAAAACCGCTACCTTTTAAAAGATAGCGGTTTTTTTATTTCAATTTTGTTTGTTATACTAAGCGTTCAACATTACTGGCATAACTAACATAGTAACTGTTTCTCCTTCTTCTAAACCATCAACTGGAGTTAGAATTCCAGCACGGTTAGGTAATGACATTTCTAACATTATCATGTCTGATTGTAAGTTGGTCAACATCTCAGTTAAGAAACGAGAGTTAAACCCAATTTGCATATCGTCTCCTTGATAATCACAAGTCAATCTTTCTTCCGCTTTGTTAGAGTAGTCAATATCTTCAGCAGAAACGTTCAATTCAGCTCCCGCAATTTTCAAACGAATTTGGTGAGTGGTTTTGTTAGAGAAAATTGCCACACGACGCACAGAACTCAAGAATTGAGAACGGTCAATCATTAATTTGTTTGGATTTTCTTTAGGAATAACCGCTTCGTAGTTTGGATATTTTCCATCGATTAAACGACACATCAACAAATAATTGTCAAATGAGAAAGTCGCGTTAGAATCATTATATTCAATTTTTACTTCCGCATCCGAAGCACCTAAAATACTTTTTAAGATGTTCAAAGGTTTCTTTGGCATAATGAAATCAGCTACTTGAGAAGCGGTAACATCGGTACGTGCATATTTTACTAATTTGTGAGCGTCTGTTGCTACAAAAGTCAAACCTTGAGGAGAAAATTGGAAAAATACTCCTGACATAACCGGACGCAAATCATCGTTACCAGCAGCAAAAATAGTTTTGCTAATTGCTGTTGCCAATACATCAGCAGGAACTAAAGTTACAGAAGGTTCGTCTAAGTTAACTGATTTAGGAAACTCTTCACCTGGAGCATACGCCAAAGCATATTTACCAGAATTAGAACTGATTTCGATAGTACTATTTTCTTCAACAGTAAAAGTTAGTGGCTGCTCTGGGAATGTTTTAAGAATTTCCAAAAGCAATTTAGCTGGAACAGCAACACTTCCTTGACTAGTAGAATCAATATCTAAAGTAGCCGACATAGTAGTCTCTAAATCAGAAGCTGAAACAGTCAAAAGATTGTTGTTCAATTCAAATAAGAAATTATCTAAAATAGGTAAGGTATTGTTACTATTGATAACGCTCCCTAGAACTTGTAATTGTTTTAATAAGTACGAACTCGATACTATAAATTTCATCTGTTTTATTTTATATTTTTTGGGATATACTTTTTTACAAATATATCGTAAACTAGTTTAGTATGGAAAATTTTTTATTAACATCTATCGGCTGTATTTTCTTTTTCTAAGGAAAGTAAAAACAAAGCCAAAGAGGGTCAATACAACAATTGGTAGCCCGATAGTTAGGAATTGTATGTAGGTATAGTTTTCATAGACCTTTTCTTTGTCTAACAAAGGCAAATCTAAATCTTTAGAACGAATGTTAATAAGTCCAGTATCATCCAATAAATAATTAACGCAATTCATCAGAAAATCTTTGTTATCGTACAAATTTCCTGAGCGTTGATCGTAGCCTAATTCTACAGGAAGCAAATTTTTATCCAATTGGTTTTTAATGACATCTCCATCCGAAATGACAATCATTTTACCCGATTTTCCCTTGGCTTGAAAATTAGTTTGATCAAAAGCCAATACTCTATTTTCGAACATCGAATGAAAATTCCCCTCTAAAAGAACTGCAAGTGGAATAGTGCCTTTATTCAAGTAATCAGCTGGTGTAGTTTCTTCGTTAACGCTATTCAAGTTGATTTCGGTTGGTGTGCCAATTCGTTTTGAATAAAGTGAAGATTGTAATAAAACGGTTTTCTTGATGCCGTTTTTTAAAGTATCAATAGCATTGGCAAAATCAAATTTGATTCCGCCCAAATTTTTCACAATTGGATGTTTACTTTGTGGGTATACCTGAGGTGCAAATTTCCAATTGAATTCTTGAAATTGAGTGGCACTTCCTTGTTCGCCAGTAGCTAATTTTATTGGACTTCCTTGTTCATCTTTCACTAAATCAGGATAAATTCTGACGCCATATTTAAAGAAAAAATCATTCAAATTTAAGTCTCTTGAAAACGCCATTGCGCTTCCTGTTGGACTATACAAGCTATCCATTTCAGCGACTACTTGATCGATTAACCAAATTGTTTTTCCACCATCAACAATGTACTGGTCCAATACTTGTTTTTCGCCTTCAGAAAAAGCTTCTGTAGGTTTAGCAATGATGGCTAAATCGTATTTTTTTAATGCCTCAAGCGTATTGATTGGTTGTTTGGCTACCGAATCTAAAGTAAACGGTCCAATATGGTAACTTTCTTTGGTTTGCAATAAAAACTTCGCTATATAAGCTTCGTGTAATTCACCGTTGCCTTTTATAATTGCGATTTTCTTCAGTTTGTCTTTTGTTATTTTATTCAGCGCATCGGCTATGGAATATTCCAGATGTTGCACCGAACCGATTACTTTATCGGTAGTCGATGCTCCCATGATATTTTTCAATAAAGGAATATTGACTTCTTTGTTATCATAAACTGCAATTGCCCAAGGAAAAACCATTGCCTGTGATTGCTTGCCTTTGTTGTCCACTGAAATATTAATTGGCGTAAGCCCTTTGCGGTACAATTCTTTGATATTGTCCATGCTGGTAGCCTCGTCTTCCAAAGGATCGATAAATTCAAAAACAATATTAGAATTATAGCCTTGGAATTCTTCCAACATTTGGCGCGTTTCTAATTGCAAACGCTTGAATTCGGAAGGTAATTCTCCTTGCATATACACTTTGATGTACAGCGGATTTTTAACCTGTTCAATGATTTGTAACGAAGTAGGTGATAAGGTGTATCTTTTATCTTTGGTTAAATCAAATCGGTAGAAAAAGAAACTCCCTATTGTATTTAAAAGCAATACAATCACGATCGTAATTCCTATTGATTTCAGCCTGTTTTTAGTTGCAGTATTCATTAGGATTGAAATGATTTAAGTTGATTAACAGTAAACGATAAAAAAACTACGATGACACTCAAAAAGTAAAGAATATCTCTGGTGTCCAAAACACCGCGACTCATACTTTTATAATGATCTTGCATGCCTAAATAAGCAATTGTATTTGAAAAATCAGGAGTTAAGGACGCCAATCCTTCGAAACCAAAAAAGAACAAAAAACATAAAAATACAGCTACTATAAAGGCAACAATTTGATTGTCTGAAAGTGTCGAGGTGAAAATGCCAATTGCAGTATAGGCACCAATCAAAAACAACAATCCAAAATACGAACCTAAAGTACTCCCCATGTCAATATTTCCTTCTGGCATTCCTAAACTAGAAATGGCTGCTACATAAATGAAAGTGGGTACAATTGCCATGCAAATAAGTATAACTGCTCCTAAAAATTTTCCATTTGCAATTTCCCAAATGCTCAAGGGTTTGGTTAGTAATAATTCTAAAGTTCCTTGTTTTTTTTCATCTGAAAAACTGCGCATCGTTACCGCTGGAATTAAGAAAATCAGAATCCATGGTGATAAAGTGAAAAACGGAGTCAAATCAGCAAACCCTGAGTTTAAAATATTGTAATCTCCTTCAAAAACCCAAAGAAACAGTCCGTTTAAAATAAGAAAAATAGCAATCACCAAATAACCTATTGGTGAGCCAAAGAACGATTTTATTTCACGTAATACTATTGATTTCATATTGAAGCCCCACCCTAACCCTCCCCGAAGGGAAGGGAACCGATTGTGGAAATTAGGTTCAAAAATTATTTGTTTTTATCAATTTATTATGTTGCTCATTCCCCCTTTGGGGGTTAGGGGGCTTAATTTATCTACACTCCAAGCTTCCGGTTTGTCATTGAATAATTTCTTGGTAAAATCCCAAACTTCATTAAAAAGCGCTGATTTTCTATAGTTTTCCAAATCGTCTTCGCTTTCCCAATAACTGTAAGTAAAGAAAACCGATGTGTTGTTTTTGTCTTGATACAATTCTAATAAACGATTTCCAGGGAAATTTCGTATTTGATTCTTAACCAATTCAAAATTTTCTAGAAACGCAGGAATATGTTCCTGATGAAAACTCATTTTTACAATGCGTACGAACATAAATTTGTTAATTTTTAAACTGAATTAAAACTACATCTCTATAACTCAAACCAAGTAAACTATTAGCCGACCCAATTTTTGATGGATTACTTCTAAAAATGGCAATTTCTAAAAAACCAGCTTCGTTAAAAAGTGCTAATTTTTCGCCCTCATAATTCTTTATGGCATATTTTTCATTGGTCGCAATAGAGGAATAGTTAGGTAAAATAGTTTTGATGTTTTTGGTTTTCATAACAATTTCATAAGGCCTTCCTTTGGCAACATCTAAAAATTGTTTTTTTGAAATGTTGGTCACCACATTACCAAAATGATCGATGTAAATCACATTCCCTTTGATAGAATTAAAATCATTAGCCACAGTTGCTTGTAAACCAGTTACTGCTTTTAATTGGGTAATTTCTTTACCAATTACATTTAGTAAACCACCTTTAGATAAATGGCAAGCTACATTTACAAAAACATCTAAATCAGTAGCCTCATTATGCAGACGATCGTGAATGGTGATAGCCACCATTTTTTGAGGAACCACTTTTTGCGTAAGCATACTCAAAATACCATTGTCGGCACCAATGAAGT